>CAZXGB010000003.1:0-55801 GCA_964640005.1 uncultured Actinomycetes bacterium | reverse complement strand
GCTGCATCAAGTGCAACGTCTGCAACGCCGCCTGCCCGGTCATGCCCGCCACCGATCTCTTTCCAGGGCCAAAGTACTGCGGGCCGCAGGCGCAGCGCTTCCGGATCGGCGAGCCCGCGGAGCAATGGGTCGACTACTGCAGTGGCTGCGGCGCCTGTACCCGGGCCTGCCCCTCCGGGGTAAAGGTGGCCGAGCTCAATTCGAGGGCGCGGGCGCGGGTCTACGAAGAACGAGGCCGCATTCCGCTCCGCAACCGCCTTCTCAGCAGCTCGGAGCTGCTCGGCCGGCTGGGCTCGCCGGTCGCCCCGCTCTCCAACCTCCCACTTCAAATTCGACCCCTACGCGTCGCGATTGAGAAGGTGCTGAAGATTCACCGCGACGCTCCGCTCCCCGCGTTCAGCCGCCCCACCTTCCGCGCTCGCTTCAATCGCCTGCAGCGCCCGTCCGGTGCCTGGACCAAGGTGGCCTACTTCCACGGCTGCTCGACCAACTACTACGAACCGATGGTGGGAGTAGCTGCCGTCCAGGCTCTAGCCCGGATCGGCGTGGACGTCGATCTGCCCCCGCAAAACTGCTGCGGCCTGCCCTTCATCAGCAACGGCGATTTCAAGATCGCGCGACGGTACGCCGAGGCCAACATCAGAAAGCTGCTGCCGGCCGCGCGGGCGGGGCTCAGGATCGTCGGGACCTCGACCAGCTGCACGTACGCCATCCGGCGCGAGTACCACGAGGTGTTGGGGATCGATACCCCCGAGCTCCACGAGGTGGCGGCGGCCGTCCAGGACGTCTTCGAATTCCTGCGCGAGAGCGTTTGGACGGGCCGGATCGAGCAGCCCGAGGGACGTTACGAACGGAAAGTGCTCTACCACCCGCCGTGCCAGCTGCGCTCACACGGTGTGGGCGTCCCCGCGCCCGAAGTCCTTTCCGAGCTGGGGGGTCTCGATCTCCGCGAGAGCGGTGTCGAGTGCTGCGGGATCGCGGGCACCTACGGGTTGAAGCTCGAGAAGTTCGACATCGCCCAAACCATCGGACGCCCGATCGCGCTCCTGGCGGCCCGGACGGGCGCCGAACAGATCGCCTGTGACAGCGAGACCTGCCGCTGGCACCTGGCTGAGATGAGCGGGCTGCCCGCCGTCCACCCGATTCAGATCCTCGAGCAGGCGACCAGACCGCGGGCCTAGCCCTAGCCACTGTCTGGCACCGGCTCTAGACTCGATTAGTCGGGATCCGACATGAGGATTCGTTTGCGGGACGCTCCGGGACGGGACGCCGGCGGCAACATCCGCTCGCCGCCTTGACGCCGCCACGGATCCACCGACTGCGAGTTTCCGTGTTCCTCGGTCTGAACCAGGAGAGTCGCGATGAGAGCGGTCGTATACGAGGAACCGTTCAGGGTAGCGGTTCAAAACGTTCCCGACCCGCAAATCCAGCACCCGAACGACGTCATCGTTCGGGTCACCTCGACGGCGATCTGCGGATCGGACCTGCACATGTACGAGGGCCGCACGGCGGCCGAGCCCGGCATCGTCTTCGGCCACGAAAACCTGGGCATCATCGAGCAGGTAGGGGACGGCGTGACCAGCCTGCGGCAGGGCGATCGCGTGGTCATGCCCTTCAACGTCGCCTGTGGATTCTGCGAGAACTGCGAGCGTGGTTACACCGGGTTCTGCCTGACGGTGAATCCGGGCTTTGCGGGAGGCGCCTACGGCTACGTCGCCATGGGGCCCTACACCGGTGGGCAGGCGGAAAGGCTTCGTGTTCCGTATGCCGACTTCAACTGTTTGAAGCTGCCACCCGGGAACGAGATGGAGGCCGACTTCGTCCTCCTGGCCGACATTTTCCCAACCGGCTATCACGGCTGCGAACTCGCCGACGTGCGCCCGGGTGAAACGGTCGCCGTCTATGGAGCCGGGCCCGTGGGCCTGATGGCGGCCTACTCCGCCCTGCTCAGGGGAGCCGCCAAGGTCTTTTCCATCGATCGCGTGCCGGAACGGCTGAACAAGGCACGCGACATCGGCGCCATCCCGATCAACTTCGATGAGGGAGACCCCGTTGCCCAGGTCAAGGAGCAGACCGACGGCATGGGCTCGCACAAGGGCGTCGATGCGGTCGGATACCAGGCGGTGGTTCCGAGGGGCGAGAAGGAAGAGCCGGCGGTGGTGCTGAACGCACTCATCCAGACCGTGCGGCCGACCGGCGCTCTCGGCATCCCCGGACTGTACGTGCCCAGCGACCCGGGCGGCCCAGATGAGAACGCGAAGCAGGGCATGCTTTCGGTCGCGATGGGGAAGCTCTTCGAGAAGGGGCTCCGGATGGGCACCGGCCAGTGCAACGTCAAGCGCTACAACCGATACCTGCGTGACCTGATCATCGCCGGCCGCGCCAAGCCGAGCTTCGTCGTCTCACACGAGGTACCGCTGGACCAGGCGCCGCAGGCCTACGACAAGTTCGACAAGCGCATCGAGGGCTACACCAAGGTGATCCTGCACCCGTAGATGAGGCGCTAGCGCGGCAGGACCGTTCAGCGAGGCGCCGGCCGGCCAGGGCCGGCGCCTCCTTCGCGCTCTACGACGATTTCCCGTCGCGGAATGCCCTGATGGCGCGGGATTCGGCGCGGTCGGCCGCCGCTCGCCGTGGATCCGTCTGGGCCACGATGGCCAGGTCCCAACGATGACTGCAGCGTTCGCAGAGCCAGCGGGGCGAGTCGTCGATCGTCCTGCCGCAACCCGGGCAGTTGTGTGGTGTCAACAAGACCTCCATTCGCAAGTAACTTGCGCAGAAAGCACGATTTTATTCATGTCCGAATAGAGCCGTCGCCAGGACGGGCGGCGCCTCAGCCGCCGGACATCGCCCCGACGATCATGAAGGGCTCGCGCCCAGCCGCCACCAGGTCGGGCAGTGGGGCGTCTGGTGGCTCGTCGGACAGGTCCTGCTCGCAAGCGAAGAATCTCAGCAGCGGCCGGCGCCTCTGCGTGACGCTGTCCCGGATGGTGCCGCGCAGGGAGGGATATGCACCTTCGAGCGCATCCAGAACGGAACGCTGGGTCACCTCTCCGTCGACCTCAACCTCGACGACCCGGCCGGCGCTCGCCAGCGTCCGCAGCTGGGGCGGGAGGATGACCTGGATCACGCCAGCGTCTGCACTTCCACCGACAGAACAGCCGGCAGGTCCCTGACGATCGGCTTCCAGCTGTCCCCGGCGTCGGCCGATGCGTACACCTGGCCTCCCGTCGTACCGAAGTACACGCCGCAGGCGTCGAGGGAGTCGATCGCCATCGCATCTCGCAGGACGTTGACGTAGCAGTTGCTCTGCGGCAGCCCGTTGGTCAGCGCCTCCCACTCGTTGCCACCCGTCCGGCTCCGGAAGACACGGAGCTTGCCGTCGGGCGGGAAGTGGTGCGAGTCGCTCGTGATGGGCACGACGTAGACGGTGTCCGGCTCGTTGGCGTTGACGTCGATCGCAAAACCGAAGTCGGTCGGGAGGTCGCCGCTGATCTCCTGCCATGACTCGCCGGCGTCGTCGCTGCGCATGACATCCCAGTGCTTCTGCATGAAGAGCGTGTTCGGGCGCGAAGGGTGCATCGCGATGCGATGGACGCAGTGCCCGACCTCGGCGTCCGGATCGGGGATTCCATCCGAGTGGAGCCCGCGATTTATCGGGCGCCAGGTCTGGCCCGCGTCGTCGCTCCGGAAGGCGCCCGCCGCCGAGATGGCCGTAAAGATTCGGCCGTGGGTGACAGGGTCGAGGACGATCGTGTGCAGGCAGAGCCCACCCGCCCCCGGCTGCCAGGACGCGCCCGTGGGGTGCTTCCGCAGCCCGGGCAGCTCGCTCCACGTCTGCCCGCCGTCAGCGGAGCGGAAGAGCGCCGCATCCTCGACCCCGGCATAGACCAGGTCGGGGTCTGTCAGCGAGGGTTCGAGATGCCACACGCGCGCGAACTCCCACGGGTGCGGCGAGCCGTCGTACCACTTGTGCTGGCCGGGCTCGCCGTCGTACTGGAACTGATTGCCCGCGGTTTCCCAGGTCTGGCCGCCGTCGTTCGAGCGCTGGAGGACCTGTCCGAACCAGCCCATCGACTGTGACGCGTAGAGGCGGTTCGGGTCCGCAGGCGAGCCCTTGACGTGGTAGACCTCCCAGCCGGCGAAGTGCGGGCCCTCGATCTTCCACTGCTCGCGCTTTCCATCCGAGGTCAGGATGAAGGCGCCTTTGCGTGTCCCGACCAGTACCCGTACCTTGCTCATCCCCTACTCAACCCCCGAACAAATTCGCCGACCAGTCGCGATCTGCATTGTATGGCCGACCCGCCGCCGCCGCCCCCGGCCGCGGCTTCCGACAATGGGACTGTGGCAGGGAGCCCCCCGTGAACTTGATTCGGTGGGGATCGCTGCTGGCCGCCATGGTGGTGCTGGTGGCCGCCTTTTCTTTTCTGGGATTTGCGATCAAGTCGAGCGTCCCAGCCGTCGATCGGACCGTCCTCGAGTGGTTCATCGCGCATCGCAATCCCGCGATCAACACCTTCGCACTGGCCGTCACCTACCTCGGCTCCGGCTGGGTGCTGGTTCCAGCTGTGGCGGCGGGCGCCGCGGTCTCAGAACGAAGACGTGCCCGGGACGTCGGAATCTTCCTCATCGTCTCGGGATCGGGCGCCGCTCTGATGGTGCAGGCCGTCAAGCTGATCGTCGAACGAGCGCGCCCGTCCAGTGGACACCTGACCGTGGTCCTGTCACCCGACTTTCCCTCCGGGCACGCCGCCAACTCGACGGCCGTCTACCTCGCCCTGGTCTGGGTGGCGGCGCTGTCCGGCGGGAGGCGGGCTGTACGGCTGGCCGGCCCAGTCGCGCTTCTGATCATCGCAGTGGTGTGCTGGTCGCGGCTCTACCTTGGCGTCCACTACCTGTCGGACGTCCTCGCCGGCGTCGTGCTGGGTCTGGTCTGGCTGAGCGTGACCGCCACTCTGTTGGGGATCGGCCGCCCGTCTACGGTGCTAACTGCTCAGGTGGATTCGCGGCCGCCGGAGAGAAGATGAACTGGCCCGAGCGGCGCAGCTGCTGGACGGCCAGAAGTCCCAGAGCGATGACGACCATGGCCCCCAGCGCGTGCCAGACGAGTATCGCCGCCGCCGCTGCGGCCCGATCCAGCCCGAGCCCGCTTGTGAGGAGCAGCGTCCCCCCCGCTTCCAGGCTCCCGACGTAGCCGGGTGCCGAGGGCAGCAGATAGGCGTAGAGCAGCGTCACCTGGGTGACGATCGCTGACACGATGGGCACGGCGAGACCGAGTGCCTTGAAGAGGAGTGCGAACGCAAAGCCGTCGAAGACGACCGCGATCGCTGAGGTGATGAGGAGCGCGGGCAGGCGCCGCCCGCATTTGACCACCAGGGCGCCCTCTCGGAAGCCGACGGCGTGGTGGCCGATACGTTCACGCACCCATTCAGGGAGCAACCGCGACTGGGCAAGTGCGGGGCCGGCGATCGCCACGCCGGCGATGGCCGCGAACATGATCACAGCTCCGACCAGCGCGAACCCGAGGGTCGTCGCGGCGGGGAGTCGGGGCTGGAGGGCGGCCATTCGAAGACCGAAGCCGATGGAAAGCACGCCGATGACGGCCGCCAGGTCGAGCGTGTGGTCGATCACCAGCACGCCGGCGGCGGTGGCGGCGCTGACACCGCGCTGCCGGCAGAGCCAGATCAGCCGCAGGGCCTCGCCCGCCCGCACCGGGATGATGTAGTTGAAGAGCTGGGTGGTGGCGTTCACCCAGAGGGCGTCGCGCAGCTTGACGGGCGTCAGCGGCTGCACGAGCCAGCGCCAGCGAGCCGCACGCGCCAGCTGGCCGAGCAGCACCACGGCAACCAGTGCGAGCAGCAGTTCGGCGTGCGGTGGCCGGAGGTGGCGGGCGATGTCGGCAACCGGCACCGAGTGGGCCAGCACGGCCAGAAGGCCGAGCCCGAAGACCACATTGAGAGCGACCTGGACGCGGCGCTGGCCTAGAAGCCGGCGAACACGGTCAGGCAACCGCGGTCGCCACCGGCTTTGAGATGAGGAATTCATGAAGGAGGTCGGTCAGTGCGGCGGCCGCCTCCAGCATCGGAGAATGGCCGCAGTCCAGGATAGCGAGTCGAGCTCGTACGCCGGCTGCCCGGACCGCGTCACGGCCATGACTCAGAGGCAGAACTCGGTCGTCCTTGCCCCACACCACCAGCAGCGGGACATCGAGGGCGCCCAGGCGGTCCTGGAGCATGTACCGAAGCTGCTGGCCGCGGAAGTCGGCGCCCGCCCGAAGGCCAGCCACGAACTCGCGAATGGCGTCCCGGCTGCGATAGCGCTGGAAGGCCTCCAGGAGCACGGGGTTCAAGACCTCGCCGTCGGCTCGACCTGTGAAGTGCTGCCGCATGGCCGGCGAGCGCTCGAGCACCCGCAGCAAGAGCGGGCCGGCGCTGGCGACCACCGCCGCGGCCCCCGGCAGACAGAGCATCCGGAGGAAGAGGGGCAGGTCGCGGCCGAGGCCGGCCGCCGAGACGAGCACGAGAGAACGCACGACGTCCGGGCGCCGGACCGCGGTCAGCAGAGCGACCGCCCCGCCCATCGAATGCCCGACCAGAGCGGCCGGCGCCCCCACCACCTCCTGGACAAACGCGGCCAGGGCTTCGGCTGCCACCTCGCCATCAGCGGGATGCAGGGCCGGTGACCCGCCAAAGCCGGGCAGGTCGACGCTGAAGACCTCGTGAGAAGCGGCGAGACGCTCCGCCTGGTAGTGCCACGCCGTGGACGAGGCGCCCAGTCCGTGGAGCAGGACGACGGGGGCCCCGGCGCCGCAGCGCCGGTACGCGAGGCTGACCTGGCGCTCGGAGAGGGTGACCGTCGCTCGGAGCAGCACGCGGCGGGATTGTCAGCGGCTCCCGCCGCCATTCGGGGACGGTCCGGCGACAAAGCGCCGACTTACGAATGTTCAGCCACTCAGCTTGAGTGCTAACGGTCATGTTGACTTTGTCGACTATCGCGCGCTGGTCGCGCTAGCGCGGACGGGCCGCTATTCGCTCCTGAGTACGGCGCGCTTCTCCGGCCCGCACGGAGGCCTGGAATCTTCCGGATTGGTCGATCAGGACGGTTTCCAGGACCTGGTCCATGTGCTCCACCCAGCGCCACTCGAGCTCAGATCGCACGTCTTCCGGCACTTCCCCTTCGTCGCGCCGGTTCCGGCTCGGAAGGACGACTCCGCGAACGCCGGCCCGGTGCGCCGCCAGGACCTTCTCTTTGATCCCACCAACCGGCAGCACCAGACCTCGGAGCGTCACCTCGCCGGTCAGCGCCCAGAGGCGGTCAACAGGGATCCTCGTCGCGGCGGAGACGAGCGCCGTGGCCAGAGTGACGCCCGCCGAAGGACCGTCCTTCGGCACCGCCCCGGCCGGGACGTGGATATGGATGTCGTTCTTGTTGAAGAAGTCGGATGGCAGCCCGAACTCCTCTGACCGAGTCCGCGCGTAGGTGATCGCGGCGCGGGCCGACTCCTGCATCACGTCACCCAGCTGTCCGGTGAGCGTCAACTTGCCGGTTCCCGGTACAACACTCGCCTCGACCGTCAGCACGTCGCCGCCGACCGGTGTCCACGCCATGCCGGTGGCGGCGCCGATCGACTGCTCTTCCTCGATCTGGGTGTCCTCGTAGCGCCGCGGACCCAGCCACTCTTCGAGAGTCGCCGGCGTGATGGTGGCCGGCTCCGATCGGCCTGACGCGCGCTCCCGAGCCACCCGGCGGCAGATCGCGGCCAGCTCCCGCTCGAGCTGGCGCACGCCTGCCTCTCTGGTCCAACCCCTGATCAAGAAGAGCAGCGTCTCGTCGTCGATGCTGATCGCGCCTTCCGGTATGCCGTGCTCGGCCATCTGCCTGGGCAGCAGATGCCGGCGCGCGATCATCAGCTTCTCTTTGTCGGTGTAGCCCGACAGCTCGATGACCTCGAGGCGGTCGCGGAGGGGCGCGGGGATGGGGTCGAGCAGGTTGGCCGTGCAGATGAAGAAGACGCGGGACAGGTCGTAAGGGACGTCCAGGTAGGCGTCGACGAAGGCGTGGTTCTGGGCGGGGTCGAGGACCTCGAGCAGAGCGGCCGCCGGATCTCCCTGGACGCCACTCGACAGCTTGTCGACCTCGTCCAGCATGAAGATCGGGTTGCGCGCCCCGGCGCGCCGCATCCCCTGGATGATCCGGCCGGGCAGAGCTCCGATGTAGGTGCGACGGTGCCCGCGAATGTCGGCTTCGTCGCGCACCCCACCCAGCGACGCCCGCACAAACGGCCTCTTCAGCGCGCGGGCGATCGACATCCCCAACGAGGTCTTGCCGACTCCCGGCGGTCCGACCAAACAGAGGATCGGCCCCCGGCCACCGCCGCGAAGCTTCGCCACCGCGAGGTAGTCGATGATCCGGTCCTTGATCTTGTCGAGGCCGTAGTGATCGGCGTCCAGCACCTGGCGCGCCACTTCCAGGTCGATGGGATCCGGTGGCGGATCCGACCAGGGCAGGTTGAGGATCCAATCGAGCCGGCTTCGTATCACCGCATACTCGGGTGACGCGGGGTTGATGCTCTCCAGCCTGGACAGCTCGCGTTCGACCTCGGCCTTCACCTCCTCCGGAAGGCCTTTGCTCTCGGCCTGCTCGCGCAGCTGGGCTATCTCCGTCTGCTGGGGATCGAGCTCACCGAGCTCCCGCTGAATCGCCCTCAACTGCTCGCGCAGGATGTACTCGCGCTGCTGCCGGCCGGTCTTCTCCCCCACCTCCCGCTGGATCTGCTGCGAGACCTCCAGGTACCGCCGCTTCTCCTCCGAGAACTGGAGGGCGAGCTCGAGACGTGGGATCGGCTCCAGCTGCTCGAGGATCTGCTGCCGCTGCTCGGGAGCCAGGTCGAGCAAGGCGCTGACGATGTCCGCGAGCTCGCCGGCGTCCTGGGCATTGGTGGCCATGACCACGGCTTCGGGCGGGATCGCCGGCGTGAGGGCGGCGACCGCCCGCAGGCTGTTGAGCACCGCCTCGCGCAGCGGATTCCCCACGATCGGCACCCTGGGCGGCCGGACGTGCTGTACGAGCACCCTCGGGGCCGGCTCCTTCGATACCAGGCTCAGCTTTCGGATGCGCCCTACGCCCTGGACCACGAGCTGATTGGCTCCATTGGGAAGCCTGACCAGCCGCAGGATCTGGGCCGCCACCCCCATCCCGGCCATCTGGTCAACGTCGTCTGGCTGGCGCGACCAGAAGAGCGCCAGCGGTTGGTTTTGAGGAGCCGCGTTCTCGATAGCGGCCGTCGCCGGCGGGCTCTCCACCTGCAGCGGCGCCGCCAGCCCGGGCAGCACGACGACCGTCGGCAGCGCCAGGGCGGCCATGACCGCCTCATCGGGAGACGTCGTCGGGATGACGATGTCGCCCGCCATGTCAGCCTCCGGTCCGCTTGGAAACCCTGACCGATCGCGGCGCCGCCTTGGGCACGTGCAGCCGGAGCTGACCGTCAGACATCTCCATGCGCAGGCGGCCAACGTCGGCGTTCGCCGGCAGCCGGACCCGGCGCTCGAAACCTCCGGCGTTGGACTCGATCTGGTGGGCGACCGCGCCGGCGGGTACCGGCAGCCTGCGCTCGCCTGAGACCACCATGCGGCTGCCGAGCAGCCTCACGTCAACGTCCCCGGCCGCAACCCCAGGCAGGGACAGGCTGAACAGGTAGGCGTCCGGCAGCTCGAAGACGTCCATCTCGGGCCGCCAGGTCACCTCGAGACCTGTCTGCTCCTCTTCGAACGCCCCGCTCGCAAGAAATGATCTGCGCCAGATCAGCATCTGCATGTGCAATGCCTCCTGGATGAGGGAAGGGTGACCCTCCCGGGTTGATCAGGCACCCGCGCGGGAGGCGCCGGCGTCCGCCAGGTACCTCTCGCGGGAAGTCTCTATCTCGCGCTCAGCCTCTCGGCGGCCTTCCCAGCCGTGCACTTTGCTCCTCTTTCCCGGCTCGAGATCCTTATAGATGTCGAAGAAGTGGCTGATCTCGAGCAGGGTGTGCTCGGGGAGGTCCTGGATGTCTTTGACGTCTTCGCGAAAGTCGCCCGCCGGAACCGCCAGGATCTTCGCGTCCGGGCCCTTCTCGTCCTCCATCCAAAAGACGGCGATCGGTCGGGCGGTGATCAGGCAGCCCGGGAAGGTCGGCTCGGGTACGAGGACCAGGCAATCGAGGGGATCACCGTCCCCGCCCATGGTCTCGCTTATGAAGCCGTAGTCCGCCGGATAGTAGGTGGCGGTGTAGAGCGTCCGGTCGAGCCGGATCCTTCCTGCGTCATCGTCCCATTCGTACTTGTTGCGGCTGCCCATCGGGATCTCGACGGTTACGTCGACTTCCATGCGCTCTGCCATTGCCATCCACCAACGCAATCCGCCGGATTCACCCCGCCGGCGCGTTGTCGACGTGGCTTACCCGATCGATCCTACGAGCGGAAAGCGGGAGCGGAGCCTGGGGTTACCTCGGCCATTTGAAGCGTCAGTGGGCTGACAACGCTGAATCAGCGCTCGCACCGCGCGGAACTGGGCGCGGCCCATAACCAGCAGCCGCGCCGGCGAGGCCGCGACTACGGTTGCCTGGCTCCACCCGCGCTCCAACATTCCCGCCCAGCCGGTGCTGCAGTATGAATCCGCCGGGTGCTCGCCCCGGCCGTCCCGCACCTCCAGGTGGCCGTCGAGCACGACCACGTATTGCGAGCAGGGGCGGCCGCGGGCGGCCAGAACGCTGCCCGCCCCAACCGTGACCTCGTCGAAGTAGGGCAGCAGCGAGCGCAGCTGAGAGTCGGCGAAAGGCGCCAGCTCCGGAAGCGAACGCAGGGCCCTCAAACGCGAATCCCACCGCCTCCAGCTCATCGGATTTCCGAGCGCCCAATCGAGACCGTCGTCTCGTAGACGCCATGCGAGAGCGCGAGTTTGGGTTCAGCTTCGAAGCGCCGAAGGAGGGACAGGGCCGGGCGGTTGTCGGCCTGCATCGTGAGCGCAAACTTGCGGATGCCCGAGGCCAGCGCGGAATCCGCAAGTGCCGCGAGCAGGCGCACACCCAGCCCCTTCCTCTGCCAGCCGTCAGCCACGACCAGGGCGAGCTCAGCGGCGTCCGACGCGGGCAGGCGAGCGTAGTTGGCGAGGCCGACGATCTCGCCGTCAACCACGGCCGCGATGGCTTCTTGGTCGCGGTGGTCGATGTCCAGGAGCCGCTCCAGTCCGGTCTGCTCAGGGCGCGCCAGGGGACTCAGGAAGCGCCGGTAAATCGCGTCCGGCGAGAGTCGCTGGAAGAACCGCCGCAGAAGCTCCCCGTCCGCTCGCTCGAGGCGTGCCAGAGCCGGATAGCCGGCCGCAGGCGTCGTTTCGATCGCCACCATCTCTCTTCACACCTCCTTGTTTCGAAAAACACCGAGCCACCTGCGGCGTTGCATCTACACAAATAGCACGATCGGTCGGTCAATTTCAAGTGTTTACGACCGGTCGTGCTACGATCGCACTGCATGCATGCCACGAGCGATCCGCCGGTCACCGACCGCCGCCGCCTGCGCGGCGCTCGGACGCGGCAGGCGATCCTGAGCCACGCCGCACGCCTGGCGTCGGCTGAGGGCCTGGAAGCAGTCTCCCTGCAGCGCCTGGCATCCGATCTCGGAATCAGCAAGAGCGGCCTCTTCGCCCACTTCGGGTCCAAGGAGGAGCTCCAGCTGGCAACGGTCGACGAGGCCGCTCGGGTCTTCACGGATGAGGTGCTGCGGCCTGGTCTGGCGCCGCCCGCCGGTGTCGCACGCGTGCGGGCCTTGTGTGAAGCCTTCCTCTCCTACATCGAGCGTGGGGTGTTCCCGGGCGGCTGCTTCTTCGAGGCGGCGGTCGCCGAGTTCGACAGCCGGCCGGGGCCGGTGCGGGACGCGATCGTCGAGCGCAAGCAATATTGGTCGGCGAGCCTGGCGCGGGCGGTACGGGAGGCCCAGAATGCCGGGGAGATCGATCCCGGCGTCGACCCGGAGCAGCTGGCCTGGGAGCTCAACAGCCTCCTCGTCGCCGCCAACGGGCACCACAACGTCGACGGCGGACCGATAGCCTTCGACCGCGCGCGCCGCGCCATTCGCGATCGTCTGGACCGGGTGGCGACCACACGCCGCGGTTGATCTCCCCGACCCCTCCGTCGCCGCTTCGCTCGTACTGTCACGTTTATGGTCGAGTTGGGGTTCAGTCTCTCGAGTGAGGAGCACGGGCCGCGCGAACTGGCGCGCCAGGCGACCCGGGCCGAGGACGCGGGCTTCTCTTTCGCGCTGATCTCGGATCACTTCCATCCGTGGCTGGACCAGCAGGGCCAGTCGCCCTTTGTATGGGCAACACTGGGCGCGATCGCGCACGCTACGCGCCGGCTGCGGGTCGGAACCGGAGTCACGTGCCCGCTGATCCGCATCCACCCCGCGATCGTCGCCCAGGCCGCGGCGACAACCCAGGACATGTTCGAGGGCCGCTTCTTTCTAGGGCTGGGAACCGGCGAGAACCTGAATGAGCACATCGTCGGCGACCGCTGGCCGCGGCCCTCGATCCGGGCGGCGATGCTGGAGGAGGCGATCGAACTCATCCGTCATCTATGGGAGGGCGGGGTGCGCAGTTACGACGGCGCTTACTACGAGGTCGACCGGGCACGGATCTACACCCTGCCTCAGCCGCTGCCGCAGATCTACGTGGCCGCGGTCGGCGAGAACACCGCCGAGCTCGCCGGCCGCATCGCCGACGGCCTGATCTCGGTTGCGCCCGTGGCGAGCACCGTCGAAGCCTTCATGCGCGAAGGCGGTAACTCCAAGCCGCGTTACGGCCAGATGACGGTGTGTTGGGCGCCCACCGAGCAGGCGGGCACCGAAACGCTGATGAAGTGGTGGCCGATCCTCGGTATCGGGGGCGACCTGAACGACGAACTGCCGACGCCCCGCGACTTCGAATCCGCGGTCAGCACCGTGCGCGCGGAGGACGTGACGTCGAGAGCCGTGGTCGGGCCCGATCCGGAGCGCCACCTCGCGCAGATCCGCAAATACTCGGACGCCGGCTTCGACCACGTATACGTCCACCAGGTCGGGCCAGACCAGGAAGGCTTCCTCAGCTTCTACGCGAAGGAAGTCCTGCCCCAGCTGTCGAGCCTCGATTCGCGCGGGAGCGCGTGACGATGCCGGAGCGCGTGACCCGCGACGACGTGCTGCGGATGGTTGAAGCGGGTGGTCAGCTGGTGGATGTGATGCCGGCTGAGGAATACCGCGCGGTGCATATCGCGGGGGCGCGCAACATCCCGCTGGAAGAGCTGCCCGAGCGGGCGGGGGAGCTCGACGCCGGCCGCCCGGTCATCACTTACTGCAACGACTTTCAGTGAGACCTGAGCCCCCGAGCCGCGTGGCGGCTCGAGAGCCTCGGCTTCGACCGGGTGTACGACTACGAGGGCGGCAAGCTCGATTGGATGGCCTTCGACCTGCCGGTCGAGGGCACCCAAGCGGCGGTTCCGATCATCTCGGCAGCCATGCGGCGGGATGCGCCCTCATGCAGGCTCTTTGAGCCGGCCTCCGTCGCGATCGAGCGCATGGCTGCCGGCGGCTGGACCTGGTGTGCGGTTCTGAACGATGAGGGTGTCGTACTCGGCCGGGTTCGGCGCGAGAAGGCCGAAGGCGCACCGGAGGGCTCCAGCGCAGCCGCTGTGATGGACGAGGGCCCCAGCACCTACCGGCCCGACCTGCCCTGCGAAGAGATGGTCGAGAGCATGAAGGAGGGCGGCTTCGAGCTGGCCTTCGTCACCGCCTCCGATGGCCGCTGGCTCGGACTGGTGTCGCGCCGCACCTGCGAATCGCTGCTTGAGAAATCGCGCTGGGAGGAAGCGCCGCGCTGACGCCGCGCTGCCCGGGTGAGGCGCGACAGCCGGCCGTCCAAGTGGTTAACGTCGACGCATGGGGGAGCCGGGCGGGCAACCCGAACGGCTAGCAGTACCGTCGCCGCCTGGGGTTGACTTCGTCCTCTTCGGCGCCTCGGGTGACCTCGCTGAGCGCAAGATCATGCCGGCTCTGGGCCGGCTCGTCTCTCACTGGAATCTGCGGCTGGTCGGCGCCGGTCGCACTGAGATGACCCGTGAAGAGTTCCAGGATCGGGTGCTGTCCGCGAGCGGCAGCCGGGAACTGACTGGAGGCGCGAGCTGGGTTCGCCTCGACTATGGCGTTCCCGAGACCTACGGCGGTTTGCGAGACGCTGTCGCTGGTGACGGCCGGCCGGTCGTCTACTACATGGCGACGCCGCCGGCTGTCGTTCCCATGGTCGTGCACGCGCTCAACGAAAGTGGGCTGGTCCGGCGGGGCGATCCCAACCGAGTCGTCGTCGAGAAGCCGTTCGGGCACGACCTGGCGAGCGCGAAAGAGCTGAACCGGCAGCTGGCCCAGCTCTTCGACGAGTCGCAGATCTATCGCATCGACCACTACTTGGGCAAGGACACGGTGCAGAACCTTCTCGCCTTCCGATTCAGCAACCCCCTTTTCGAGTCGGTCTGGAACCGCAACACGATCGCCAGCATTCAGATCACAGCGGCCGAGACGGAAGACATCCGGCAGCGGGCGGGCTACTACGACCAGGTGGGAGCGGTGCGGGACGTGATCCAGAACCACCTGTTCCAGATCCTCGCCCTGGTTGCGATGGATGCTCCCAGCACCATGGACCCGATCGACGTCAGGGCTGCCAAGTACTCGTTGCTGCGCGCGGTCGAGCCGCTGGAGCCGGCCAGCAGCGTGGCGGGGCAGTACGAAGGCTACCTGGCGACGAAGGGCGTTGCGCCGGGATCCCGCCGCGAGACCTACGCGGCAGTCAAGGTGTCGATCGAGAACTGGCGCTGGCAAGAGGTACCGGTTTTCGTGCGGGCCGGGAAGGCGCTGGCGCGGGACGTGACCGACGTCGTGGTGCGGCTCAAGGACGCACCGCACCTGGAGCTGGCCGGCAAGTGGCTGGACTCGATTCCGACGATGATCGTTTTCCGCCTGCAGCCGGACCCCGGCATTCTCCTGCGCATCGGGGCCAAGGTTCCCGGTCCTGAGTTCGAAATGGTCCCGGCGGATCTCCGGCTGAACTATGGCGAGATAGCCAAGGGACCGCTCCCGGACGCCTACGAGAACGTTCTCGGCGAGATCCTGAGCGGTGGACAGAGCGACTTCCCAGGGCCGGACGAGATCGAGCGTTCGTGGGAGATCGTCGACCCGCTGCTGGCGGAGTGGGAAGCCCACGGCCAACCACAGATCTACCCTCGCGGCTCATCGGGTCCGCCTGCGGCCGACGAGCTGATCGCCACCCAGGGGGGCGGCCGCTGGATCGACACTCCCGAAGACCTACCCGGGTCGACCGCCTGAGGCTAAAGTTCTCGGCCCGGGCCGGCGCCTGGATGTGGCGTACGCTTTGGAGGGACGGCGGCTGACGCCGTTAGCGCCAGCGCCGGATTCATCTCCTCCTGAATCTAATGCCGGGCTCTAACCCCCCTCCCCTCGAACGTCAGTCGTCACTCCTGTTCGACCTCGACGGGACCCTGGTCGACAGCGTGTATCAGCACGTCCTGGCCTGGCGATACGCTCTCGAGGAATCGGGCATCGAACTCTCGGTCTGGCGGATCCACCGCCGGATCGGTATGAGTGGCGGGCTCTTTGTCAACGCCCTGACGAGAGAGACCGGCCTTCACCTCACCGCGAGCCGGGCCCGCGAGATCCAGGAGGCGCACTCGCGCGCGTTCGCCGACCTTGCGTCGCAGGTGCGACCCCTACCCGGCGCGGTCGGGCTCCTGCGCCATCTCACCGAAATCGGCCTGCCCTGGGCGATCGCCACCAGCGGCACTCAGGAAACCGCCGGGCGGGCGCTGAGCCAGCTCGAGATCCCCGACGGCGTGCCCATCGTCACCCGCGATCAGGTTCCCTTCGCCAAACCGGATCCCCACCTCTTTCTCGCTGCCGCGGCGCGACTGGGCCTCGACATCGAGAACGCGATCGTGGTCGGAGACAGCGTCTGGGACATGCTGGCGGCTCAGCGGGCGCGGGCACTCGGCGTTGGACTGCTGTCCGGCGGCTACGGGGGCGAGGAGCTGGAGCGCTCAGGAGCCTTTCGCGTCTACCAGGACCCGGCCGACCTCGCCGACCATCTCGACGAGCTTGGGATAAGAGCCATCCCGGAGGCTTGAAACGCACCCAGAGTCGGGTGACGCTGACGCGACCCGGGGTGTAGCTTAGGCCTCTTCCGGGGGGTGAAGTGGTCGGTCGTGACGCGGAGCTAGCGATCCTTCGCGGCCTGCTCGACGCTGCCCAGCACGGGCACGGCGGAGCGCTCGTGGTGTTCGGCGAGCCAGGCATCGGCAGATCCACCCTGCTCGAGGCCGCTGCCGAGAGCGCGCCCGGGATGTTGATCCTCCGCTGCGCCGGCGTCGAGTCCGAAACCGAGCTCGCATTCGCCGGGCTGCACCAGCTGGCGTGGCCCTTGTTGGACCGCTTGGACGCCCTCCCCGCAGCCCAGGCCACCGCCTTGCGGGGAGCGATCGGCCTGGGCGAGCCGTCCGGCGACCGGCTCCTGGTCGGGATCGCGCTTCTGACGCTCCTGTCGGTGGTGGCAGAGGAGAAGCCGGCGCTCGTCTTGGTCGACGACGCCCAGTGGCTCGACACGCCCTCAGCGGACGCCCTCGTATTCGTCGCCCGGCGCCTGAAGATGGAGTCGATCGCGATGCTCTTCGCGGCCCGTACCGGCTCCCTCAATGAGTTTGGCGCGCCTGGTCTGCCCGAGATGACGATCGAGCGGCTGCCGGATACCGACGCCGCAGATCTCCTGAAGGCACTGGACCCTGATGTGGCGCCGCTCGTTCGCCATCGCTTGGTCTCGGAGAGCGAGGGCAATCCGCTCGCGATCATCGAGCTGAGCAAGGTGCTCAGCCCCGGAGAGCGCCACGGTCGCGATCACTTGCCCCGCCAGCTTCCACTCAGCTCTCGCCTTCAACAGGCTTACCTGGAACGGGTGCGACGTCTCCCTGACGCGACGCAGCGCCTTCTCCTTGTTGCCGCCGCGGACCCCTCCGGCGACATCGCGGCGGTGCTGCCCGCCGGTGCGGCGATGAGCATCGGCGTCGACGCGATCGGTCCGGCGGAAGAGGTTGGATTGATCGTCACCGACGACCGCAAGATCCGCTTCCGCCACCCTCTCGTGCGTTCCGCGATCTACGGAGGGGCGAACTTCACAGAGCGGGTCGCGGCCCATCGTGCCCTGGCACAGGTCACCGGGGAGCAAGACCTGAGGGCCTGGCACCTGGCGGCGGCGACCATCGGGCACGACGAAGAAGTGGCGGCCGCCCTCGAGCGATCAGCTGAACGAGCCGAGTCAAGGTCCGGCCCGGCGGCCGCCGCGGCCGCGCTCGAGCGGGCGGCGGCACTCTCGCCGACGGAGGCCGACCGCTCACGGCGGCTCGCCCGCTCGGCATGCGCAGCTTTCAACGCCGGCCAGCTCGCGCGTGCGCACGCTGCGCTCGACGAAGCCGAGCAGCTCGAGCGCAATCCCGATGTGCAGGCGGACATCTGCCTGACCCGGGGCCTGGCGCAGGCCCGAACCTCGACGTTTGACACAGCCGCCGTGACCCTCCTCCAGGGCGCCGGCGACGTTGGCCATTCCGCTCCCGAAAGCGCAGCGCTGCTGCTCGCGGCGGCGGCGCGCTCGGCGTGGAACACGGACGAGGAGGCGCGCCTCGATGCGGTCTGGAAGGCGATCGTCGACCTGCCGCTGCCCGACGACGCGCTGGCCAAGCGGCTGGCGGCCAGCCTGTCCGGGCCGACCTTGCACCGAAGGGTCGAACCGCCAGGCGGACTCTTCCAGGCATCCCTGGAGGCCCATGAGCAATTGGCCTCGTCACCGTGGAACTGGCCTTCGGCCACGGGCGCGAACATGGCCGGCGAGCTGCTCGCCGCCCACCGGCTGTACCGGCGCCTGGCCGCCAGCGTCAGGGCCTCGGGCGCCGTGGGGCAGCTGGCGTCGGCCTGGACGACGCTGGCGCTGGTCGAGCTGCACATGGGCCGTTGGTCAGATGCCGCGATGCACGCGTCCGAGGCCGAGCAGTTGCGCGAAGCTGGAGACGTAGGCTCGGCCGCGTTCGCGCTGGCCGTTTTGAGTCGCATTTCCGGTGCCCAGGGCCGGTCCGATGAGTGCCGGGCGCAGGCGGCAGAGGCCATACGCCTGGGTACTGATCACGGAGGGCTCGCTTTCGTTGCCATCGCCTCCTGGGGCCTGGCCGGCCTGGAGATGTCCGAGGGACGCTACGAAGAAGCCTTTCTGCACCTGGACGCGGTCGCGCGCGCCGACACCTGGCCGAGCGGAAGGCTCCAGGCGCCGACCCTTGCCGCCGACCTCGTCGACGTCTGCTTCCGGACAGGCCGGATCGCGACGGCAGACCGTGTCGTGGAGAAGCTGGAAATGTGGGCGAGCGACCAGGGTCCACCGTGGGCCCGGGTGGCCGCCCACCGCGGCCGTGCGCTGCTCTCGTCAGGCGGCCGGGCGCTGGACGAATTCGAGTCGGCGGTCTCGGTCTCGGGCGGCGACGAACATCCCTTCGAGCTGGCGCAGACCCGCCTTCTCTACGGAGAGTGCCTGCGCCGGCAGCGGTACAAGACCGAGGCCCGGCGCCAGCTGCGCGGCGCGATCGAGGTGTTTACGGAACTGGGCGCCCGACCGTGGATCGAGCGAGCTCAGGCCGAGCTGCGCGCCACCGGGATATCGGTAGCCAACCGGCGGCCTGGGCCAACCGACCAGCTGACTCCCCAGGAGCTGCAGATCGCACGCCTGTGCGCGCGTGGAATGAGCAATCGGGACATCGGCGGCCAGCTCTTCCTGAGCCCCCGAACCGTCGGCTTCCACCTCTCGAACGTGTTCGCGAAGCTGGGCATCGCCTCCCGGAACGAGCTGCGTGGCATGAAGTTGGAAGAACCGTCGCTGGCCGTCTGAGCAATCGTAAAGGCTCAATAGACGGGCGGCGGGCGTAGGGCCGGCTTTGCCGGCCCGGTTGGGTCCGTGATCCAGGCGAGAAACAACCGTGCGCCCAGATAAAAGGGAGGGCGGGCACAGGGGGGAAACCGTAGGTTCCCTCCGTGCTCAAGTTGGACGAACCGTCGCTCGCAGTCTGAGGAGCGGTTAGCGTCGCCATTCGGGCCGCATTCAGCTCTACCCCGTCATTAATTGGTCGTTCGACAGATGCCGGTTCTGCTTTCTCCGGCGATCGTGCAGCTTGTTGAAGAAGCGGTCTTCCGGACGCGGGACTCGGTCATGGAGGACGAGCGCGCCGGCGGAAGCCGATTGAGGCCGAGGTGGAGCTGGAAACCCACGACGACACTCTGCTCCAAGCCGCCCGTCTCTTCCGGGACAAGGGCTTCACCCACGCCACGCCAGCCGACATCTCGCGGCTGCTCGGGATCCGCCGCCCGTCCGTCTACTACTACCAGGCCAAGAAGGAAGACCTTCTTTACATGGTCTGCCAGGCCGCGATGGAGAACGCCTACGCTGCGGCCGTCAAAGCCATCGCGGAAGAGACGACCGCGTTCGCCAAGCTCGAGTCGCTGATCAAGGGTCACATGGAAACCGTGCTTCCGGAGGTGGACTGCCACGTGGTCATGCTGATGGAGACGAGGTGGCTCTCGACACCGCGCCGCGACGACATCCAGGCCATGCGCGACGAGTACGAGCGGCTGGTCTCGACACTCATACATTCAGCCCAGGCTGATGGCGCGCTGAGAACGGACATATCCACCAAGTACCTGACCCTGGGTCTCTTCAACCTGCTCCACTGGCCGCTGTTCTGGTACCGCCTCGACGGCGAGCTCAATCCCGCCGGCGTCGGCGACCTCGTCGCGACGATCTTCCTCGAGGGCGCCGAACGTCCAACCTAGACAGGTCAGCACCGACCTCCACAGGGCACCCCTGGTCGAATTCCGGTGACTCGGCTGAAGCCGGCCCGTGGCGCTAGAGCAGATCGTGGAGCATGCACTTTGCTGATGGAGGAGGAGAATCAGGTGAGCGCTGCAGAGCACCCGATCGCGAAGCCCTGGAAGGAGACGGACGCGCGTGCTCTCCTACGTCTGCGCCGTGCCGATGCTCAAGGCCGTCTGCCAGCGGAAGCGGCCAGAGGCCCGCTGGGAAAGGCTTCCGCCGAGATCGGCTGCGACACCGGCAGACTCGAGACCCGGACGATCCGGCGCGCCTATTTGGCGTACCTGCTGAACAGAACCGACCGCATGCTCGACGCGCTCGAGCAGCTGAACCTCCTCGACGTCGAGTACTGCCCGGAGATCTGGCGGCCGCGCCTGATGGCGCTGGTCGCTGATCTCCCATTCGACCATGAGCCGGCGTTCGACAGGCGGTTCTCGCCGACTACCGCCATCGACATCGTCTTCGAGATCCAGGAAGCGCTGCTGGCATGGATGTCCGCCCGCCCACCCGAGCCCGACGAATTGCTCGAGGCGGGCGCGTGAGCAGATCGTGACTCCACCCCCCGCTCAGACCGTGGGTGCGCGACCGGGGTACAGCCCCTGGTCGCCACCCCGGTCCTGTTCTCAGGGTGGCTCGGACGTCGCCGGCGCACTGCTCATGCGCGTGCTGGCCGAGGCCGGCGAGTCGCTGCCGCTGGAGCTGCGCGAAGCGGTAACCGAGTACCTGATGGAAGCCCAGGAGGGTGAGGAACAATGTTGACGCTCGGGCACGTTCCCCATCAACAGGCGTACCTTCCAAGCAGGCACAGTCACTGCCGCGAGGACGTCCGTGGCCGACCCAGGATGCAGCCGGGAGTGGGGCGATGATCAGGACGACAGTGGCCGAGCAGTTCATAGAGGTGCTCCGCCAGGCGGGTGTCCAGCGGATCTACGGTGTCGTCGGTGACAGCCTGAATCCCATCGTCGACGCCGTCCGGCGATCGGGCAGCATCGATTGGGTGCACGTCCGCAACGAGGAGGCGGGTGCGTTTGCCGCCGCTGCCGAAGCGCAAGTAAGCGGCAACCTCGCGGTCTGCGCCGGCAGCTGCGGCCCCGGCAACACACACCTCATCCAGGGTCTGTACGACGCTCATCGGAGCCGCGCCCCGGTCTTGGCGCTGGCCTCGCAAATCCCCTCTGACGAGATCGGGACCGGCTTCTTCCAGGAGACGCATCCCGAGCGGCTGTTCATCGAGTGCAGCCACTACTGCGAGCTGATCAGCCAGCCGTCACAGATGCCCCGCCTGCTTCGTATCGCCATCCAGACGTCTCTCGCGAAAGGCGGCGTCTCGGTGCTCGTGCTGCCCGGAGACATCGCCCACGAGCCCGCGGCCAAGAGCACCGGGACGAGCACATTCCTGGCCGATCAGGGAGCCACTGCGGCGATGCCGGGCCAGGTCCAGGCGCTGGCCCAGGCGCTCAATGACGCACGCGCGGTGACGCTCTTCTGTGGCGCCGGCGTGAAGGACGCGCATCGGGAGGTCATGGACCTGGCGAGCCGCGTCTTCGCGCCCATCGGACACACGCTTCGCGGCAAGGAGTGGATCCAGTTCGACAACCCGTTCGACGTCGGCATGAGCGGATTGCTGGGATACGGAGCCTGTTACAAGGCGAGCCACGAAGCCGACCTGCTCCTGATGCTGGGGACCGACTTCCCATACGACAATTTCCTGCCCCAGGCGCGAACGATCCAGGTCGATCATGACGCCTCCAAGCTCGGCCGGCGGACGCCGCTCGAGCTCGCCGTGCATGGCGATGTCCGCGAGACTCTCCGCGCCGTGCTTCCTCTGCTTCGGCAGAAGAACGACCGGTCGTTCCTGGACAAGATGCTGAGTGAGCACGTGAGCGCGCTCGAGCACGTTGTGGATGCCTACACACGCGACATCGAGAAGCACAAGCCGATCCACCCCGAGTACGCAGCCAACATCCTCGACCGGGTCGCCGCCGAGGATGCGATCTTCACCGTCGACACCGGCATGAACAATGTCTGGGCGGCGCGCTACATCACGCCGAACGGCCGTCGACGGGTGATCGGATCTTTCGTTCACGGGAGCATGGCGAATGCGCTGCCTCATGCTATCGGCGCACAGTTGGCCTACCCAGGTCGCCAGGTGGTTTCGCTCTCGGGCGACGGCGGGCTCGGCATGCTCCTCGGCGAGCTCCTGACCGTGCGCCTTCACAACCTGCCGATCAAGATCGCCACCTTCAACAACTCGGCACTCGGGATGGTGCAGCTTGAGATGCTCGTCGACGGTCTGCCAAGTTTCGGGACCGACAACGGGACGGTGGATTACGCGGCGATCGCGACGGCGGCCGGACTCGAATCGGTTCGAATCCAAGAGCCTGGCGACGTACGCGAGGGATTGAAGGAGGCCTTCGCCCGGCCGGGGCCCGTCCTGATCGACCTCGTGACGGATCCCAACGCGCTCTCGATTCCACCACATATCGAGATGGAGCAGGTGCGGGGCTTCGCACTTGCCGCGAGCAAAACCGTGATGTCGGGAGGGGTTGGGAGCATGTTGGAATTGGCGCGGGCCAACCTCCGGAACGTCCCCGTTCCGCGCTAACCACCGGCCGGCGTTCAGCGATAGGAGTAGATGGCGATGTCGATGACGGCAGGCGACCAGATGCCGGCCGCGACGGGCGATCGTTGGGCACCGCCCTGGTGGGCGGTATTGATCATCGGGCTTGCGCTATGGGCCGCCTCGATCGTCGCAGCGTTTGTGACGTTCGACGTCCTCCTGCTGCCCACGATCGTCCTGCTCGGCAGCTTCCTCGTCCCGGTGACCGCCCTGGTCTGGTACCTGGATCATGACCCGAGCCCGGCGCTTTCGCCGATGCGAATCCTGGTCGCGTTCATCATCGCCGGCACGCTCGGAGTGCTGGGGGCGGCGCTGCTCGAGTACTACCTGGTCGGGCGTGGGCTGACAGGCAACCTGGAAGTCGGCCTCATTGAAGAGTTCGTGAAGGGCGTGCTGATCTTCTTCGTCGCGTGGGGAATTCGCACCTTCCACACCAGGGACGGCATGGTGCTCGGGGCCGCCGTCGGCTTCGGTTTTGCAGCCTTGGAGAGCAGCGGCTACGCCCTCGTGTCGCTCTTTGTGATTCAGGGTCAGCGGATCTTCCTGTCTCTGACCTCGCTGGTCACGACGGAGCTCGTTCGCGGTGTCCTGGCGCCTTTCGGGCACGGCATGTGGACGGCGATCCTCGGGGGAGTCATCTTCGCGGCCGCCCGGCGGCGCGGACATCTGGGATTGACCTGGGGCATCGTCGGTGCCTATATCGGGGTTTCCCTTCTGCACGCCGCATTCGACTCAATCAACGGCATCCTCGGTTACGTGATCATTTCCATCGTCGGTCTCATCCCGCTCGTGATCATGTGGAGGAGGGCGGAAGGCGGCGGCGTCCTTCCCCGCCGGCAGCCGCAACCGATGCCGCGTCCGGTGATCAGCGACTAAGCGCAGAGGACCGGCGCTCCCGCCGCCACCGAGTGCTCGGGGGCGAGGGCATCCGGCAGCCCGCCGGCGAAACCAACCACAATCGACCTGATGACCACCGAATACGAAACGTTGGGCGGTCTGCTCAAAGCCGGCTTCGCCTTCGACTACGACAACCTGACCCTCGCGCCTCGGGTCGTCTCCTCTGTCGCCCATCGCGCCGACGCCGCCCCGGGCGTGCGGTTCGGGATCGCGGCCCTCGAAATCCCGCTGATCGGTTCGCCGATGCCCGACGTGTGCGGAACCGAGATGTGCCGGGCACTGGGCGACAGCGGCGCGCTCGGGGTGCTCCACAGGTTCCAGGCGATCGAAGAGCAGATGGCCGGCTATCGCGCCGCGCTCCAAGCAATGGACGATGGCGCAGAGGTGGCGGCGGCAATCGGCGTGACGGGCGACTATCAGGCCCGATTCGCGGCTCTTTACGCCGCCGGCTGCCGGATCTTCTGCCTCGATACCGCCAATGGAGCGCACGAGCAGTCGGGGCGGGCGCTCGAATGGGTGCGCGCGCAGGCGAAGGACATATTCGTGCTGGCCGGCAACGTCGCGACCGCCGAGGCCTTCCAGTGGCTGGAGGACCACGGCGCGGACGCGATCCGGGTCGGCATCGCCGGCGGCTCGGTTTGCGAGACGCGTACCGAGACCGGCGTGTTCGTCCCCACTCCGTACGCCGTCGCCGAGGCCGCCTCGGTCCGGCGGAGCGCCCTGATCGTGGCTGACAGCGGCGTCCGCTCGCCCGCGGATGTCTGCAAGCTGCTCGCCCTGGGCGCCGACGCCGTGATGGTCGGGTCGGTGCTGGCCGGCACTCGGGAGGCACCCGGCCGGGTTCTCATGGTCGATGGCAAGAAGCACAAGATCATGCGAGGTGCCGCGTCCTTCTCGGTCCAGGAGGAGCATGGCAACCACGATCCCGAATACGTCGAGGGCGCCGAGACGATCGTTCCCTACAAGGGCGACGTGGCCGACGTGCTCGACCGCTACCTGGCCGGAATCCGCTCCAGCATGTCCTACCTCAACGCGAAAAACCTGACCGAGTATCGCCAGCACGCGAGCTTTCTGATTCTTCGCTAAGCGGGCTGGCGGCCCGATCTCCCAAGTCCTTTTACGGGCGGCGGATTATGGTGAAGGGGTCGCCTCCCCCTTCGCGGGAGGTGCCCCGGCGAAGCCGGGGCGGAGGGGTTCGTGAAGCGGTCCGCAGCGAAGAGGTGGCGCGCTGGCAGCGCCCTGCTCCTGGTGGCGGTTGCGTTCTTGGCCGGCTGGCAGCCGGTGAGCGCTGGGGCCGAATCGGCGGGAGTTCTCCAGGCCTATGTGGAGGGCCCGATCAACACCGTCACCGCCGACTACCTCGAGCAGACGGTGAGGCACGCCGAGTGGGAGCACGATTCCGCGATTCTGCTGATCACCGATACACCGGGCGGCGACGGCAGCTCGATGGACCGGATCGTCGGGGCGCTCCTCAACTCCCGGGTCCCGGTGGTCGACTACGTGTACGCGGCCGGCGCCCGCGCCGACTCCGCAGGCTTGTTCGTCGCCCAGGCCGCCGACCTCATCGCGATGGCGCCGGGAACCAACATGGGCTCAGCCCATCCGATCCAGGCGAACGGAGGCGACCTTTCGGGCGACCTTGGCAAGAAGGTTGTCAACGACGCCGTGGCCCGCATCCGCAACCTGGCCGCCATGCACGGGAGGAACGCGGACTGGTGCGAGCAGGCGGTCAGGGAGAGCGTGAACGTCGACGCCGAGCAGGCGCTCAACCTGCACGTCTCCGACCTGTCGGCTCGGGATGTGCCGACACTGCTGAAGACACTGGACGGACGGACGCTGCGGCGCCCGGACGGCAGCCAGGTCACGCTGGCGCTGACCGGCCCCGTCGTCGACTATCCGATGAGCGGTGTCCAGCAGGGACTGCACACGCTGGTCGACCCGAACATCGCCTATCTGCTTCTCCTGCTTGCGATCTTCGGCATCATCGTGGAACTCACCACACCGGGTGCCACCCTGCCCGGGTTGGTGGGCGTGATCAGCGGTGTGCTGGCGCTGATCGCGCTCGCGGGGCTGCCCGTCAACCTGGCCGGAGCAGCTCTCATCCTGTTTGCTTTCGGTCTCTTCATCGCCGACCTCAAGGCGCCGACCCACGGCGTCCTGACCACCGGCGCAACGGTCGCGCTCCTCCTCGGTTCGCTGCTTCTGATCAACACCGGCGTGATCGGTCTCGGGGTCAGCCCCTGGCTGGGACTCGGTGGCGCCCTGGCGGCACTCGCACTGTTCGGGGTTGTGCTCCGCAAGGCCGTCCAGGCGCGCTCTCTGCCTGCCTATATGGGCGTTGAGAGCCTGGTCGGGATGAGGGGCACCGTCCGCCAGTCGCTGAAACCGCGGGGCATGGTGCTGGTGGCCGGAGCTCCCTGGCGGGCGACGTCACTGAGCGGCGAGATTCCGGCCGGAGCCGAAATTCAGGTGGTGGGCCGGCGCGGCCTCGAGCTCGAGGTGGCGCGGTCAAAGGAGGGGATTGAATGGGTGCCGTGATTGCGATCGTCGTGATTCTGGTGATCATCCTGCTCGTCGCCCTGAGCAGCATCCGGATCGCACGCGAATACCAACGTGGAGTCGTCTTCCGGCTGGGCAGGCTGATCGAGCTCAAGGGCCCGGGCCTCTTCCTCATCCTGCCCTTGGGCGTCGACCGGCTGACCATGATCGATCTCCGCGTGGTCACCCTCGAGGTACCGCCGCAGGAGGTGATCACCCAGGACAACGTGACCGTCAGGGTCAGCGCCGTGATCTTCTTCCAGGTGGTCGACGCCCGATCTGCCGTGACGCGCGTCTTCAACTTCAGCGGCGCCACCTCGCAGCTCGCCCAGACCACGCTCCGCGCCGTGCTCGGCCAGCACAACCTCGACGACCTGCTCGCGAAGCGCGAGAGCATCAACCAGGACCTGCAGCAGATCATCGACCAGTCGACCGAACCCTGGGGGGTCAAGGTCACGGCCGTCGAGGTCAAGGACGTCGAGCTGCCGCAGCCGATGCAGCGCGCAATCGCCCGGCAGGCTGAGGCGGAGCGCGAGAAGCGCGCCAAGATCATCGCCGCCGAAGGCGAGTTCCAGGCTTCGCAAACCCTCGCCAACGCCGCTCAGGTCATTTCCACCCAGCCCGCGGCCCTTGCCCTGCGTTACATGCAGACGCTGCTCGACATGAGCGGCGAGAGAGGCTCCACGATCGTCTTCCCCATCCCAATCGAGCTGATCCGCCCCCTCCTGGCCCCGGCCGCCACCACGACACGAGCCGCAAGCGACATCCGCGTGCGGTCAGGCGCTCCAGGAGCGGCGTACGAAGAAGGCGCCGGCAGCGATGGCGAATAGAGCGGTTGCGAACAGCACCTCGAGGTCAAAGGCCACTCCGTCAAGGCCGGGATAGAACAGCGTCTGGCGAAGCCCGTCGATCGCGTATCGCGTGGGCACGACGGTCGTCAGCTGGCGCAGCCAGCCGGGAAGGTACTGGGTTGTGGTGAAGCCGCCACCCAGAAAGAAGAGGTACGTGGCGAGCACCGACGCCGCCATCGACACGACACGGGGTCCACGGAGGACGGAGCCGAGCGCGCTGCCCAGTCCCGCCCCGCAGAGAGCGGTGGCCAGGAAGAGCGCGACGAGAGCGGGCCAATGTCCCGGCGGCGGCTGGACCAGTCCGGCCAGGGCGGCGATGGCCAGAATCGGCACGACGATCACCAGGGTCGCCAGCAGCCCGCCCAGAAGCCGGCCCGCGACAAGCGCTCCCGGCGGCAGCGGAGACAGAGCGAGGTAGCGGCCGGTGCCGCGCTCGGCGTCCTGCGCGCAGAGAAGCGCCGTCCCCATCACGCCGACCGTGAGCACGAGAAGGATGACGCCGGGAACTACCAGGTAGTGCAGCTCGTCGACAGTCGTCTCGCGGAGTTGACCGAGCATGACGTTGACCCGGTACGGGTTCAGCTCGGCGAGGTCGAGCTCGCCCTCGTAGACCGGGGTCACGATGTCGGCGGCGTCGTAGCGCGCCACCGCGCGGTCGACGAGGCGCCGGATGTCATTGCTGATGTCGCCGCCCGCGTTGTTGAGAATCACCTGCAAATTTGCCCGCGGCGCGGTTTCCGGTTGGAAGCGCGTGTCCTGCGTCGCCTCGATGAAGGGCAGGAGCGGGCGGCGCTTGGAGACCGCTTCGTTGAAGCCGGGTGGGACGATGATGATCGCTGCCACCCGTTGATCGTGGAGCATCTGCTCCGCGGCCGATCGGTCCGTCGTGGTGACCTCGGCGCCTGAGCTCTGGTCGCGGATGATGCTCGTCATCCGGTCGGCGTACCGGCCGTGAGACTCGACCACCAACGCGATCGGGGCTCCGTGCGAGTAGGCGGCGAGCACCCAGAGCAGCAACGCCATCGCAAGCGGCGGGATGACGGCGGCCGCGATCGCCCACGGAGAGCGGATCCAGATCGCGAGATCGAGCGTCGCCAGCCTCCAGATCCCGCGGATCACACTCGAACTCCTCGCCGCATGACCGCCCAGGCGACGAAACCGGCGAGCAGCGCCCAGCCGATGAGCACCGCGAAGTCGATGCCGACCGGCTCTGGTGTCGTGTTCAGGTCGTGAACCGCGTGCTGCAGCACCCCAGCCGCGTAGTACACGGGCGATAGGTGGCCGATGAGAAAGGCAGCCTCCCCCTCGAAGCGCAGCGGCTCGTCGAAGCCGCTGTTGACGAAGAGAGGGAGGGCGAGACCGAACAGCAGCGCGGCGACGGGCAGAGTCCGCCTGAGGAGAACGCCGATGGCGGCGCCCACAGACGAGAAGATGACCACGCAGGCGAGCAGAGCCGCGGCCAGCTCGAGAGCGTGCGCGGGGATCACGCGATAGCCGGCGACGATCACCACCACCGTGAGCGCCATGGCAAGCGCGGAGGCGGCGCTGGTGGCGAGGAGGCGCCCGGCGAGCGGGAGCATGACGCTGACCGGAGCCAGGGTGAGAACGCTGATGGTGCGCGCCTCGAACTCGCGCGCCACCGCACTGGCGGCCAGGATGCCGGCGACGATGAAGGCGTCGAGCGCGAGCGCGACCACGAGTATGTAGGGGATGAACGCCGTCTCATGGGCGAGCAGATTCGTCTCCGCCGGCTGCACCCGGATGCCCGGCAGGTCGTAATGGAGTGCGAATGGGATCGCCACCGACGGAAAGCCCGCCTCCACCATCTCGGTGACGTCGGCGTTGATGTTGTCGACGGCCACCGGCATCCGGGTCATCCGGTGATTGGCGATGTCCTCTGAGAAGCCCTTCGGAACGGTGACGATCGCCGCCACATCACCCCGGAACATCGCCTGCTGCGCCTGCTCCTGGCTCATCAGACGCACCCCATAGGTGTTGCGGGCGTTGGCCATGCCCGCAATCCACTGCTGCGCCGCGGCACCTCCGTCCTGGTCGACCACGGCAGTCGGAACGTTGGTTACCGCGAGACCGAAGAAGCTGACCAGGACGAGAAAGGTCAGCGCCTCGACGACGGTGAGGCCGAGGAGCAGGCGCGAGCGGCGGAGATGGATCAGCTCCGCCTCGAAGCCCGCCCAAAGTGCCTTCGAGGCAGCGCTCATGCGCCGGCTTCCACGGGTTCGAGCACCCGGAACACCTCGGCCAGGTCGGCAGCTCGCACCCGGAACCCGGCAATGTGGGCCTCTTCCATGAGGGCGCGGACGATCCCTTCCGGCTCGGCGCTTCCGTCGACGAACAGCGTCGCGCCGCTCGGGGTTGGTTCCAGCCGGGTCACGCCGGCCTGGTGCCCAGTCAGGCGTCGGACTCTGCCCACTTCTTCCGCCTCGCACTGGATGTCGATGCACTGCCCGGCGCGGGCGATCAGGGACGCCGGGGTTTCGCAGGCGACCAGCCGCCCGTCCCGGAGCACGGCCGCCATGTCGCAGAGGGCCTGCACCTCGTCGAGGTAGTTGCTGGCCACGATGACTGTCGTGCCCAGGGCCTGCAGCAGCCTGACATGCGCCCAGATGGCGTGGCGGGCCTCCGGATCGACGCCGATCGTCGGCTCGTCGATGATCAGCAGCTCCGGCTCATGAACCAGCGCCCGCGCTATCGTCAGGCGCCGCCGGAGCCCGCCCGAGAGCGTTCCCGCGACCTGGTTCGCGCGGTCGACCAGGCCGAGCAGATCCAGCACCTCGTAGATCCGCTGCCGCGAATTCGGAACAGCGTAGAGGGATGCCGCGAAGTCCAGGTTCTGATAACTGGTGAGCTCGTCGTAGAGCGCCGTTTCTTGGAGGACGACGCCGATCCGGCGCCGCAGCTTGGAGCCCCGCGCCGGCAGAGCCTGTCCCAGCACCCATCCGCGCCCGGTCGAGAGCGGCCGAAGGCCGGTGATGATCCCGAGCAGCGTGGTCTTTCCGGCGCCGTTCAGCCCCAGGATTCCGGTCACCTTGCCCCGCTCGACATCGAGCGTGACCTCGCGGATCACATCCTGGCCACCCAGCCGGCAGCCGACCCCCAGCAGCCGAACCGCCGGCGCCTCGGGTTGGAGCGCCTCAGGAAAGAGCTGGCTGGCGTCTTCGCGCTCAGCCGTCGCGGCGGCGGCGATGCGGTTCGGTCGCAAACGCTCCGAAAACGGCCACCACTGCATGGTTCTACTCCTCGCGGACCAATTCGATGGGCTTCAAGCGCCGCAGCAAGATGCTGGCGGCGAGGGCGGAAACGGCCATCACGCCGAGCACCAGCAGGGCCAGGCCAGCCACCTGCTCAGGTGGCAAGCTGAGCCGATCAGGCGGGAGCGTGAAGACCGGTCGCAGGATCTGGACGAACATGTAGGCCATCGCGGTGCCGACGACTGCCGCTAGCAGCAGCGCGATCAGCGCGACCGCCGCCGCCTCGCCCACCAGCAGACCCTGGAGCTGGCTCATTCGAATGCCCAGCGCGCGCAGGGTCATGTACTCACGGCGCCGCTGGAGCAGGAGCCCGAAGACGAAGAGCCCGATCCCGGCGGCGCTCATGAGCGCCGTATAGAAGAGGTCGAGGGTACCGAGGCCGTTGAGGTTGAGCGCGGCCAGGCTCGACTGGTCGCGGTTGAGCGAGGTGGCGGTGGTGTCCGTCCGGAGCGTGACGTTTTTGCCGGGGCCGGCGGCGATCGCGTCTGCAGTCCGCCCAACTCCGGCCGCGGTGGGGTCGGCGGCGCGGACGTAGAAGAAGTTGATTGCTTTGAGACCCGTTGCCGCCTGGTAGGCGGAGAGGTTGGTGACCAGGTCGACGTGCTGAGGAAACCCGGGAAAGTGCTGGAAGCGGCCGGCCGCCCGCATGTTGGCCGTGACCTCGCCGCCGGCTGCGTCCTTGAGCCGAACCTTGACGGTGTCTCCGTTCTGGATATTGGCATCACGCGCCAGCTCCGCATCGACCAGCACCGCCGCCGGATCCGACTTGAGGGCGGACATGGCGGCCCCGGCGCCGCCGTCGATGAAGAAGGAGTCATTGAGGTAAGCGGTCCGCTCCAGGCTCGCGGGGTCGACCGCCGCGAGGTCCTTGGCGTCATTGCCGACCGTGGCGTTCTGAACGTGGAACATGACCGGGGTCGCCCCCACGACACCTGGGACCTGCGCCAGCAGGGATGCGAAGGTCGCCGGCTGCGGGTTGAGCGGGCTCGGGGATACGCGCAGGTCGGATCCCACCACGAACCGGGCGTCGGCCTCTTTCTCGGCGTGGTAGGTGGACACGAACATGGCGATGCTGACCCCGAAGGCCTGAGCCAGGCCGACGGCGATGATGCCGATCGCCAATCCCGCGGGCCGGCGCTGCAGGCTGCGGCGAAGCACGCCGGAGACCAGGGGACCAAAGCGACCGCCCTGAGGGCCGGGCAGGCGCCCGGCCGCCATCAGGCAGAGGCGCACGCCCAGGAGAACCGCGCCCAGCCAGGCGGCCAGCGGTGCCAGGAGCATGTAGAAGGAGAGCGACAGTGCCTCCCCCTGGGTGGCCTCGGCCAGCCTCGGCCTGAACCCACCTGACACGAGGGTGACCGCCTCCACAACCACCGCCGCCGCTAGCAGCCAGATGTCTAGCCGCCACCGTAGCCAGGCTGGCGGGCGCGCCACTTCCATCTCCCGGCGTTCCTCGGTCACCTCGCGGCTCAACGCTCGCCGGGCCGGCAGATAAAGCGCGAACGCCGTCGCCAGCAAGCCCGCTGCCACCGCGAGCAGCGCGGAGAACGCCATGTCTTCGGGCGCGACGCTGCGCAGGGAGTCGCGCCCGAAGACGAGCAGCATCGCGACCAGCCCGAGCGCGAGCCCAAGCAAGGCGCCCAGGGCCGTCACCCAGATAGTCCGGTAGGCCAGGAGCAGCGTCAGGTGCCCGGGCTGGGCGCCCCGCGCCCGCAGCGTCGCCTGCTCTCGCCGCTGGGCTTGGGCCAGGAGGTTGCCGGCGAAACCGGCGAGGAAGGCCGCCAGCACCACAGCGGGCAGGCCCAGGAACAGGAAGAGGATCTTGCCGACCAGGGCGTCGGTCCTGGCCACGTTGAGGGCAGTGGAGAGGTTGTCCACGACGTAAACCTGGCCGGGCGCGATCCTCTCGATCGATCTGCGAAGTGCTTGAGTCCGGCGCAGGGCAGTGCCGGGATCGGCGTTCAGCCGGCTGCGGTCCATACGGACGTCGGCCTCGATGATGGGCGCGTTCTTGAGCACCGGCTGGGCCGAACCGGAGTCGATCTTGAGGGCCGGAATAATGGCGCTGTCGAACAGAGACGGCGGGACGACCACCACGTTGGGCACGTAGATGAAGTCGCCCAGGCTGTCCGCGACCCGGCTGTTGAAGAGCGGCGCCGAGCCGGACAGGTCAGCAGTGCCGTCGATCCGCAGGCGCAGAGGGTCCGGACGTCCGGGCACGAGGAGCTCGACCGTCGCACCCGGATTCGCGGCCAGCGCCCTGGACGCCTCCACGCTGAGCAGCCCGCCAGCGCCGGTGAACGTGCCGGCCGTGATGCCGAAGCCAGGGTAATGCGTCCGGTAGTCCGGGTCGAAGGCATACACCCGCAGCGGAGCACTGATCGTCTTCGGTCCGATGCGCGCCGACCCCGGGGGTAGGTCGACGAAGGCCAGCCGGTCCACGCTGGAGACATCGGGAAGGAGCCCGGCGGCGGTCACGAGCTCTTCCTGAGTGACCGCTCTCGGCCCGTTGGCGTTGGTTGCGACCGGGTCCTCCCGGCTCGTCACGCTGCCGTGCAGCGCCAGCGCGCGAACGGACTCCAGCGCACCGGTGGCGCGCGTCGAGTAGGTGATGGTCGCGGTCGCCTTTGACGCAAGCGTGCCCGCGTTGACTCCAGCGACGAGCGGGCTTTTCATCCCCTCGTCGTCGGCGAGCAATCGCCCGTTGAGCCGCGTGCTGCCCGGGACGTACGCCAGCGGCAGGGGCGGCTCATCCTTGACGAGCACGCTCGTGGCGGGCGCGGCACCATCGTTGGAAACGACGAGCGTCATCGTGGCGATCTGCCCCGGCGCCAGCCCCCCGGACCCTGCGACGCTCTGCGTCAGGCTGAGGCTGGAGGCCAGCGGCGAGCTCAATGTCGCCTGCATGTCGAGGGCCAGCGGCGAGATGGCTCGGTGGGTCATCGACGCCGCCGAGCCGTCGATGAAGAAGGCGATGCTGGCAAAAAGCCCGACTCCGAGCGCGACACCGACGACGGAGGCCAGCGTTCGCCTTGGGTTGCGGATCAGGTCGAGCAGGCCGTAGCTAAGCATCCACCAGCACCTCGGTGGCTTCCGGCTCGACGATCCGGCCGTCCGAGAGCTGGAGCACGCGATCCATTCGAGCGGCGACGCGGAGATCGTGTGTGACGACGACCAACGTCGATCCCAAGTCGCGCCGAGCGGTCAGCAGGAGGTCGATGACGGTCCCCGCCGAGGCGGTGTCGAGCTCGCCGGTTGGCTCGTCGGCCAGGATCACCCGGGGCGCGTGAATCAGCGCGCGCGCAAGCGCCAGGCGCTGACGCTGACCGCCGGAGAGCTGGTCAGGCAGTTTGCCGGCTTCCTCAGTCAGGTCGAGCAGCTCCAGCAGGCGGCGGCAGCGCCCGCCGGCCTCGACGACATCCGTGAGGGCAACCTGGAGGACGACGTTTTCGGCCCCCGTCAAAAAGGGCAGGAGGTCGTGAGATTGAAAGAGAAACCCGAACTCCTCTCGGCGCAGGCGGGCGCGCTCCCTTTCTGGAAGCGCCGAGATCTCCTGTCCGCTGACCACGACCCGGCCCCGAGTCGGAACCTCGAGGCCACCGATCAAGGCGAGCAGGGTCGATTTGCCGCAGCCGCTGGGACCGACGACGGCCAGGCTGCTCGCGGGTGCGATCTCGAGGTCGACGCCGTCGACGGCGCGCACCAGCCCGCTCGCCGTGCGGTAGTGCTTCACCACCCCGTCGAGGCGGATTCCGCCGATCTCCGTCATGCGGGTTGCACCACCCCGTCCACGAGCCGCAGCCGCTGCTGGGCAATCGACGCCACGAGCGGGTTGTGGGTGACGATGAGGACCGTCAAGCGCATCCTCTCGCACGCCCAGTTGATGACCTCCAGGACGTGCGCCGCCGTCTTCGAGTCCAGCTCTCCGGTGAGCTCGTCGCCGAGCAGGAGCTTCGGCTCGTTCGCCAGCGCCACCGCAACCGCGACCCGCTGAACCTCGCCACCCGAGAGCTGGCGAGGCAGGTGCTTGAGCCGCTTGCTCAGCCCCATCTCGCCAAGCAGGTCGCGGGCTCGCGCGCCGGCCCGCTGACCCCCGGCGAGCTTTACCGCCAGCGCCACGTTCTCCGAAGCTGTCAGGAACGGAATCAGGTTGTCGCGCTGGAAGACGACTCCGATCTGGCGGGCCCGAAGGCGCGCCCGTTCGGTTTCATCCAGCCGCGTGATGTCGACGTCGCCGATCAGCACCTGCCCCGCGCTGGGGAGCGCCAGCCCGGCCAGGAGCATGGTCAGCGTCGACTTGCCGCTGCCCGACCGGCCAACCAGGCTCGTGATCTGGCCCGCCGGCAGCTCCAGGCTGGCGCCACGCAGAGCGACCGTCTCCGTGGTTCCCTCGCGGTAGATCTTGAATAGATCGCGCGCGCGCACGTGGGCCTGTCCGTGAGGCGTCGCGACCGGAATCGCCGGCGCCGCCCGCGCCTGCCTGGACGTCTCGGCGCCGTAAGTGCCCGCCAACGCCAGTGCGCCTGCGCGAACGGCTTCGGGAGCTCTCATGGCCCCGGGCGGGCAACCGAGACGAGGTTCGATTCTTCGGGGTCACCCTGGGCGTGGAGCGATCGGATCTGACCGACGCCGGGCGCGTAGTACTTGTGCTCGATCACTCCGGGATCGAGGGGGGTCGTCTCCTCGATCAGCATGGCGTCGTTGAAGCACTTATAGGGAACGCAGACCGACTGATTGAGCGAGACCACCCGGCCTGTGTCCTCGGCCAGATTCTTCGCGAATTCCTGCCGGTACTTCGGCTGCCCGGGCCTCGGGTCGGCCCACATGATGATGCCGGCCTGGGCGCCTTTGCTTCCCGCCAGCCAGGTGTCGGCGTGGTCGCTGAGCACGCCGTTGACGTAGTGGGTGGTCCCTTCGCCGAAGTACCAGACGTTGCCCTTCACGTCCTGTGCGAAGTAATCCTCGGTCTCCTCGACCAACTGGCCGGCGTCGATGTCGCGGTCGCGGATCACCCGGGCCGTGACCCCCGCGATCACCTTCGTTTCGTCGGTGAGGACGGATTCGACTGTCTGGGCAATGTCCCTGACGGTGCCGCGATACGTCCGTTTTGTCCCCGGCTCAACGGGCCAGAACCACCTGTTGGTGAGGTTCGCGGAATCAGGACCGAACTGCCGTACGTCCAATGGCGGAGGCGTCGCGCCCGCCGCCTCTTGTTGACCGCCGCAGCCGCAAAAGCCGGGGACAAAAAGGGCGATGAAGGCAAGCCTCAACACGACTCTGACTGCCCCGCCGGCGCCGGTGCGTCTGAGTGCCAGCAACCTGTCACCAGCAGACCCGACAGGGTCGGGATGGTCAATGGGACATACGCCCCCCGCGCCCAACCAAGCCTATTGAGGCGCGGCCGCCCGCGGCTAGGGTCTGCTCAGGAGCAGCAGTGAGCAGCGAGTCGCCGGGCGATGCGGAGCCGGCCAAGGCTGCAGCGCGGGCGTACGCCTACGAGGAGCTCCTCAGCGAGGTGTTCGCATGTGAGCGAGAGTGGCGGCTGATGGACCGCATCGACCTGGAGATCCGGATCCGCGCCCTGCGCCTCCCGCGCCCGACGGATCGCGATTAGGATTCGTTCGGCCAAACACTGCCGGCCGTTCATAACTCGTAACAGCGGCCCCTTCCACCCTTTACCCGCCGCCGCCTAAGCTGCCGGTCGCCAACCGCCGCTGGAGCACGGGCAAGGAGAGCAGACCCTGATGGAAATCCTTCGGAACATGGCGCGGCGAAAGCTGCGATCGGTACTCACGATCTCGGGAATCGTGATCGGAATCCTGGCGCTGACCACGATGGGGGCGATGGCCGCCAACTTCAACGCCCTGCTTGATGGCGGGGTGAAGTACTTCGGCGGCTCGGTCCAGGTGGGGCCAAACAACAGCCAGTTCGGCTCGCTGATCACGACGGACAAGGTTGAGCAGATCAAAGAGCTCAACGGTGTGGTCGCCGCCTTTGGCTCGATCAGCCTCTCCGCCAAGCCGGGTGAGGTGGCGGCGGTCAGCTTCGGCGTGCCGGACACGATCACGAGCTATGACCCGGCCAGCAACAAGTACTCGGCACTAAAGACGAGCATCGCCCAGGGACGCGACCTCGCCGAGAACGCGACCGGCGAGGTGGTGCTGGGGTGGACGATGGCGCGAGAGTTCGGCAAGAAGGCGGGCGACACGATCGCCCTCCCGATCAAGCCCAAAGACGCCAAGCCGGACTTCGTCCAAAGGTCGTTCACGGTCGTCGGAACCTTGAACAAGACCCAGACCGCGCCCGACAACTTCGCCGAGATCAGCCTCGCGGACGCTCAGTTCCTGCTCGGCGCCGGTCTCCCGGAGGCGCTCAAGGGCCGCGTGGACACGAGCACGCTGGCGACCGGCATCGAGGTCTACGGCAAGCCGGGCGCCGACCTCGACAAGCTGGCCGACAAGATCAACGCCGAGGTGCCAGGCGTCAAGGCGATCCAGCCCAGCGTCCTCGTCAACTCCTTCAAGGCGGGCGGAGCCATCTTCACCGCCATCACCACGGGGGCAGCCCTGCTGGCGCTGGTGATCGGGGGGCTGGCGGTGATCAACACCATGCTCATGGCGGTTACGGAGCGGGTGCGTGAGATCGGCCTCAAGAAGGCCGTCGGCGCGCATACCCGCGACATCATGCTCGAGATCCTGACCGAGTCCACCGCCATTGGACTCCTTGGCGGACTTCTCGGGTTTGGCATCGGCGCTGCGATCGTGTCGCTGGCGAACGCGGCGACACCGCCCTCGCAGTCGACTCTTTTCTTGATCACCCCCGGCCTGACGATCCTCTCGCTCGGCTTTGCCGTGGCGCTGGGCGCGCTCGCCGGCATCATCCCCGCCTTCCACGCGGCCCGGCTCGACCCGGTCGTCGCGCTGCGGTCGCAGTAAGGAGCTGTAACAGGTGGCCAAACTCGAGATAGTCGAGCTCAGCAAGCACTACCAGCAGGGGAAGACGACCGTGAAGGCCCTGGACGGCGTCTCTCTCAACATCGACGACGGTGAGTTCGTGTCCGTCGTCGGGCGCTCCGGTTCCGGCAAGACGACCTTCCTGGACGTCGTCGGCCTCCTCCTGCGCCCGACTTCGGGCACTGTTCATATCGACGGAGTGGACACATCCGGACTCAAGGACGGCCGGCGGGCCGATCTACGCGGGGAGCGGCTGGGCTTCATCTTCCAGGAGTACAACCTGATGCCCACGCTGACCGCCCTCGAGAACGTGATGCTGCCGCTGCGATACAACAAGTCGAAGCGCAGCGGTGGTCGCGAACGCGCGCTCCGGCTGCTCCAGGACGTGGACCTGGCCGACCGCGCCAACCACCGGCCCGCCGAGCTATCCGGTGGTCAGCAGCAGCGAGTCGCCGTGGCCCGCGCGTTCATCAACCAGCCGACCCTGGTCCTTGGCGACGAGCCGACCGGCAACCTCGATACGCAGCTGGCCCAGGAGCTGCTCGACCTCATGCGCCGGATGAACCAGGAACACGGCGTCACCTTTGTGATCGTCACCCACGACCAGGACCTGGCGGAGCAGACCGACCGGATCATCCGGCTCAAAGACGGGAAGGTGGTCGCGGACGGTCCTGGCAGCGGCCCGCGAGCGGCCGAGGCGGCCACGGTAGCCTGAAGGCCTGACGCGCCCGTTTCCCGAAGGGCGCATCGGCGGGCGGATCCACCTTTCGGAGCGACATCCAAGGGAGCATCGGCGGGCGGATTCACCCTCGGAGCGACGTCGAGGCCGAGCCGGCTGGCGATTTACGATGGACGCTCGGATAAGGGACAGGAAGCCGAAGTGGTCAAACGTTGAGCCAGGTTGTCCTAGCGCGCGCCACCATGGGCATGTCCCTGGGCTTCCACATCGTGTTCGCGGTGCTCGGCGTCGGACTCCCCGCCCTGATGGCCGTCGCCGAAGGCCTCTGGCTCTGGAAGCGCAACGACGCCTGGCTGGCGCTGGCCAAGCGATGGTCTCGGGGCTTCGCGATCATCTTCGCGGTTGGCGCCGTCTCCGGAACCGCGCTCTCCTTCGAGCTGGGCCTGCTCTGGCCACGCTTCATGGCGCTCTCCGGAAGCGCGATCGGACTTCCCTTTACAGCCGAGGGCTTCGCCTTCTTCCTGGAAGCGATCTTCCTCGGCCTCTACCTCTACGGCTGGAACCGGCTCTCGCCGCTCCAGCACTGGCTCTGCTCGATCCCGATCGCGGTCAGCGGCGCCCTCTCCGCGATCTTCGTGGTCATGGTCAACGCCTGGATGAACACGCCCACCGGCTTCACTCTCGCCGGCGGTGTGCTGACGAGTGTGGATCCGGTGGCGGCGGCGACCAGCCCGGCACAGCAGACGGAGGACATCCACATGCTCGTCTCCGCCTACGTCGTCAGCGGCTTCGTGGTCGCGGCGGTCTACGCCGGCGGGATCCTGCGCCGGCGCGAGGACGCGGTTCGCCGGCGCGGCCTGATGCTGGGAATGGGGATGGCGGCGGTTGCGATCGTGCTCGCGGGGATCACCGGCGACTCCAGCGCCCGCTTCGTCTACAACGTCGAGCCGATCAAGTTCGCCGCCCAGGAGGGCCTGTTCACCACGACCGCGGGCGCGCCGATCCACATCGGGGGCTTCCCGGACGCGTCCACGAAACAGGTTCTCTACGGAATCGAGATCCCGTACGCGCTCAGCCTGCTGGCGGCGTTCAATCCGCACGCGGTCGTGCAGGGCCTCGACACCGTGCCGGCCAACCTCCAACCCAACGCCGTGATCGTCCACCTGTCTTTCGACACCATGGTCGGCTTAGGAACCCTGATCGGCCTGGTGGCAGCCGCGTTCTGGCTGCTCGCGATCAAACGGCGCGCATTACCCACCCGCACGCGACCGCTGCTCTGGCTCATCGTGGCCTCGGGGCCAGCCAGCGTGCTGGCGATGGAGGGGGGCTGGTTCGTCACCGAGTTCGGACGCCAGCCGTGGGTCGTTCGCAACATTCTGCTCACCTCGCAGGCCGCGACCAGCGCTCCCGGCGTGGGGTTGACGCTGACCGTTTTCGTCGCCATCTATCTGCTGCTCGCGCTCACGCTGATCCGGCTGCTGCTGCGCTTCGCCCGGGAGCCGTTGGGTCCACATGACTGAAGCGGACGTCATCGCTGCCGTCCTCTGGCTCAGCCTGACGACCTATGCCGTGCTCGCCGGCGCCGACTTCGGCGGCGGCGTCTGGGACCTCCTCTCGTTCGGTCCCCACGCGCCCGATCAGCGCTCGGCGGTGGTCGAGGCGATGGGACCGGTGTGGGAGTCGAACCATGTGTGGCTGATCTTCATGATCACCGGGCTCTTCACCGCCTTCCCGATCGCCTTCGGGGCGATGAGCGTCGCCCTCTTCATCCCGCTGACCGTGTCGCTCGTCGGCATCGTGCTCCGAGGGGCGTCGTTCGCCTTCCGGCACTACGGCAGCGACCCCCGAGACGTCACCGTCTGGGGCAGCGTCTTCGGGGGCGCCAGTGCCGTCACGCCGTTCTTCCTGGGCACGGCGGCGGCAGCGGTGGGCGGCGGTTACGTCCGGGTCGCCGCCGGGGGCACAGTCACTTCCGGCTATTTCGCGGGCTGGACCTCTCTACTGGCCATCGACGTCGGCCTGTTCGGGGTCGCCCTATGCGCGTACCTGGCGGCGACCTACCTGATGGTGGAAACGATCGCACGACCTGACCTGCAGAGCGTGTTCCGGTTCCGGGCTCTGCTGGCCGGCCAGGTTTCGGGCGTGCTGGGACTGGGCGGTCTTCTCCTGGCCTGGCTGCAGGCTCCGCTCCTCTTCGATCGCCTGACCCACGCCGGCCTGCCGCTCCTGATCCTGGCGCTCCTCAACGGGCCCCTGGCCGCCTGGGCGGTCCTGCGCTGGCATCCCCACGTGGCGCGGATGGCGGTCGTCGCCCAGGTCGTGTTCGTGCTCTGGGCCTGGGCCGTGGCCCAGTGGCCCTACCTGATCCCCCCCGACCTGACCATCCACGGCGCGGCCGCGCCCAGCGGGACTCTGAGCGTGATGCTGGTGGTGATCGTGGTCGGCATGGCCATCCTGCTCCCCTCCCAGTGGCTGCTGTTCCGGGTCTTCAAAACGTCGCCGGCGGTAGCGAGCGAGTAGCTGGGGGCACTCCAGGCTCAGACCGCTTGGCGCCTGCCGTGGACGGTCTCTTCGCCCATCGTCCTGCGCGCGGAGTCCCGACCCGCACGGAGAACCGCCAGGCGCTCGGCCAGCGAGCCGGCCATCAGGAGGCCGCCGGCCGCGACGGCACCCGCCCGGCGGCGGCCGGCCAGCAGCATCAGCGTTGTGCCTGCGGCCGTACACGCCTTGGCCGCCCGCGCCGGGGCCGCCGCGAGACCGGTCTCATACGGGCTGGCCGCCCTGCCGAGATGCCGCTCCATCAAGACGGCGGCGGTGAGCTCGGTCAACCCGCTGAGCACAGCCAGCCTCCGGGCGGGTTGCGCATCCTGTGCCGGCGTCAGCGCCGCCGCCAGACCGCCTGCGCTCGCGCCGGCGCCGCCGGCGAAGACGAACGGCAGGTGCATGCGCGCGTGATGCCAGACCGGCACCGAGGTGTCGGCCACCAGCACCGCGGTGTAGGTCGAGAGCGGCAGCCCGAGCAGCGCCGCCGCAGCTTCGGCAGCTCTTCCCAGCGGCTTGAAGAGCCCGAGGAACTCTGCGGCAGCGGCGCCGCTGATTGCGCCGCCGAAGGTGGTCAGGACCCAGGTTCCGATGCTCATGGGGGAAGTCGGCTTGAAGACCCGCAGCATGTGTAGGAACCGCTCCGGCCGGCCGAGATCGATGATCAAAAGCGGCGGGCTGGCGGCGATGCCGGCCAGCGCACCCACCAGCGCTCGCCGGGCAAGCACGTGGTTGCCAATCAGCCGGGAGACGAAGGCCAGCCCGGCCGAGGCGCCGGCGAGGCCGCCGGCGAAAAAGTAGACCCCGACCTCGGGGGTCCAGACGGGCTCCTTGAGAACCGGCCTCGAGTAGTAGCCTCGTTCGGGCGAGGTCATCGCCTCCCTCCCCCGGCCGCAAGCGCCAGGCCGGCGGCAAGCAGCCCGGCCGCTGCCGCCGCCACGCCCCACATCTGCTTGAGGCGGCGCGTGGGCACGATCGGGTCCTCCGGGAACCGATAGGCCGCGGGCCGGTCCATCAAGAGGAAGAAGGCTCCCGCGCCCCCGACCTCGTTGTCGCTCTCGTCGGCCAGGTAGAGCCGCGCCTCCCGCTTCCCTTCCGCGTGCAGCTGCTCAACGCGAGCCCGCGCCCGCTCCCGCAGCGCGGTTCGCGGCCCGAACTGGATCGATTTGGTCGGGCAGGCCTGGGCGCAGGCGGGTTCGTAACCGATCTTGAGGCGGTCGTAGCAGAGCGTGCACTTCTGCGCGATGCCGTTGCTGTCGTGCTGCTGGTCGGCGACCCCGTGCCGGCGGTCGATCACCCCGAAGGGGCACGCCGGGACGCAGTAGCCGCAGCCATTGCAGACGTCGGCCTGGACCACCACCGTGTCGAACTCCGTGCGGAAGAGCGCGCCCGTTGGACAGACGTCCAGGCAGGCCGCCTCCTGGCAGTGCTTGCACACATCGGAGTTCATGAGCCAGGCGACGCCGCCGTCGGAGGGCTTCTCGACGAACTCCACGTGGCGCCAGCTGTTGGCGCCGAGGGCGCCCGTGTTGTCGTAGGAGCTGTTCAAGTACCGGATGTCCGTGACCGGTACGTGGTTCCACTCCTTGCAGGCGACCTCGCAGGCCTTGCAGCCGATGCAGATGCTGCTGTCGGTGAAGAAGCCGACCGGCTCGCCCGGCTTCGGCTCCACCACCGGCGCGTAAGGCGGGCCGCCGGATATGACCGCCATCAGCGGCTCGGACGCAGCCGGGCGGCATGCCGCCCGGGGCGGACGTCGCAGGTCGCGGCTTTGACCTCCTGGATGTGGACGTTCGGGTCGAGCACGATCGAGAAGAGGTCATTGGCCGAGTCGCCGGTGACGATCCCGTGCCTCCCCCAGTGATAGGGCAGGCCGACCTGCTCGACGATGCGCCCGTCGACCTCCAGCGGCCGTACTCGGTCCGTCACCATCACCCGCGCCTCGATCGCGGCCCGCTCGGTGATGACGGTCGCCCAGGCACCCTGACGCAGCCCGCGCTCGCCTGCGAGCGCCGGGCTGACCTCGATGAACATCTCCGGCTGCAGCTCGCTGAGGACAGGGACGGTCCGGCTCATGCCGCCCGCCGTGTGATGCTCGGTCAGGCGGTAGGTCGTCATCACGTAGGGAAAGCGCTCGTCCCCGCTCTCCTGGTAGGGGTTGAACCGGTGCGGGTAGCGCTGCCGGACAGGGTTTGCCTGTACCTCGTAGAGCGGATTCTTGACGGGCGACTCGTGTGGCTCGTAGTGCGCGGGCAGCGGACCGTCGACCAGGCCTGACGGCGCGTACAGCCAGCCGTGGCCGTCGCCCTGCATGATGAACGGCGCGTCGCCAGGCAGAGCCGCGTCGGCGGTAGCACCGCTTGGGGGCTCGTAGTCAGGCGACTTCTGAGGGTTGAAATCGGCGACGTCGTACCCGGCCCAGCGCTTGGCCTGCTCGTCCCACCAGAGGTACCGCTTGCGCTCCGACCAGGGCTTGCCTGCGGGATCGGCCGAGGCGCGGTTGTAGAGCATGCGGCGGTTGGCCGGCCAGGCCCAGCCCCACTCGGGAGCCACCCAGTTCTGCTCCGATCCAGGTTTGCGGCGCGCCACCTGATTCGTCTCGTTGGCGTAGCAGCCGCAGTAGATCCAGCAGCCGCAGACTGTTGAACCGTCGTCTTTGAGCTGCGTGGAGCTGGAGAGCGCCTTGCCGTCGGCACCCCAGCCGTTGATCTCGCGCAAGACCGCCTCGGCATCCGGCTCCTGGGTCAGCCCCACCGTCGGGTATTTCCAGTTCAAGGCGAGCACGCCGGCGTCATGAGGGTCGCCCGAGTCCCGCAGCTTCTCCCGGATGATCAAGCCCAGGTGGTACATGAACCAGAGGTCCGAGCGGCAGTCTCCCTGTGGCTCGACCGCCTGATGACGCCACTGCAGCAGCCGCTGGGTGTTGGTGAACGAGCCTGGCTTCTCGACATGTGATGCGGCCGGCATCAAGAAGATCTCGGTTTTGATCTCCGTCGTGCTCAGCTCGCCGTTCGTGACCTCCGGCGAGTCGTACCAGAAGGACGCGCTCTCGATCTCGAACATGTCGCGGACGACCAGCCAGTCAAGGCTGGCGAGAGCGCGGCGATGGAGGCCGCTGTTGGCGTTCCCGACCGCCGGGTTCTCGCCGAACAGGAAGTAGCCTTTGACGACGCCGTCCAGCATCTCGAGAGCGGTCTTGTAAGCGTGGTCCTCGCCTGAGATCCGCGGCATCCAGGCGAATCCGTACTCGTTCTGGTCGGTCGCGGCGTCGCCCCACCAGGCCTTGAGCAGGCTGATCACGTAAGCGCTGAAGTTCCCCCACCCGCCACCGCTCGCGTGGTGACCGGAGAGGAAAGTCTTGAGGTCGCTGTCTTCCGCGTGGGGCATCGGGATGTATCCCGGCAGCAGGTCGTAGAGGGTCGGGATGTCCGTCGAGCCCTGGATGCTGGCGTGCCCGCGCAGCGCCAGGATGCCGCCGCCGGGGCGGCCGATGTTTCCGAGCAGGAGCTGGAGTATGGCCGCCGTGCGGATCAACTGGACGCCGACGGTGTGCTGCGTCCAGCCGACCGCGTAGCAGATCGCTGTCGTGCGGTCGGGCGTCGAGCTGTCGCAGATGGTCTCGGCGACCCTGAGAAAGTCCTCCCGTGAGACGCCCGTGGCGCGCTCCACGAACTCCGGCGTGTAGCGCGCGAAGTGCCGCTTCAGAATCTGAAAGACGCAGCGCGGATTCTGAAGGCTCGGGTCGTGCTCACCAGCACGACCCGAGACCGGTCCACCCAGCGCGCCCGTGGTTTCAGCATGCGTCGCTCGGCCATCTCGATAGCCGGCCGCGGCCTGCGCGTGCTGTCCCTTGTACTGCCAGGCCTCGGGATCGTAAGTGTCGGTCTCGCTCTTGAACCCCGAGAAGTAGCCGTCGAGATCCTCCGTGTCCTTGAAGTCGTCGCCGACGATCGTGGCCGCGTTCGTGTAGTGGAGGATGTATTCGCGGAAGTAGCGCTCGTTCTCGAGGACGTAGCGGACCAAGCCGCCCAGGAAGGCGATATCACTGCCAGCCCGGATGGGAACGTAAAAAGTGGAGTTGGCGCTCGTGCGCGTGAAGCGGGGATCGACGTGGATGACCGTCGCGCCCCGGAGCTTGGCCTCCATCACCCATTGAAAGCCGACCGGGTGGCACTCGGCCATGTTCGAGCCCATGATCAGGATGCAGTCCGAGTTCGCCAGATCCTGCTGGAAGGTGGTGGCGCCGCCCCTGCCGAAGCTCGTCCCCAGACCGGGGACCGTCGAGCTGTGTCATATGCGCGCCTGGTTTTCGACCTTGACGACGCCGAGGGCGGAGAAGAGTTTCTTGATGAGGTAGTTCTCTTCGTTGTCGAGGGTCGCTCCGCCGAGATGCCCGATCGCCGGCGTCCGGTTGAGCGGCCGGCCTTGCGCGTCGCGGTCCTCCCAGTTGTCGCGGCGGGTGGCAATGACGCGGTCGGCGATCATGTCCATCGCCCGTTCGAGCGACAGGTCCTCCCAGGCGGTCGAGTTAGGCCGCCGGTACTTGACCTTGTACTCCCGACGGGGTGAGGTGACCAGGCTGCGCGACGCGGCGCCTTTGGGGCACAGCCGCCCGCGCGAGATCGGGCTGTCGGGATCGCCTTCGATCTGAGTGACCTTTTCGTCCTTGACGAACACGCGCTGCCCACAGCCGACTGCGCAGTAGGGGCAGATCGAACGTACGACACGATCCGCATCCTGGAGCCGGCCGTGCCAGGCGGCCGTCGTTGGTGACCTCGCGGCCTCGCCGAGGCCAAGCCGGTCCCTACCGGTCAGCTGGTGGAGAACTGGCCACGACCGCGGGCCGGGCAAGCCCATGACCCCAGCATGAGCCAGTGGACACGCCTGTGCCAAGTGGGCCGGGCAGGGCTCCGGCGGTAGTCGAGTGATCGAGAGCGGTGGACCGGCGGGATGAGCGCCTACCCACTTGCCCGGATCAGCGCCAGCACCGCCTCCAGCACCCTCTGGGCGGCGTCTTCAGGAAGGTCGTGCCCAACCCCTTCCAGCGTCAAGAAACAGGAGCCAGGAATCGCCGCCGCCAGCTCGCTGCCCGCGCTGAACGGCACCAGCGGGTCGCGATCGCCATGCACGACGAGAACCGGCCGGTCGATCTGTCCGAGCTCGGCGCGACGGTTCGGCGTGGCCAGCACGGCCGCCGCCTGGCGCATCGTCCCCGCGGGAAAGTAAGCCCGTAGCACCTGCTCCTCGGCGCGCAGACGCGCCAGCTGGACGTCGAAGTCCTCGCTCGCGGCCAGCACCCGCCGGAGCTCTACGGCGGCCGTCACCTGGCCCGCGAAGTCGTCGGCAGGGGTGCGCAGCATGACTTCGACGACTTCGGGCGCCGGAGCCGCCGCCGGCCGGCCGGCCGGGCCGGACATCAGGCAGGCGAGCGTCAGGACGCGATGTGGGTGCCGGAGCGCGACCAGCTGCGCGACCATCCCGCCCATCGAGAGTCCCAGGAGATGAGCCTGTTCGACTCCGGCGGCATCGAGCACGGCGACGGCGTCGTCGGCGAGATCGTCGAGCGTGTAGGCGGCCGGGACGGAGCCGAGAAGCGCTCCCAGCAGGTCAGGCACGCCGGCGTGGTCGAGCTTGGTCGAAAGGCCGGCGTCACGATTGTCGAAGCGGATGACATGGAGGCCGGCGTTCACCAGCTCCACGCAGAAGCGCTCGTCCCAGCTGACCAGCTGTCCGCCCAGGCCCGCCAGCAAGAGCACGGCCGGGGATGAAGGGTCGCCGAACACCTCGTACTCGAGCTCGACATCGTTCGCGGCTGCCCTGGGCACGAGGCAGCAGCATAGTGTCCGGTGTCCAGCGCTTGTTTAGGCTGCCCGGGACTGGCCGCGCTCCAGTAGATCCTGGTAGTGGCGGCGGAGGTCCGCGGTGGCCGCCGGCCACGACCAGGCGTCCGCGAACCGGCGTCCGCGCACGCGCATCAGCTCGAGCTCGAGCCGGTTGTCGAGCAGCCGGCGAAGCCCGGCCGCCGCGGCGGCGGCGTCGCCGGGCGGAAACAGCAGCCCGTTGCGCCCGTGCTCGACAAGATCGCGGATCCCCCCCGCCGCGGCGGCGACCGCCGGGGTCCCGGCCGCCATCGCTTCCAGCGCGACCAGGCCCAGGGTGTCGGTGGCGGAAGGAAAGATGAGGACATCGGCGCTGGCCATCGCGGAGGCGAGCTCGGCGCCGTATAGATAACCGAGGAAAGTCGCCGCGCGTCCCTGCAGAGCCTCCTCGAGAATGGGCCGCCGCGGTCCGTCGCCGACGATCGCCAGGTGAGCGCCCGGGAGGCAGGCGGTGATGGGCGCCAGCAGGTCCACGTTCTTCTCGGCGCTGACGCGGCCGGCGTACAGGATCAGCGGCCGCTCCGGATGGCCACCGGTCAGGCGCTCGCGCATGGCCAGCGAGGCCCGTCCGGGGTGGAAGAGGTGAGTGTCGACGCCGCCTCGCCAGCCCACAGTGACCCGCTCGAACCCACGCAAGCGCAGCTCGGCCGCCATCGCGGTCGAGATGCAGAGGTTGGCAGCGGCCTGGTTGTGCACGGTGCGCAGGTACTCCCAGGCCAGGTCCTCCAGCGGAGCCAGGCCGTAGTGGCCCAGGTAGCGCGGCACGTGGGTATGGAATGAGGCGATCACCGGCAGCCCGCTCACCCTTGCATAGACGAGTGCCCCGGCTCCGAGGACGACCGGGTTGACCACGTGCACGACGTCAGGCCGAAAGCGGGTTAACGCCTCCCGCAGGGCCGGCCTGGGAAGCGCCACCTGGAGCTCCGGATAGTTGGGCAGCGGGAAGCTCGAAACCCGCACCACGGGCACGCCCTCCCACTCGGGGGGCGCGGTGGAGGGCGCGGCCACCATGACCTCGTCGCCAGCCGCACGGAGTTCGCGCAGCGTGTGCCCCAAGCGTGTGACGACGCCGTTGACGTTCGGCGGGGCGGTCTCGGTGATGATCGCGATCCGCATCACGACGCCGCCGGTACCGCGCGCAGCTTGCCCATGCTCCAGGCGGCGTAGCGCGTGATCGCCGTCACTCCGATCGGGCCGACGTGCGCAGAGGTCGCGCCCTCGAGGATCGACCAGCGCAGCTCGGCCGCGGAGGAGCCGGCGAAAACTGTACGGGCCCAACCGATCGCCTCGCGGACGTGCGCGTCGCTGCCTCCGGTCCGGGCGGCGCCGTGACCTGCGGCCAAGCGCTGGGCCTGTCGATTCGCCAGCACCATGCTGGGCGTGAAGCCGCCGTTGAGCACCTCGATGCCGTCGAACGGCAGCTCGCGCGCGAGCTGCCCGACGCCGTAACTCGTCTGCGTTCCCGGGGCGCTGCGCCAGAAAGGATGGGCGGCGATCGCCATGCCTCCCTGCTCGTGGATCGCCGCGACGGTCTCCACGGCGGGCATTCCCGGGGGCACCAGCTCGGTGATGAAGAGCGCCAGGATGTGGCCGTCGCGGCTGCTCACCTCTTCGCCGACGACGACCTCCGGGCCGCCCGCCATCGCGCTGTACTCGAGCGCCTCCTCGGCACCCCGGATCTCGTCGTGGTCGGTGATCGCGATGACGTCGAGCCAGTCCAGACGGCGAGCTCGATCGATCACCTGCTGCGGGGTGTCCCGCCCATCGCTGAAGCAGGTGTGAATGTGGAGGTCGGCGTAGCCGAATCGCCCCGTCGTTTGCTGCATTGATCCCCTCCTGACCCGGCGGCTACTTTTCAGTTCCTACTTACCGAACTCGGGTTAACAGACCCCTATGAAGCAGCCATGGGTCAGCCGTGTTGCGGTTAAGGCTTGGTTTGCAGCCGGACCTCGACGACGGGCCTCTTCCCCTTGATCGAGGCCAAGAGGCGGCCCGTGACCGGGCTGTAGGAGTGCTCCAGGACATGCCCGCGGCGAGCCGTCAGCGCGACCGCCGTGGGCCGCGGTGAGAGCAGCAGGAAGCGGGCGTCGAGCTCGATCTCTTCGACGCCCGGCGCCTCGACCGACAGGCGCCAGCGGTCAGGCTCCAACTCCGAGTAAGCCGCGCCGTGCCGGCCGATCCGCACCGAGCTGGACCCTTGCGGGAGCGCGAGCAGGTGCATTGAGCGCACCGGCTGGGCGACCGCCAGCGACCAGACGTCTGGCGGCAGCATCGGCAGCAGCGCTCCCGCCTTGGCAAACAGCGGGATGTCCGTGAGGGGCGCGGAGACCGTCACGTGCCTGCCGCCCTCGCGGATCGCGAAACTCTTCAGCTCCACCCACTCCCCCCCGGGCAGGTACAGCGTCCGCCGCCGTGCCCCTGGCTGTACTACCGGTGCGCTGAGCAGCCAGTCGCCGAGCATGAACTGATCGTCGAGCTTCGTCGCTACCGGGTCACCCGGATCGGTCAGGCAGTGGTGGCGCATCAGCGGCAGGCCGGTCTCGACGTATTGCGAGGCAGCGCCCAGCAGATAGGGCGAAAGCCGCGTGTGGAAGCCGGCCCAGCGCCGCCAGTGCTCGATCACGCCCTCGTCCCAGACCTGCGGACGCCGGCGGGGAGGAATGGCGATCCCTTCGGCTTTGGTTCGCATCAGCGGCGACACGGCGCCGAGCTGGATCCAGCGGATCAGGAGTTCGATATCCAGTTCCTCAGAGCTGAGCGTGAAGAAGCCGCCGATGTCGGAGCCCCAGAACGCGATCCCCGAGAGCCCGGCCGACAGCCCCTCCTTGACGGCGCTCGCCAGGCCGTCGAAACCCCAGCCGGTGGTCGGATCCCCGCCCCAGACCAGCGGGAGATGCTGGGCGGCGCCGGTCCAGCCGGAGCGGCCGAAACGGGCGACCGGCCGGCCGGTGGCGGCGCGAGCCGCGCGCGCCGCCGCCTCGTGATACTCGACCGGATATGCGTTGTGCGCTCGAGCGCCACTCACGCCGTCTCCGCAGACGGCGTCGGGCGGGGTGTACTCTCCGAAGTCCTCCATCCAGCCGTCGTGGCCGTCTTCGATCGCCTCGGCGGCGATGCGGTTGAGGATGCCGCGGGCGGCGGGCACTTCGAAGTCGAGCTGGCCCTCGGTCGTCAGAGGCGGCTCGCGGCCGCCGATGTAGGCGGGATAGAGGTATGCCGTGCCGTCGCTCCGGCCCTGGAAGGCACCCGTCGCGAGCGCTTCGTTGAAGCAGGTCTCATAGTCCTCGCTCAGAAAAGGATTCAGGTAGGTCAGCGAAGCCAGATCCAGGCTGTGGAAGAGCTCTGTCCGGGCTCTCTCGTCCGCGCGGCGGCCCTCGTGCTCCCCGCCCGGCAGCCGCCTCATGTGCGTCTCCACAGCGGAGACGGGTGCCTGCGCGGACTTGAGCTTCATCAGGACCTCGCGCTCAGTCTCGATCGGCACCAGGTTGGCGTGCCCCGTCTGAACCCAGGGTCCGAGAAACCAGCCGGCGGCGGGAAACGGCTGCCGGCCGGTGGCCGCGGTGAAGCACTCCAGCAGCGCCGCCGGCGTCGAAGCCGCGAAGAGCCGGATCCGCAGCTCTTCGGAGAGCACGCCGAGTGACCAGGTGCGGCGTCTCCCGGGCAGCGAGAACCAGCTGAGCTCGGAATTCTCGATCAGGACGCCATAGCCGGCCGAGCTGATCAGCCAGGGGATCGGGAAGTAGGTCGCGTCCCGCCGCTGGCGTATCGCCCAACGAGGCGTGATCGCGGCGACCAGCGGATACTCCGACAGCTGATAGGGCCCTTCGCCGACCCAGTTCTCGACGGTGCCGCCGCTGCGTGTGACCTGGTCGGAGCGCTCACCGAAGCCCCAGAACCGCTCGCCTCGCCGAGCGGCAAGGCGGACGACCAGTCCACTCACACCGGGGGCGCGGACGAGGAGGCGGGCTGAGCCGTCGGGGGCCGGTTCGTGTGCGACGGCCGCTGCGGCGACCGGCACCAGCACGCTCTCGGGAATCACCGCGCCGCCCCAGCCATCTCCCTCGCGTGGGCCCAGCGCTGGATGGACCGTGCCTCGAGGAACCGCGAGCAGCGCGCGGCGCCGGCTGCTGCTCAGAAGTGACGCCCCTGAGGCCGTACGGAAGGCGAGGGAGAAGGGGCGCGCCGAGAGCTCGAGCGCGTAGGGGCGCACTCCCCCCTCGTCTTTAAATGAACCGTCAGTCGAGGCGGAGATTGCTCAGCTGATCGGCGCGGGCAGCATGGGGACCGAGCGCGCGCTCGGGTGGGATGGCGCCGGGAGGCTGATCGGCTGTGCGCCGGGATAGGCCGGTCGCGCGTTTATGGGCACCCGGTCGGAGACCGACGCGAGGGCGCTCTGCTCCAGGACCGAAGTCACAAAGGCGACCGCCACATTCCCCAGCGGCCCGAGTGGGACCAGCGACATCAGGCAGGAGACGGCGACCTTGCCCCAGTCGATGTGCCGCTCGGCGACCGGAGCTTCCTCCCGGCCCTCGACCAGGTCCGGCAGGGTTTCGAGAATGGCTCCGAAGTCCTGGTCGGAGTCGTAGCGTACCGTCAGCGAGCGACCGGCCGAGTTCCACGTTGCGCTGTGGACCACAGGGTGGGCCAGCAGCCGGCGCGCCAGCCAGTAACCCTGGGCGCTGTCGTGCGGAGCAAACCTGAGCCGGATCCGGCCTGGGATCGAATGAGCGATTTCGGGGCGGACGAGCGGCTGTACACCGGAGGCTGAAGATTGGAGCACGGGACGATCCCTTCTCAGACGGTTGCGGTGACGATGAGCGCTGTTCGTATCTTCATCATTGCGGCGCCAAGGTTAGTGCAGGGTTAAGCAACGGCCAAGGAACACGAGGCGAAAGAAGCGCTATACCGGCGCTGTCAGCATTCACGCAGGTGCTCAACTCAAGTGGCACAATGTCCACTTAACCGACCGTTAACCAAGCGCTGGAGGTGCAGCAATGTTTGAGGAGCTGCTGGAATCGGTCGTACCCGGGGGCATCTGGCTCGCCGCCGGGGTCGCTGTAGGAGCGGCCGCCGGAGACCGCATCAGACCGGTGGCCAAAGCAGCGATTGGATTCGGCATGGCGGCGTCCGATCGTGTCCAGGCGTTCGGTGCCGAAGCGGTGGAGCGGGTACAGGACATCGTTGCCGAGGCGCGCCAGGAGCGGGCACAGGAACAGGCCGCGGCACCAGCAGCGCGAGCGCCGCGCCGGACTCAGCGCCCGTCTGGACCCAGCCCAATGCCAGAAGGCTGATCCTCCGCGCCGGCTGGCGCCGGGTTCGGCTCGGTTTCCTCGGTTTCTACAGGAGCACTTTTGACCTCTACCTCTGCACCGATGGACGGCCTTGAGATCGTGCACGAGACCCGCACACGGGTCAGGCTGCGACTGCCTGGATACCTGAACACCGGCGCCTACCGCTCGGGCATGGCCCGGGTCCTGGAAGGCCACCCGACGGTGCTCTCTCATCGTTTCAACCCGGCCTGCGCGAGCCTGGTGGTGGAGCATGATGGCTCGCTCTCGGCGGTCGCGACGTGCCGCCTGGTCCTGACCGCTGAGCCCGACGCCCAGCGGCCACTGCCCAGCTCGAGCAGTTCAGCCGGGAAGTGGCTGCTGTGGGCGGCGGGAGGGGCGCTGGCCCTGCTCGGAAGCTCGCTGGCGACGCCGGTGCTGCTCACGGCCGGCGCACCGCTGTTCGGCCGCGCCTTGCAGAGCCTGCGTCGTGAGCACAGGCTCAACGTCGACGCCCTCGACTCGATGGCGCTGCTGCTGACCATCGGTGGAGGTCACGTGGTGACCGCCGCCGCTGTGATCGGGATGGTCGAAGGCGGCGAATGGATGCGCGACGTCACCGCGGCGCAGTCGAGGCGAGCGCTCGGGGAGCTGATAGCCGATCGCAACGCGCTGGTCGTCAAGGTGACGGGCAAGAAGAGGACGCGGGTTCGGATCGCCGACCTTCGGTCCGGCGATGTCATCGCCCTGACGCCCGGAGACCACGTCCCGGTCGATGGAGTCGTGCGCCGCGGGACCGCCACCGTGGACGAACGCTTCCTCACCGGCGAGCCCCTGCCTGTCAGGCGAACGGCGGGCGACCGCGTCTTTGCCATGACGGTCGTTGCCGAGGGTGAGCTCGAGATCGTCGCCGGCACCGATGTCGAGCATTCTCGAGCGGGACGCATCGTGAAGTTCCTCGAGGAGGCCCCGATCGGCGACACCCGGATGTCGGACCAGGTGCGGCGGATCGGCGACCGCTTCGTGCTTCCCGTCCTTGGCTTCGGAAGTGCCGTTCTGGCGGCGACCGGCAGCCCATCCCGAACGGCGTCCGTCATCACCTTCGACATCGTCACCGGCGTCCGCGTGTCGGCGCCCACCACCATGCTGGCGTCGCTGACCGCCGCTGCCCGAGACGGCGTCCTGGTCAAGGGCGCAGCCGCCCTGGAGTCGCTCGCGAAGGTCGACGCCATCGTCTTCGACAAGACCGGCACCCTGACCGAAGGCCGGCCGGAGGTGGTCGGGATCCACTCCTTCGGAGAAGCCGCCCCAGACGACCTCTTGCGCATCGCCGCCTCCAGCGATGCTGCGTTCGGGCATCCTCTCGCCGTCGCGCTCTGCGCTGAGGCGGAAGCACGGGGGGTGGGCACCGAGCCGGCGGTTGAGCGGAAGTATCACGTCGGGCTCGGCGTCGAGGCGTACCTGAACGGCGGCGCGCGCTACGTGGTCGGGAACCGGCTTCTGATGAAGCGCCAGGGCATGCAGCCGCCCTCGCTTCCTCCCGAGCTTCAGGAGTTCGCCGACACTTCCAAGGTCTGGATAGCCCGGCCGCCGGAGCTCTTGGGAGTCGTATTGATGCGGGACTTCGCGCGTCAGGACGCCCGGCGGATAGTCGACGAACTGAGGGCGCGCGGTGTGCGGCGCCAGATGCTCCTCTCCGGCGACAGCGAAGGCGCGGCCCGGCACATCGCGGAGACTCTCGGCCTGGACGAGTGGCGAGCGCGCGCCACGCCTGAGGGCAAGGCCGACGTGGTGCGCCAGCTGAAGAAAGCCGGATACGCGGTGGCAGTGGTCGGCGATGGGATCAACGACAGTCTGGCGTTCACCCTGGCCGACGTCGGCGTTGCGATGGGCAACGGCTCTGACATCGCCTCGAGCACGGCCCAGGTCGTCCTCATCGAGGACGACCTGACGCTGCTTCCACGCGCCCTCGATCGAGCTCGCGAGGCGGTCGCTCTGATGAAGCAGAACCTGGCGATCATCTCGATACCGAATGGTTTCGGCCTGCTCTTCTCACTGCTCGTGCCGATGAGCCCGGCGGTTGCCGGAGTTCTCAGCAACGGCTCGACCATCCTTGCCGCGGCGAACGGCCTGCGCCCGCTGCGCCGGCACCCAAGCGCCTTGGCGTAAGGCCCCTCCCCGCTTCGCTTGACCGGCGAGGGCGTCCGAAGACGCTCGGACAACCTATTCCGGCGCGCGTTCCCGGCGCGTCATACGAGGCTCATCCCCAACGGCACGCTCCGCCGCCTCACGCAGCTTGGGAGGCGTGCGACTCAGCCCTATGGTTCCCTCGGCGTCCCCGCCCACCGGCTTCGCCATGCCTTCGAAAACCTGCACCACGGTGCGGACCTGTCGGGGCAGTTCGCGCCGGTTCAGCAGCTTGACCAGCGGGATCGCGGCCAGGAACAGCGCCAGCGGCCACTCGACCATCTCGAGGGTGACGGCAAGCGCCACGCCACCGTAGTAGCCGGCCGTACGCGGCCAGTCGACTTCGAGGGGACCGACTCGCGCGATCAGGTCACTGTCCTCGGCATCCATCTCGATCTCCCAGCGGCCGCCTCGGCCGCACGGTCATTCGGTTTCCGAGAGCACCTTGAGGTGGGCGCCACCACGCTCCGGCGCGTACTCCGGATAGAGCTTCAGGAAGGAATCGACGCCGTAGTAGATGAGCACGTACCACGGGATGTTGCCGAGCGCGAAGCCCTGAGCAAGTATCTGGCGGACGCCGGCCGAGATGAAGACCGCCGGCACGAGCCAGCGCAGAGTGACACGGTAGCCGGTCATCTCCATGAGCCGGCTGTCGAATTCGCGGACGAGCGAAGCCACCAGGTCCACGCCCTTTTCGGCCGCGTCCTCGGGCGATTGGGACTCTTGGAAGATCTCGAACACCTCTTTCAACGCCGAGCGAAGGGGCTCGTTCTGCTCACCCTCAACGAGAATCGAGCCTGAGCTCCGGTTGACCGTGACGCGATGAACGCCGGCGTGGGACCCCAGGTGGCGTTCGACCGACTCGAAGCTCACGCGCGTCCGGTGTGTCCTCGGTACGCGAACACGAATCCTTCCATTCGAGCTGTGCTCGATCGCAGCCGGCGGTTTGGGTTCGTCACCTGCAGCCACTGATCATCCTCGCTGGCTCCCGCTCTCGCCTCCGGAGCGCCGTGTGGGGCGCGGGGACGGCGGCGACTGCTTCTCGGCACGTTCGGCCCTCACCTCCGCAACCAGGTCCTGGCCGCGCTCGTAGGCCTCCGCCGTGACCTCCTGGACGCGCTCTCCGGCTGTCATGCCGAGCTTGATAGCCTCCTTGGCCACGCGTCGCACCTGGTCGTTGAAGGCGGTCATGACACCACCTCCGCGGAAACCAGGTGATCGCCGGGAACTTTGATAGCAGCCCGCCTGTCAACCATGCGACTCCTCCCAGAGTGCCCCTCAGCCCTACCCAATCCACTGTAGGCGAAAGACTCCGCACTGATGCGAGCCGTGTTCGAGCCAATCACAAGGAAGCCCCTTCCCGAAGGAAGGGGCTCCATGGAGTGGGTTAGTCGACCGGTGCGTCCTCAGCCGTCCGCGTCGCGTCCGGGCGCAGAGGGCGGCGCCATGGTGGCGTTCTTCGGCTCCGGCATGGGGTTGTCGGCACCCTTGACGCTCTGCCAGATCGCCTGGTTGAGCAGGCGGTTGTCGGCGGCGTCGGCGGAGTCGAAGTTCATCGCGGCCGACTCGGCTGCCATCGGCGAGTCGGCGGTGTTGGTCGTGGAGCCGCTCGCCGCCTGTCCGGTCGGGCATTCGGGTGACAGGACCTGCGGGACCTGCGCCCCGTACGGCTTGGTGTTCGGCTTGCTGGAGAAGCTGTTGAGCATGGGCGTGGCCGCCGCGTCGAACTGGGTCAGCGGCTTGAGGCCAGTGATGAGCTCCATGGTGCGGAGCATCGCTACTGTGCTGTAGAGCGTCGAATCAACCTTGCCCGTCTGGGTGTACGGGCTGATCACGAGAGCCTCGGTCCGGTGAGCGTCGACGTGGTCAGGCCCGTCCTGGGCGTCGTCCTCGACGACGAAGATCGCTGTGCTGCTCCAGTACTTGGAGTGGGACACCGTGTCCACGAGCTTGCCCACCGCGTAGTCGTTGTCGGCGACGTAGCGGCGGGGCGTCTCGGCGCCCGGAGTGGTGCCGCGCGTGTGGTCGTTCGGGAGACGAACGAACTCGAACGCCGGGAGATCGTTACCGGCTTCGTACTGCTTGAACTCGTTCTCCCACTGCGTGTACCGGCTCGGCTTCGTCAGCGTGGCCGGGCCGCAGGGCGAGTCGGCGATGCGCA
>CAZXGB010000002.1:73584-83643 GCA_964640005.1 uncultured Actinomycetes bacterium | reverse complement strand
CCGTCGCCGCTGCGCGGCGACACCTCCCCGTCGAGCGGGGAGGGGGCACGCAGCCGCTTCGGGAGGGGGCACGCAGCCTCGGCGGCGCCGAGGCGCTTCAACGGCGAAGACACTGCCTCTGCGACACTCTCATGCAGCATGGCCGTCGCCCGCGAAGAGCTCATGGAGAAGGTGATCTCGCTCAGCAAGCGGCGTGGCTTCGTCTACCCGTCGAGCGAGATCTACGGCGGCATCGGCGCCATCTACGACTACGGCCCCTACGGCGTCGCCCTTCGCCGCAACATCCGCAACCTGTGGTGGCGGCACACCGTCGACCTTCGCGACGACGTGGTCGGCCTGGAAGCCTCGATCATCATGAATCGCAGGGTCTGGGAGGCCTCGGGCCACGTGGCCGGATTCACCGACCCCCTCGTCCAGTGCCTGGGCCAGTGCAAGGAGCGCTGGCGCGCCGACCAGATCATCGGTGATCGCTGCCCCAAGTGCGCCGGGCCGCTGAGTGAACCGCGCCGGTTCAACCTGATGTTCAAGACGTATATCGGTCCGGTCGAGGACAGCGCGGCCGAGATCTACCTGCGCCCCGAGACGGCACAGGGCATGTTCGTGGACTTCAAGAACGTCATCAACTCGACGCGCGTGCGGGTTCCGTTCGGAATCGCGCAGCAGGGCCGCTCCTTCCGGAACGAGATCACTCCGCAGAACTGGATCTTTCGGGTGCGCGAGTTCGAGCAGATGGAGATGGAGTTCTTCTGCCAGCCCGGCACCGACGAGGATTGGCATCGCTACTGGATCGACGAGCGCCACCGGTGGTACGTGGAGGAGCTCGGCGTCCGCCCCGAGTGCCTGCGCATCCGCCCGCACGAGCCTGACGAGCTGTCGCACTACTCGAAGGCGACGAGCGACATCGAATACGAGTTCCCGTTCGGCTGGGGTGAGCTGGAGGGAATCGCGAACCGCACCGACTTCGACCTCCGCGCTCACCAGACGGCGTCCAGGGAGGACCTGACCTACCTCGACCCCGACACTGGCGAGCGCTACCTCCCATTCGTGATCGAGCCGGCGGCCGGCGTCGAGCGGATCATGGCGACGCTCCTCATCGACGCCTACGACGAGGAGGAAGTTCGCGGGGAGACGCGCGTCGTCCTCCGCTTTCATCGCAACGTGGCGCCCGTTCAGGTCGCCGTCATGCCGCTCTCCAAAAAGGAAGAGCTGATCGGCCCCGCCCAGCACGTCAAGTCACTCCTCAAGGAGCACTACCGCGTCGAGTACGACCAGACCGGCGGCAACATCGGACGCCGCTACCGGCGGCAGGACGAGATCGGCACGCCGTTCTGCGTGACCATCGACTTCGACACGCTCGAGGACAAAGCGGTGACGATCAGGGAGCGCGACTCCATGGAGCAGGAGCGAGTGCCGATCGAAGCCCTGGTCGGCCGGATCGGCGAGCGCTTCAGGGCATAGCGCCCCTTCGGCGGCTGGTGACGCTGACGGCGAGCAGGACCGCCGCTACGACCGCGAGCAGCAGGGCGATCGAATGCAGGCCCTGGGAGCTCGCCTGGTGGCGAAACACGGACCCGAGGACGGTTGACGAGAGCGTTGCCCCGACGTAGCGGAAGGTCTGGAACTGGCCGCCCGCCCAGGAGATGCGCTCGGGCGGTGTGAGCTCGTACAGAGCCGCCTGGAGGCCCAGATTGTTGAAGCCGTTGGGAACTCCGAGCACGACCGCGATCGCGAGCAGGACGGGGACCGGCGAGGAAGGACCGAGCGCCAGCAGCAGAAGGCTGCCGGCGAGCAGAAAGGCGGACCCGGTGACGAGGGCGAGCCTGGGCCCTGAGCGCGCGATCAGCTGCCCGGCCACCGGCGTCATCAGCACTCCCAGACCGCTTATGGGCAGCACGAGCAGTCCCGCCGTTCGCGCGTCGAAGCCGCGAACCTGCTCGAGCCAGACCGGGAGCCCGAAGAAGACCGAGTAGAAGATGAAGGTGACGGCCGCGAACTGGAGGAACACGCCGACGATGCCGGGACTGCGGGCAAGCAGCCGCAGGTCGAAGAACGGGCTGCTGGTACGCAGCTCGCGCAGGGCCAGCAGCGCCGCCGCCAGCGGGACCACTCCCAGCAGCACCCAGCCCTGGAGCGAGCCGAACTCGAGAAGCGCCGCCAGGAGCGGCGTCAAGGTGGCGGCGAAGAGCACGACCCCGGGGAGGTCCAGGCCGGCCAAACCGCTCGCGGTCGGGTCCGAAGGCGGCGGCGCCGGCAGCCAGCGCAGGCCGAGCGTGATCCCGATGACGGTCAGCGGCAGGTTGACCAGGAAGATCGCCTGCCACCCCCAGGCCGCCAGCAGCAGCCCTCCAATGGTGGGACCGAGCGCCGCGCTGACGGAGCCCGCGATCGAAAGCATCGAGAGCGCCTGCGCCGGGATGCGGCCCTGGCCGCTGGAGGCGCGGATGAGGCCCAGGCCGGCCGGAAAGGCGGTCGACGTCGCCAGAGCCTGAATGGCACGCGCGGCCACCAGCCAGCCGAAGCTCGGCGACAGAGGCGCCAGCACTGAGACCACGGCCGCCAGACCGAGCCCGGACAGGAACACGCGGCGCGCGCCCATCAGGTCGGCGAGGCGTCCCATCAACGGTTGGGCCACGGCGCCCGTGAGGTAGAACGCGGAGACCAGCCAGGTCGTCGTACCGAGGTCGACATGGAAGTCGCGGTGGAAGGCGACGAGCGCGACCGCGACCATCGACGAGTTCAACGGGTTGAGCGTCGTCCCGAAAACTATGGGGACGACCAGCCGCCAGCCTGCACCGCGCATCCGTCAAGGATCGCGGACTGGGGGATCGCGAGTTGCGCAAGCGGGACGCCGGAATGCGCGGGGTAGGCTTGTTCCGTGCCGCGCCGCCTCGCGATCTTCCTGCTCGCCGGCGTGGCGGCGGCGGCATGTACCGGACAGCAGCCTCCTGCCATAGCCAAGACCTCTCCGACTCCCAGTCCGGCTGCGACTCCGGCTCCGACAGCGCGCCCGACCCTCAAGCCCCCTGGACAGTTCAACGCCAATCGGACGACGCTGGCGAGCGGTCTCGAAGCTCCATGGGCGCTTGCCTTTGCCGGCGATGGCAGCATCTGGCTCACGGAGCGCCCGGGTCGCGTGCGCGTCATCCGCGACGGAAAGCTCGTGCCGGCGCCCGCCTTGACGCTCAACGTGGTCAGCCAGCCCGGGTGCGAGCCCGGCCTGATGGGCATCGCGATCCAGGGCTCGTACGCCTACCTCGACTACACCCACCGCGCCGCCGCCGGCAACGTCGACCGCATCTCGCGCTTCACCATCGACGGCGATCGGCTGACGGGCGAGCAGGTGCTCCTCGACGACGTGCCCGGCGGCGCCTGCTACCACTTCGGCGGCAGGATCAAGATCGGGCCGGACGGCCTGCTCTACATCACCACCGGTGAGGGCTTCGTGGCGTCACGAGCGGCGGATCCCAACAACCTGAGCGGCAAGATCCTGCGCATGAAGACGGACGGATCGGGTCTGGAACGGTTCGCCTGGGGCTTCCGCAATCCCCAGGGCCTGGCCTGGGACACTGAAGGACGGCTTTACGCGAGCAACAACGGGCCGACTGGGGACTTGAGCCTCCTCCATCACGACGAGATCGACTACGTCCAGCAGGGCTTGTTCTACGGGTGGCCGGCGTGGGCGGGGACGCTTCGCACCAGCTACCCGAAGGGCAGCCTGCCAGATCGGGCGCCCCCGATCTACGAAAGCGGCGACTCGACGTGGGCCCCCAGCGGCATCGCGTTCTATGCGGCCGCGCACGACGAACGTCCTGCCCTGTTCGTGTCCGAACTCTACGGACGGTCGGTGATGCGACTGGTCATCAACCCTGACGACCCCATGAAGGTCGATCGTGTGGACACCGTCCTTAGCGGCGAAGGCCGGATTCGGGATATCGAGAGCGGCCCCGACGGCTGCCTCTACGCGCTGACGACCAACCGGGACGGACGCGGCAGCCCGCGCGCGGATGACGACCGCCTGCTCAAGCTCTGTCCAGGCTGAGGCGCAGCCGGACGGTCGTGCCGGCGTCCGACGAGCGCAGCTCGACCAGGTCGCATAGGTGGTTGGCGAGCCATAATCCCCGACCACCCTCGGCCTGAGGCGGCGGGCGCCGGCGCCCCGCCAGCGGGTCTTCGATACGGCCGGCGCTGACGACTTCGCAGACGATCTCACCCTCCCGCCGCCACAGCTTCGCGACGCCGCGACCGCCGCCGTGCCGGATCGCGTTCGTCGCCACCTCGTTGACCGCCAGCAGCAGGCCGTCGGTCCGGGCCGTGGTCAGCCCGGCCCGGAGGGCGACGCGGCCCACCAGTTGCCTGAGCGATCCGAGCGAGCCGAGATTGAAGGGTGCCTCGACGGCTGGTGGGCCTAGCTGGGCGAGCGGCCAGTCGAGGGCCACTGAGCTCCCCGCGAAGACGCTGCTTGCCTCTTGACCTCCGTCGTGGCAAATCCAGCGATGGGTGGTGCGCGCATTGTCGACGACCGCGGGCGGCAGCTCCTTCATGTTGTAAGGACAGAGAAGCCTCCACTCGGGTCCGCCGTCGAAGGCGACGTTGAGCAGGTGCTCGTGGAGACTGCACTCGACCATCGCATCGGAGCTTCGTTCGGCGAGCGCAGGCTCGCCGATGCCTCGCATGCCGCCGGCCTTTCCGTAATGGCTGACGAAGTCCTGCCAGGCGGGGATGATGCAGGCCGGGTTGCGGCCAATCTCGGCCATGTTCCGGAACATCACCGATTCGGCCGCGGTGTCCAGGGCGTCGCGGAGCGCCCCGAGCCTCCGTTCGGGCAGGACGACGAGCGCGGCCTCGCCGGCCTCGACGCCCTCCTTCAAGAAAGGAACGGTGCCGGCCAGGAACTCCGCCTCGCCTGAGTAGAACAGCGCTTCGTGGTGAAATCCGCTCACGCTCCCTCCTCGGCAAGCACGAGGCCCGAAACCGTCTCCGGACCCCAGCCTACGAGCTCGAGCGCGAGCCGCAGGTGGTTCGGTATCGAGTGAACGACCAAGCTGTGGCCGGAGTCCAGCCGGCTCGCCGTCCGGACGATCGCGCCCAGTCCACCCAGGTCGCAGAACTCGAGACCACGCAGGTCGACGTGGAACTCGGCGGCACCGTCGACGCGAGTGGCCAGGGTGTGGGCGAAGGCGTCGACGTTGCGCGCGTCGACCTGGCCGGCCAGCGCCAACCCCGGCCGGTCGGGCTGAAAGAGAATCTGGAGGGCAGAGTCCGAGTAGACGATGCCGTCCCCGAATGCGTTGACGCCAGCAGGCAAGGGGTCGGGGACTATGAAGGTGCCGGCTACGGGGTCCGGTTCTTGAGCGCGAGGAGTTCCGTTGGATGGAGACGACAACGACTGCGGCCACTCGCTGATCAGCGCGATCAGAGGTTCGACCGCGAAGCCGGCGTCCTCGAACCGGCTTCGATGAGTCGATACGTAAACCGTGCACGCGGCGACGTAGTCTTCCACCGCCAGCTCGAGCTCGGCCGCATCATGGCTCGGCCGCGCGGCCCGCGCTTCGAGCAGGCGCAGCCGGTAGGGATGGCTGAACGCGTCGAAGTCCTCCTGCAGCCTGCGTATCCGGTCCAGGCGTTCTGCGCCCACACCGTTCAGCCACTTGAGGCGGTCCTCGCGAGTACCCAGAGCGCAGCGCGGGTAGAAGCGACCGGCGTGAGCCGGATCGCTCCCAACCGTCAGATGACGGCAGGTGAGGGCTTCCGTGAGCGGACGGTTCGTCGAGTCGACGGGCAGGAAGCGCGCCGGCTGATAAGCCGGGCAGCGCGGGCCACCATCGTCGAATGGTCGTGAGTACGGACAGCGATCAATTGGGCCAGCGTCATGGGGACCGTCCGATCGGCGAAGGCTCGACATTCGCAGCGCCTGCTTTATAGCATTGATATCAGAAGATTGTTTCTTTCAGTATAACCAAGTCCGGGCTGGCGAGGGCGTTAACCTCACTCACCTGTGAGAGGACGTGTAGCGCTTCTGCTGGCGATCGTGGCGATCCGCCTGCCCACGGTCACAGAACCGGCCTGGTACTCCGACGCCGGGTTTTTCACCGCTGTCGGCTGGTCGATGTCGAAGGGGCTGGCGCTGTATGCGCAGGTCTTCGACAACAGCCCGCCGGGGATCTACTGGCTCTTCCGCGGTTTGATCGCCCTCGGCGCGGTCGAACACAACTGGATCGTTCAGCTGGCGGCCACAGTCGCCGTCGCCGCCAGCGCACTCCTCGTGCTCGAAGTCGCCGGCCGCCTGATTCCGGGCTGGCCGGCGGTGCTCGCGGCTGCCCTGACCGCCGGCCTCCTGTCGGTGCCGACGCTCGACGGCGACACCCTCAACGTGGAGCTCGCCGGGCTGCCCTTCTTCCTGGCCGGATTGGCGATCGCCTTCCGCCCAGGGCGGGCCGCTGCGGCCGCCGCCGGCGTCCTGGTGGCGGCCGCCGCAACCTTCCGTCCGACGTACGCGATCGATGCGATCGCCTTTCTGGTTCCACTGCTCGGAGTGGCCGGACGGGGGCGGGAGCGGCTTGTAGCTGCCGCCGCCGGGGGTGCCGCGGGACTCCTGGTGGTCGCCGTCCTGCTGGCCATCACAGGATCGCTTGGCGCCTACGTAACGGTCGTGATGCCCTCCAACCGCGGCTACCTTTTGTGGTCGAACGGCGGCTCGTACCTGCCCCTGGCGTTGCGGCTCGGCTTCCTGGCCGCGGTCGCTGCCGTTGCTTACTCCCGCGCCCGGTCGACCGCCGCCAGGCTCGCGACGGTCTGGCTGCCCGCCGCGCTCGGGGCGGCCAGCGTCACACCCAGGGAGTTCTCGCACTACGCGCACGAGGCGGTCCCCGCGATCGCCTTCGCGGCGGCGCTGGCGGCCTCGAGGTTCCGGCCCCGCATCATCGCCAGTGGTGTGGCGGCGGCCGCTTCGCTGGCGACAGTGCCGGCGCTGCTGGTGCTCCCCGCCTGGCTGACCGGACCCACGCACGGCGCCGCCGCGGGCTGGCATCCGGACATCCCCTATTCCCGGCTGCCGGCCTATTACGGCAACTGGTTGAGATACGCGACAGGCGGCATTTCGGCGCGCGAGTACTCTGACTGGTTCCCGGGGTACCGCGCACAGGAGGAGGCGGCGGCCGCCCTACGAGATGAGGCCCCGCCGAGCAGCCGGGTCGTGGTGTTGGGTGACGAGCCCTGGCTGTTCGTCCATGCGCAAGACCTGCCGGCGACGATCTATCTGGCCACCAACTCCGCCTTTTGGCAGGTTCCCTCGGCACCGTCGCAGGTGCGGCTGGCGATTCAGCAAGGCAGCGTGCCGCTGGTCGTGATCGCACCCAACGGCCGCGGCTGGGAAGGCGATGTGCGGGCCGGGCCCTATGCCGAGGTAAGCGACGCGCCCTGGCCGATCTTCATTGAGCGCGAGTGATCGCTCGTGGGTAGGGACGAAGGGAGCGCGGGGGATTGCTTCCCCCGCGCTCTGTCGTCAGGCACCTAAAGCTGAGACGACGTTCGAGAAGACGTTCTGGATCTGGTTGCCCATCGTAAGAAGGATGACGATGACCACGATTGAGACCAGCACCAGAATCAGGGCGTACTCGACCATGCCCTGGCCGCTCTGGCTGCGCTCCCGAAACATCCTTATCACCTCCTTTCCTAGTTCTCCGGGTTCAGCGGAGGCTGAAGTTTCGGTGAAAGGGTAAGGGGAGTTGTTAGAAATTTGTTAGAACTAGCGGCCTGAACGAGCGCCGCCAGGGCTTCGGCGAGCTGCTCCACGATCTGTTCGCGGGTCAGGTCCCGGCGCTGCACCCAGTCCAGGCTGGCCGCCTCGACGAGGCCGATCCATCCGCGCAGGACGACCCTCAGGCGGGGCGACGGCTCGCCGGATCCGCGAAGCTGCACGATGCGCTCGTACACCGCATCCCGGAAGCCGTCGGCGATGGCCTGGACCTCCGGGTCGGCTCCGATCCCGCCCCGAAGGACCGCACGGTAGGCCGCCGCGCGCTCCTCCACGTAGCTCAGGTAAGCGTCGAGCGCCACGCGCAGCGCCTCCTCCGCCGGCAGCCCGGGTGGAGTCTCGATCAGGCGCAGCATCTGCTGGCTGGCGGCGCGCAGCGCCTCGATGTAGAAATCGCGCTTGCTCGGGAAGTAGTGGAAGACGAGGGCTTTGGACACGCCCAGCTCGAGGGCCACCTCCTCGATCGAGGAGTCCTCGTAGGAGCGCTCGCTGAAATGCTTTATCCCGGCGGCCAGGAGCTGTGCGCGACGCGCCTCCGGAGTCAGCCTCACCCGCGCTTTCACATTGCCGAGACTACACCGCTATTGACTCCAGGTCGATAGCGTCAGTACCGTTGTTGACCAGAGGTCAATACGTGGATGAGACGCACTGAAGCACCGGCCTGGGCAGCCTATCCATTGGGTGCCGGAGCCCTCGCCCTCCTGACGGCCGTGGCGGGTCTCTTCTGGGACGTCGCCTACCACGTGGACCACGGGCGCGACGCCAACCTCTTCACCCCCGCCCATCTCCTGATTCTGGGCGGGCTCCTCGGGCTGAGCGTCGCCGCGACCGGCTCGATAGTGTTCGCGACCCGGACCGGGCTGGAGGACGCCTGGAGCCTTCGGCGTTTGCGCATCCCGCGGGCCACCGCTCCGCTCGCGCTGATGTCCGGGGCTGCCCTCGCCGGCTTCCCGCTCGACGACCTCTGGCACCGGACCTACGGAATCGACGTGACGCTTTGGAGCCCGACCCACCTGGTGATGATCGGCGGCGGTGTCTTCGCGACCTTCGCCCTCTGCCTCTACCTCCCGGAAGCAGGGCTCGACCAGGCGCGAAGCCGGCTCTTGCGCTTCCGCCGCGTCAGCCTCTTCGGCGCGACGCTGCTCGGGCTGTCAGTCTTCCTGCTCGAATTCGACTTCGGCATACCCCAATGGCGCGCGGTTTACCACCCGCTTCTGGTCGCGACTGCGGCCGCGCTCACGCTGGTAGCGGCGCGGAGAGCCCTCGGCCGCTGGGGCGCCGTCCGAGCGGCGGCCTTCTACGCCGTGCTCCGCCTGCTCCTCGCGCTCTTCGTCGATCTCGCCGGGCACGCTCCGCCGGCAGCTCCGCTGATGCTGCCCGAAGCGCTGCTGGTGGAGCTCGCGTTCTGCCTCGAGAGCCGCCTTGGTGCGCCCCGGGTGGCGGTTCTGGCCGGAGCTCTGATTGCGGGGCCCGGATTGGCGACGGAATGGCTCTGGACTCAAGTCGCGTACCCACTGCCCTGGCACCCAAGCCTTCTTTTGTGGATGTGGCTGCCTGGCCTGGCGGCGATATTCGCGGCCATCGCGGGTTTGGCGTTCGGGTCCGCCGTCGGCCGGCGCGGCTCGGGCCTGCCGTCTGGCACCCCCCTGATCGCGATGGCGATCCTGGGCGGCCTGCTCGCCATTCCACTTCCCCGACACAGCGCAGCCGGCGAGGCGACGATCACGACTTCGCCCGCCGGCCCGGCCCGGCAAATCCAGGACCGCCTCGGCCGGCCGGCTACCGAGCAGGACATGAGGGTGTCCGTCACGGTTCACCCAGACGGGTACGCGGACAAACCCGATTGGTTCGTGATCCTCGCCTGGCAGGGCGGCGGACGTAAGGTCATCCATCTCCGCGAGACGGGAGCCGGCCGCTACGAGGCAGTAGAGCCGGTTCCTACGGGCGGTTCCTGGAAATCGATGGTGTTCCTGGGTCGCAGCGACGTGCTGGCGGCGGCCCCGATCTCCTTCCCGCCGGATCCCGAGTACCGGCAAGCCGGCTATCCGATCGCGCCTGAACAGGTCCAGGCGTTCCGGCCGGCATCCTCGCTCATGCTCAGCGAGGCGCACCCAGGTGCGCCGTGGGTGGCCTGGACCGCCTACGCCGCGTTGATCGGCGTCGCTATCGCGTGGGTCCTTGGCGTGGCGGTGGCGGCGGCGGTCATTAGCCGCAGCCACCCGGGACCTGTTCCTGTTCGCCGGGTGCCTGCCTAGAAGTCGGGCCGGTGGCCGGGCCACCACGGACGGCGATCACGCTCGTCCCAA
>CAZXGB010000002.1:0-73484 GCA_964640005.1 uncultured Actinomycetes bacterium | reverse complement strand
GGCCGGTGGCCGGGCCACCACGGACGGCGATCACGCTCGTCCCAAATCCGCGAATCCTGGCCGTACACAGACGCCGCGGCTGCCAGGAGTGCCAGCGCCGTCACCGCGATCAACGTTTCCACACGCCGATCATCCTCTGTAGAGTTATCCAGAGCTAGTTCAATCGTTTCCTAAAAAATTCATGCAGCCTTATCATTGGTCAGACCTTGAGCTGCGCCACCTGGTGGCGCTGCAGACGATTGCCGAAGCCGGCTCTTTTTGGGCGGCCGCGGATCAGCTCGACTGCTCGGCGTCCGCGCTCAGCCAGCAGATCGCGAACCTCGAGCGGTTGATCGGCCACCGCCTGATCGAACGCTCGCGAGGCCGTCGCAAGATCGCGCTCACCGAGCCCGGCCGGCTCCTGCTGCGGCATGCCGACGCTATCGCCGCCCGGCTGCGCGCGGCACACGCAGACCTGGCTGCCTTCGGCGACGGGGCGAGCGGCAAGCTCCGGATCGGGACCTACCAGAGCGTCGGGACCAAGATCCTGCCCCGGCTTCTGCGCCAATTCGCCTCCGAATGGCCAGCCATCGAGCTCCAGCTGAGAGAGGAGGCCCAGGACCAGCAGCTGTTGAAGATGGTCGGGCAGGGCGAGCTCGACCTCACGATCACGGTCTTCCCGCTCCCGGACGGGCCCTTCGAAGGCGTCGAGCTGATGCGCGACCCGTACGTGCTGATGATCGCCAAAGACGCGCCCCTGGCGAAGGCGGGCTCGGCCGCGCTGGCGCAGCTCGGCGAACTCTCGCTGATCGGGTTCGCCAGCTGCCGGAGCTACGCGGACACCGAGGAATACCTGCGCTCGCAGGGCGTGGCCGCCAACTACGTCTTCCGCTCCGATGACAATGGAATCGTTCAGGGTCTGGTGGGCGCCGGGGTCGGGGCGGCGCTGGTCCCGCGGCTCTCGGTCGACGAGCGCGACGACGCCGTCCGAATCTTCGATCTGCCGAACATCCCGCCCCGGATCCTGGCGCTCGCCTGGCACCGCGATCGCTACCGCTCACCCGCCGCGCTCGCCTTCGTCGAGCGGGCGCAGCAGCTTTGCTCAGCGTTCGCTCAGGGCTCACTGCAGCTGGCGCAACCCGCCTAGAGCAGCTCGGGGCGCCGCCACTCCTTTCCGAGTAGGTGGTGGTCGAGGAACGCGAGCACCGTCTCGTACCAGACGCGCGCATTTCCCGGCTTGAGCACCCAGTGGTTCTCATCCGGGAAATACAGGTACTTGGCCGGCACCTCGTGCCGGACGAGGTCGGTCCAGAGGCGGAGCGCCTCCGAGATCGGCACCCGGTAGTCGAGGTTGCCGTGAATGACCAGCATCGGCGTTCGCACCGAGTGAAGGCCCCGGTCGGGGGAGGCCGCGAAGTATCGCTCAGGGTGTTCGTATGGAGAGCCGAACTGATGCTCCCACCACGTCGGGTCATCGGTTGTGGCGCGGAACTGCTCGAGCGACCAGAGGCTGGCGTGAGTGACGATGGCACGGAACCGGTCGCTGTGACCGGCCACCCAGTTGGACATGTAGCCGCCGAACGAGCCTCCCATCGCGGCCGTCCGGCCGGCGTCGACGTCCGCGCGGGCGAGCACGGCGTCGAGCGCGGCGAAGAGATCCTTCATCACGCGGTCGCCCCACACTCCCCAGGCGCGCTCGATGAACGCCTGTCCGTATCCGGTCGAGAGCGCGGGATCGGGCAGAAGTACCGCGTAGCCGCGCTCGGCCAGCAGGTGTGGGCACCAGCGCCAGCTCCACGCGTTCCAGCTCGCAAACGGTCCGCCGTGGATCCAGAGCACGAGTGGCGCCGGGTTGGAGCTCGAGGCGCCCTCCGGCATCACCAGCCACGACCGCAGCGGAGTGCCGTCCTCGGCCGTCGCGCTCACCATCGACACCTCGCCCGGCAAGTCGAGCGGCAGCCCCGGCGTGGGTAGGCAGGTGACGGTTCCGTCGAGACCGACCCGCACAACCTCGAGCGGCGAGCTCCACGAAGACCGGAGAGCGTACACGCACTCGCCTGAGGGCGCCGGACAGATGGCCGTGAACGACCCCTCCTCAGTCAGCCGTGTGACCTCACCGGTCCCGAAGTCGAGGCGGAAGATGGGGCGCTGCATGGCCTCGTCAGCCGCGAAGTAGACGGCGGATCCGTCGGCCACCCAGGCCGGCTCCTCCGGCCAGTTCGGGAAGTCCGGGGCGACGATCTGGCCGTCGCCATCCGTCAGGTTCCCGAGCCAGAGCTGGATGCGCATGGCGCGCTCCGGCGTCCCCTCGTCCTCGGCCGAAGCCACCACCCTTCGCCCGTCCGGCGAGACCTGCGGCTGGGCGTAGTTCAGTTCGCCGGCCGCCAGCGTCCGCCGCTCGCCGCCGCGGATCACCACCAGATCTTCATTGCGGAAGCCCTTCCCCGTACCGCGCGTCCAGGTGGTGACTACGGTCTCGCCATCGGGTGACACCGACAGCGAGGCTTCCTCGAGGTTGTTGACGGCGTCCGGTGTCAGGTCCTCGGCCTTCGGGCGGTCTTCCCCAAGCACCTCGCGCAACCGAAGTAGCCGGCTCCAGCGCGACCCCAGGTCGTGGTCCCAGTAACGGATCGGGAAGGTTTCGTAAAGGATCGCGCTCGTCCCCGCCTCCTTCCGGCGCTTGGCCTTCTCCGCGTCTGCCTCGAGAGCGCCGGCGCCGGCGAAGAGCTGAGCTCGGACGACGACGGTGTCGGTGCCGCGGGCGGTGGCCAGGGCCTGGATCCCACCCGGCACCGAAAGCAGCGGACGCGCCTCTCCGCCGGCCGCCGGCAGCACCCACAGCCGCCCCTCCGCTTCCTCCTCTTTCACGGTCGGGTCGGGGCGCGCCGAGGAGAAGACCAAAGAACCATCTGGCAGGAAGGCCGGATTGGCCTCGCCCTTGTCAGAGAAGGTCAGGCGGCGTGGGCCTGCGGAACCGTCCGCGGCGACCTCCCAAAGCGAGCTGACGAAGCGGGTCGCGTCTGCGGACAGGGTCTGGACGGTCATGACCAGGCGGCGGCCGTCGGGTGACAGCACCAGTCCGGACACCCGCGGAAGCGTGTTGTAGTTCTCGAGCGAAAGCTTGGTCGTCATGTTTGAACCTCGCATGGATCATCGCCGCCCCGCGAGCCGCGAGATGTAAGCGGACTGCAAACTCGCACTGGTCGCGAACGGCCTAATCTTTCCGCCGATGGCGAAGCGCTACGCCTGGTACGTCCTCGGCGTGATGTTCGCCATCAACTTCCTCAACTACCTCGACCGCTACGTCCTACCCGCCGCCGCGAGCTCGATCCAGAAGGAATTCCACATCGATGACACCGCCATGGGTGCGGTGCTGAGCGCGTTCCTGCTCTTCTACTCGCTGACCGTACTCCCCTTCGGGTACTGGGCCGACCGCGGGGTCCGCAAGACCGTGATCGGAACCGGCGTCACCATCTGGAGCCTGGCCACCCTGGTCACCGGCCTCACGCAAAACGTGTTCCAGCTCTTCGCCGCGCGCGCCGTGCTCGGTATCGGCGAGGCGGGCTACTTCCCGGCGGGAACATCTCTCCTCGGCGACTTCTTCGCCAAGGACTTCCGCTCGCGAGCCGCCTCGATATGGAATTCAGGCAGCGTCTTCGGAATCGCGGTCGGGTTCATAGGCGGCGGAATCGTGGCCGAGCACTTCGGCTGGCGCTGGGCCTTTTATGGGACCGCCATCCCCGGCCTGATCTGCGCGATTCTCGCCTTCCGGCTGCGCGAACCGGCGCGCGGGGCGGCTGAGGCAGCCGGTCCCATCGTGAGGCGGCCGCACGACGTCGACTTCCGCGCCTTCCTTCGCCTCCTGCACATCCCCAGTTACCGCTCGGTGGTCTTGAGCCAGATACTGCTTTACGCGGTGCTGGCGGCGATCGCGAACTGGCTTCCGACGTACATTCAGCGCCGCTACGGCCTCTCGGTCAGCGGTGCTTCGACGCTGGGCGGCGGCCTCCTCATTGGAGGCGGGCTGGTCGGCACGCTGCTCGGTGGCTGGCTCGGTGACTGGCGTGCTCGCCGCGCACCGCGAGGGTACCTGGAGATCTCGGCTGCCTCCTTCCTCGCCGGTGCCGTGCTGCTGGCAGCCGCGCTGCAGGCGCCCTCGCTCGCGACGTTCGTGCCCCTCGCGCTCCTCAGCGCGGTCGTCCTCTACCTCTATGTTGCGCCCTTTACCGCGCTCCAGCAGAACGTGATCGTGCCCACTCTGCGTGCGAGCGGGATCACGCTCGGGCTCTTCTTCGGGCACCTCCTGGGCGACTCCTGGTCATCCTGGGCGGCCGGCGTCCTTTCGGACAGGTTCGGCAGCCTGTCGCTGGCCCTGACGCTGATGGCACCGCCGCTCCTGCTGGTGGCCGCGCTGGTCGCCGCCACCGGTCTTCCGCATGCGGCGCGCGACATCGAGAACATGGAGAGGGCCTGGGCCGCCCATTCAGACGAAAGCTTGGATTGAGCTGGCCATGACCTGGCCACTACTGGTTCGGGCATCGCATCCCGAACCGGTGGTTGCGGTCACGGTGATCGTGACCGCCCTCGCCTACTCCGCCGGCCGCGGCGCCGCGATGAGCCTGCTTTGCGGCGCCGCCGTCTTTTGCGGTCAGCTCTTCATCGGCTGGAGCAACGACATCCACGACGCCAACCTGGACGCCGAGCAGCGCCGGGTGGACAAGCCGATCGCCACCGGGCTGCTGTCTCTCAAAACCGCGCGGATCGCGGCCGGCGCCGCCGGCGCCGCCTGCGTGCCGCTCTCACTGGCCGCCGGCCTGGGCTCGGCCGCTGCCCATTTCACCGGTCTGGCAGCCGCGACAGCCTACAACGGCTGGCTCAAGCGGACGCCGTTCAGCGTCCTCGCCTACGCCGTCGCCTTCGCGATGGTGCCCGCCTTCGTCACGCTCGGCCCGCCGATCACACACCTCCCCGCCTGGTGGGCCGTCGCGGCGTCCGCGATCGCCGGCGCTGCCGGGCACTTCACGCAGGCGCTGCCCGACATCGAGCGGGATCGGCGGAGCGGAGTCCTGGGCCTGCCACAACGGCTGGGCGAGCGGGTCTCCGCCCTGACGGCCGTGTTCCTGATGGTGCTTGCGGCCGGGCTCGTGGCGGCCGGCGCACCCAGCCGGCCCTCACTCGCCGCGCTTGCGGCAACCGTGGTGCTGATGGCGGCCGTCCTGGTCACCGTACTCCGGGGCCGGCTCCAGATCGCCTTCCGGCTGGCCATGCTGACGGCCGGACTCCTGGTCGCGGCTCTGGTCCTGGCGGGCGCACAGTTCTAGCCCAGGCGCCTTCACTGTGCGGATCGCCAGGCGCGACGGTTTAGTAGATGAAGCCGATCAGGGGGACTTTCCCCGGGTAGATGGTTCGCTGGGAGATCACGCCCCAGCCGATGAAGTTCATCTCCGACACCAGCCAGCTGCCATCCGGGTTGACCTTCTCGACGATGGCGACGTGGCCCCAGCCGCTCTCCCAGGTGTCCATGATGGCTCCCGCCCGCGGCGCCTGACCCGTCGCCCAACCGTACGCCTGCGCCTGCGAGTACCACTGCCAGGCGTCGCCGAGCCAGGGCACCGACCGCCGGCTGGCCACATACCAGGTGCAGTACCCATAGGCGAATCGGTTCCCGGCGGCGCTGCCCGCCGCCGGCCCGCCACGTGTCGAAGGGCTGGCGGTCAGCGAGCGGCTGGTCGTGACCGAGGGCATGCGCAGAACGCTCAGCGGCTGCTCGAAGTCGGGCCCGCGACCGCCGGGGATGACGATTCGCTCACCCGCGGTGAGATGTGCGGGATCTCGCACGTAGTTGAAGTCCGTGATCGCCTGGGGATCGGCCGAGTACTTCGCGGCGAGCGTGGCCACCGTGTCGCCCTCTGCGACTGTGACCGCCACGCCGTTGACCGGTGGGATGACGATCTGCTGGCCGGCGCTGACGTCCCTTTCGACGCTCTTCAGCGCGTCGAAGTTGGACCAGCGGATGGAGTCGGCGTTCACCCCGTACTTCTGGGCGAGGGCGGCCAGATTCTCGCCCGCGGCCACGGTGTACACGGTCGCCGCATGGGACTTTTGGGCCGCGGTCGGCACCGCCACCGGCTTGATGATGGTGCTCGTCCGGCCGAGAGCGACACTGCCCACCGAGCCACCTTCGCTGCCAACCATCCCGGCCGCGTTGACAGCGCCGAGGCGGAGCGCCAGCGACGACGGGATATTGCGATCGACCGACGCAAAGCCCGAGACGCAGATCGCCACGAGCAGCACGACGGCGTGCGTAACGAATCGACTTACAGCCAGAACCGTTGCTACCCCCCGGTAAGCAGGCAATCCAAGATTGCCGCCCTGACCCTGCTGGGAGGCTAGCAGTCGCCCGAGCGCCGGTCAAGGCACGTCGAAGGAGCAAAAAAGGTGAGCAGCGTGCACATAAAATCATCGCGACGATGAAGACGGCGGTAGAACGGCCAGCGGCTTTCCAGCACCGAACCGGCCCCATGACGGCTCTCGGCCGAGAAGTTAAGGCCGGCGACCGGGCGCCCGACGCGACGCTCGCCGGCAAGGGGTTCGTACCCGAACCGGTGCGGATCTCCGACTTCGCCGGCCGCGTGCTGATCCTGAGCACGGTTCCCTCGCTCGACACCGCGACTTGCGACCGGGAGACCAGGCGGTGGGAGCAGGAGCGTCTCGCGCTCGGCCGCGACCTGCAGATGCTGACCGTCAGCATGGACCTGCCCTTCGCCCAAGCGCGTTGGTGCGGCGCGGCGGACGTGGAGCACACGACCGCTTCCGCTTATCGGAACGCGGATTTCGGCGTCGACTACGGCGTGACCCTGAAGGAGAACGGCCTCCTCGCTCGCGCCGTATTTGTCATCGACCGCGAGGGCACGGTGCGCCACGTGGAGTACGTGCGCAACATCGGCGACGAGCCCGACTACGAGGCCGCGCTGGCGGTCGTGCGCGACCTCCTCCGGTAGCCGAGGTCCGTATAGGCCTCCTCCCCACTTGATGGGGAGGTGTCGCCGCGCAGCGGCGACGGAGGGGTGCTAGAGACCGGCGAGGTTGAAGGTCGCTACCTCGTGCGAATCGAGGTCGACCGTACAGATCCGATGGTTGTTGGTGTCGGCCACGTACAGACGATTGCCAAGTAACGCGATCCCGCCCGGTTCGTTGAAACCGCCGGCCACCGTTGAGACCTGGCGCTCGACCAGATCGATCCGCTTCACCTTCGAGTTGAGGGTGTCGGCGACGTAGACAGCACCCGGAGCCGCGGCCACGCCCAACGGGTGCTGGAAGAGGGCCTGGTCGACAGGACCGTCGCGGTCTCCGAAGTCGAACAGGCCGGTCCCGACCAGCGTGCGGACAGCTCGTCCAACCGGATCGACCTCGCGAACGCCCGAGATCTCGCTGTCGGCGACGAAGAGAAGCTCGCCATCGGTGGACAGCCCGCTCGGCTGGGCCAGCCAGGCTTCGTGGAGCTCTCCGTCCTGCAGGCCTTCGTGACCGCTCCCGGCCCAGGGTTGAGTGACGCCCGTCTCTGGGTCATGGCGGTAGAGCTGGTGGCTGCCTGCCATCGCGATGTAAAGGAACGGATCCAGCCAGCAGACATCCCAGGGCGAGCGGAGCGCGCCCTCCGCCAGGTCCTCGCCGCTCATCGCGGCCCGCCCCGTGCCGGCCACCCGCTCCAGGGTTCCGGCGTCGACGTCAATCGCAAGAACAGAGTGAGCGCCGGTTTCTGCCACCCACAGCCGGCCGCCGCCGAAGGCGACGCCTTGAGGGCGGCTGACTCCATCGAACACCCTCTCGATGCGGCCGTTCAGTTCGGCCAGGACGATCCGGTCGTGATTGGTATCCGCGACTGCGAGCCAGGGACCGGACGCGTGGGCGGCAACTTTGCCGGGGAAGGCAAGGGTCGACTCCGAGATCGGCTCGGTTCGCACCGGGAGCGGCCTCGACGTGTCGAGCAGGCCTTGGGACCGGTAGTCGTCGAGCGCCTGCGTCACGAACGCGTCGAGCGCTTCCACCGGCGCCTCTCCCTCGTGCTTGGCGACCAGCTTGCCGGTCGGGTCGATGAAGAGGAGGGTTGGCCACGCTCTCACTGCATAGTCGTTCCAGACCGCGAAATCGCGGTCGTTGATCACCGGGTGATCGACGCCGTAGCGGACGACCGCCTCGCGCAGGTTCTCGGTCGCCTTTTCGGCCATGAACTTCGCGGAGTGGACGCCGATGACGACCAATTCGTCCTGGTGCCTTCGCTCGAGCTCCCGCAACTGCGGAAGCAACTGGAGGCAGTTGATTCAGGCGTAGGTCCAGAAGTCAAGCAGGACCATGCGGCCGCGCAGCTCTTCGATGTACAGCGGCCGCTCCACGTTGAGCCAGGCCAGGTTGGGTCGAAAGTCAGGCGCGTTTACCTTGCCGAGAAAGGAGGTCGCCACCCCACCAAGGTAACCTCGTGCCCCCAGCAGCCGCCGATCAGCCCGCCATCTGGGGCCGGCGCCGCGCACGCTCGCTTTCGGCCGCAGGTGCCGCCCGCGGCTTTCCCAGCGGCAGCGAAAGCGTGAAGGTGCTGCCCTCACCGGGGCGGGATTCCACGCTGATGTCGCCTCCGTGCAGCCGGGCCAGCTCGCGCGAGAGGTAGAGGCCGAGACCGGTGCCGGGCACGTCCGCGGTCGAAGGACTGTCGATGCGGCCAAACCGGGTGAAGAGCCGGGGTAGGTCGGACTCGTCGATGCCGATCCCGCAGTCGCTGACGGCGATGGTCGCGAAACCATCCTTTCGGGTCAGCTTCACCGACACCTCGCTTCCGGGGAACGAGTACTTGAGCGCGTTCGAGACCAGGTTCCCGAGGATGGTCGAGATCCGGGCGGCGTCGCAACGGACCATCAACGGTTTGTCGACGCCTTTCACGCTGACCGCGTGAGATCCGGCGTGGAGCAGGCGAACAGTACTCGTCGACTCGTGAACGATGGCGGCGAGGTCGACCTCGGCCACCTGGAGCTGCAGCCGGCTGTCCTCGAGCCGAGCCGTGTCCAGCATCTGATCGACGATCTGGTTCATGCCGCTGGCGGTCGCTGTGAGAATCGGAAGGACCCGAGCGACTCCCGGTGGAACCTCACCCAGAGTGCCCTCGTCGACCATCGAGAGGTAACCCCGCAGGATGGCAACCGGGCCCCTCAGCTCGTGAGATGCCAGGCGCAGGAACTCGGACTTTGCGTGTTCGAGCTCGATCGCCTTCTCTTCGGCAGCGCGAGCCTGGCGAGCATCGATCTCGCGCTCGCGGGCGCGAATGGTCCCGGTCGCCGCGACGTGCGCCAGAAGGGCCAGGACCGGAATCATGAGGAAGCGCGTACCCGCCGTGAGTGGCTGGGAGACGCCGGCGACCACGGGCAGCCACTGCATAGCCATCGCGACCGCCACCACAACCAGCGCCAGGCGCTGCGACAGCAGCCACGCGGCGGCCGCGACGGGCAGGAACACGATCGCTCCGACGGTGGTGTGCGCGGGCGCGACAAGGTCAGCCGTGGTCACCAGCGCCACCGCGATGAGGCAGATGATCATGAAGATCAGTCCCTCGCGCTGGCCCGCCAGCTCCTTAGGCGCGAGGCCCACCGCCCAGTCTCGTGAGCGCAACAGGCGCCAGAGTTTCATGTCTTTCCTGATAGCCACGCTATCAACTTCGAACCCCAACGGTCGAGTTCATCAGAGGTATGGACGCGCGCGGAGTGGCAGACTGAATGGGAAATGGCGGGCCGTTGCCTGGCCACCGCAGCCGCGCTGGCCGTTGTGCTCGCGGGCTGCGCTGGACCTGACGTACCGACCGCCGGCCGCTCCCCGGCGCCGACGCCCAGCACCAGCGCCGTCTCCCCCGCGAGCCCCGAGCCGACCGCAGTACCGACGCCGCCCCTGCCGGCCTACTGGATCGAATCGCTCCGCGCTCGCAAGTACTCGGGCGGAACCCTGCAACTCAAGGAGCAGATGTTCCGCGGCGACGGCTTTACCAAGTTCCACATGACATGGCCGAGCGGCGGCCAGACGATGACCGGAACCATCTCGATTCCGGATGGACCGGGCCCCTTCCCCGTCATCGTCGTCAACCACGGCTACATTCCCGCCGACCGCTACTGGGTCGGCCAGGACTCCGGCATCTTCGGCGACCCGCTGGCCGCCCACGGTTTCATCGCGGTCGCGCCCAACTGGCCGGGCTACGCCGGTTCGGGTCCGGCGCCGCCGGAACTGCCCGCGATCGTGGGCGAGCTGATCGCGGCCCTGGACCTGGTCGGCTCGCTGTCCACGCTGCCCCAGGCCGACCCCTCCCGCGTGGGCTTCATTGGACACTCCAACGGGGGCGGGATAAGCCTGCTCGCCATGGTGGTGGACCCCCGGGTCAAGGCAGTCGTGCTGTTCGCTCCCGTCAGCAGCGACATGGCCGACAACGCCCGGAAGTGGTGGCTGAGGAGCAACTCGATGGGGGCCGCCGGCTCACCGGACAGCAATCCGGAGGGCTACCAGCACCTCTCGCCGCGCAACTACTTCGCCTCCGGACAGCCGCCTACGCTGTTCCTGCAGGGCACGGCGGACGAAGACATCCCGCCAGCCTGGACGCAAACGACGCAGGACGCGCTGACCGCCAAGGGGGTTCTGACCGACGTCGTCTGGTTCCCGAACGCCCACCACGACATGGTCGGCCCCGACCTGGCTCGGGCGAACGCTCTGAGCGAGCAGTGGATCCGACGGGCCATGGGGATGTAACGCGAGGGCCAGCTGACCTTCAGACCCCTCCGTCGCCGCTGAGCGTCGGCACCTCGGGCCAAGCAGGGAGGGAGGCCTAGCAGCTGCGGTTTTGGTCGAGGTCGATGTCGAGGTTCAGGTACTGGAAGATCCAGACCTGCCCACCGGGCCAGAGCGGGGTACCGCACATGCTCGCATCGTCGGTGCTGTCCGCGCCGGCGACCCAGTTGCCGATCGTCGGGCCGGGGTTGTAGCCCCCCGCGATCTCCCACCACTGTCGGGGCGTCGAGTACACCCCGACCTGCTTACCGGTCGTGGTCAGGAACTGGAGGGCACCGTGCACGACCTGGGAATTCAGGCCCTGGTCGTCGTTCCACTCGTTCATCGTTTCCACGTCCAGCCACCAGGTGCTGACGTGGGTGAGGGTGTCGCCGCGGGTCAAGTAGTTGGCCTGCGTGTATGCGTACTGAGCTGCCAGGTAGCCGTAGTCGTAGGCGCGGCACGCGTGGTCGTCGGCGGCGCAGCTGCTGTAGCCGTTGTCCGCCTCGCCGTACTGGAGGTTGACGTAAACGCCAAACGTCGAGAAGCCGTGACCGGCCATGTACGCGTACTGGGACTCGAAGCAAGGGTTCATGGTGAACGGCGTTCCGTCATTGACACCGACAACGGTGAAGTCGTTGGCCGGGATGCTGTCATACCCTCGGCTGCACTGCGGCCAGGAGATGTCGGTGCCGTAGGCGCCGTTGTTGTAGGGACCGCCGGCGGCGGCAGGGGTGATGCCGAGCAGGCACGCGGCCACAGCGGCTGACAGGAGAGCGCCCATCCGGGCGACCGGCTTCCAGATCACGGCCGGTGACCTTGCCCCGGAAATCCGACACCCTTAGACCGGCTGCCCCAAAAGCGGTTAAGCGGCTACGACATATCGCAGGCGAATTGTCGAAAGCCGGCCGCTCGTGAATTCATGCAATGTCGCAGCGACCCTGACCGATGTGCGGATAGTCATGGCTCACGTGGGACGCGTTCGTGCGAGCCTAAGATTGAGCGGCAGTGGGATCGGTCATCGTCGCGGGCGCCCGTACCCCGATCGGAAAGTTCGCCGGGTCGTTGAGCACGCTCCCAGCCGTGGAACTGGGCGGCATCGCCATCCGGGAGGCGGTATCACGGGCGAGCATCCGCCCCGAGGACGTCGAGTACGTGATCATGGGCCAGGTGCTCCAGGCCGGGGCGGGCCAGATCACCGCTCGCCAGGCCGCGGTGCTCGCCGGCCTCCCCGTCGAGGTGCCTGCTCTGACGATCAACAAGGTTTGCCTGTCCGGCCTCAACGCGATCGCCCTCGCCGACCAGTTGATACGGGCGGGCGAGATCGAGGTTGCGGTGGCGGGCGGGATGGAGTCGATGTCGCTGGCGCCGTACCTGCTGCCGAAGGCTCGGTTCGGCGCCCGCATGGGCAATACCGAGATGGTCGACTCGATGGTCCACGATGGGCTGTGGTCGACCTTCCTCAACGCTCATATGGGCGAGTCCTCGGACGACATCAACCGCGAGCTCGAGATCGGCCGCGAGGAGCAGGACGAGTGGGCGGCGCGCTCACACCAGCGCGCCGAGGCGGCCTGGACGGCTGGACGGCTGGGCGAAGAGACGGTGCCGGTAGCGGTGCCGGTCAGAAGGGGAGACAAGAAAGGGGACGCCGTCGCGTTCACGCAGGACGAGGGAATCCGGTCCGGCACGACCGCCGAGAGCCTGGCCAACCTGCCGCCCGCCTTCCGAAAGCAGGGAACTATCACCGCCGGCAACGCCTCTCAGATCTCCGATGGGGCGGCGGCGGTGGTCGTGATGTCCGCCGAGCGGGCACAGAGATTCGGCCTCCGCCCACTCGCCGAGGTCGTCGCCCACGGAATGAGCGCCGACCGCTACGGCTGGCTGCACACGGTGCCGGCGCTGGCCATCGACGCCGCTTTGAAGAAGGCCGGGCTGCAGGCGCGAGACCTGGCGCTCGCCGAGATCAATGAAGCGTTCGCGGCGGTGGCGCTGAACGCCAGCAGAATGCTCGGCCTGGACGCGGATCGGGTAAACGTCAATGGCGGCGCGGTTGCGCTGGGGCATCCGATCGGCGCTTCAGGAGCACGCCTCGCCCTCACGCTCGCTTACGAGCTTCGGCGGCGCGGCGGCGGCTACGGGGCAGCGGCGCTGTGCGGCGGGGGCGGCCAGGGCGACGCGCTGATCCTGCGAGTCACCGCGTAGCGGCAAGCTCCAAAATCCCAAGCACCCCCGCGGCGCTTTCCGTGCAATTGACAGGCTTTTAGGGGGTTTGCGCTTCGAATTTCCATGGTCTAATTCGCTCGTTCCCCGAGATGAGCGACAAAAAGCTTGGAAATTCGGACGACGCGATCACGCTGGAATCGACCGACCTGCGCATAGCGCTGCAGTCGATCCTGGGCTTCACGCAGCTCCTGCAGCTGACCGGCAAGAACCTCGAGCCGGTCCAGCTTCGCTACCTGGCCAGCATCGAATCCGCGGCCAGCCAGCTTCTCACCCACGCCTCGTCAAAGCGCTCGAAGCCCGTGCACCTCGTCTTCGAGCGGGTGCTGATCCACCTCGACGACTCGATCGCCGGCGTCCTCGATCAGCTCGCGCCGCTCGCGAGCACCAAGCGCGTGACCCTGCAGGCCCAACCCTCCGGGCTCACGGTCGTCGGTGACCGCGAGCAGCTCGAGCAGATGCTCCTCAACCTGCTCGGATGCGCGATCCGCAACACGCCCGCCCGGAGCACCGTGCGGATCCGCGCCAACCGCCTCGGCGAGGGAGTGCAGCTGTGGATCACCGACACGGGGATCGGAATCCCACGCGAGGTGACCACCGCGAAGCGACTGGCCGAGATGATGGGCGGCGAGCTGGAGTGGACTGAGGAGACAGGCGGGCGGACCGGAATCAGCATCCGGCTGCCCGCCCCACCTCCCGGGAGCTAGCGCGGGCGCTCGCCGGGGTGCGTCCCTCGTCGCGGGCGCTAGCTCCGCGGGCCGCCGGCTGCGTAGATCGTCTGCCCGGAAACGAAAGACGACTCGTCCGAGCACAGGAAAGCAATCACGTTGGCGATGTCAGCCGGCTGGCCGACCCGGCGCACCGGGATGCTCTCCGCCGCCAGCCTCTTGAACTCCTCGAAGTCGACTCCCATGCGCTGGGCGGTGGCCTGGGTCATGCGAGTCTCGACGAACCCGGGCGCCACCGCGTTGACGTTGATGTTGAAGCGGCCGAGCTCGATCGCGAGTGTCCGGGCCATCCCCTGGAGGCCGGCCTTGGCGGTCGAGTAATTGGTCTGGCCGCGGTTGCCCAGTGCGGACGTCGAAGACAGGAAGACGATCTTGCCGTAGTTCTGCTGGGTCATCACGGACTGGGCAGCGCGCGCGAAGTAGAAGGAGCCGGTCAGGTGCGTGTTCATGACCGCGAACCAGTCGTCGTCGGTCATCTTGAAGAGGAGGTTGTCGCGGATGATGCCCGCGCAGCAGACGAGGATGTCCAGGCGGCCGTACTCGTCGGTCGCGCGCTTGACCGCCGCCTCCACCTGCTCGCGTTGGGTGACGTCGCAGCCGACGCCGATCGCCTTGCCGCCGCCGTCGGTGACGCTCCTCGCGACCTGGCTCGCGTGCTCCTCTTCGAGGTCGACCACGACCACCGCCGCGCCCTCGCGCGCGAACAGTTCGGAGCTCGCGGCGCCGATGCCGTTGGCGCCGCCAGTGACCAGCGCGACCTTGCCGTCAAAGCGTCCCATCTACTTCTCCTTCTCAGAGGATCCTCGCGCCACGTCCGCCCGTGGGGAGTCCATCGCCATTTTTGCCGATCCCGGGGTCCGGAACGGGACACGCGCGGCGGTGCACGACTGGTTCAGTCGATGAGGCCGAGCTCGCGGGCGCGGGCGAGCGCCTCGATCTTGCTGTGGGCCTCGAGCTTCTCGATCGTCTGCTGGACGTACCAGCGGACCGTGGCGACCGACAGGAAGAGCTTGGCCGCGATCTCTTTGGTGGCCATCCCGCGCGCCAGCATCTCGAGGATCTCGAGCTCCCGCGCCGTCAGCCGCTCGCGCTCCTGGCGGGCCCGCTCCTCGGCGACCAGCCGCTCCCGGCGGCGGGCGAGGACCTCACTGACCCGACCCGGCGGCATCACGGAGCGGCCGCCGGCTGCCTGTCGGATGGCGTCCGCGATCTGACCCGCCGGCTGGGTCTTGAAGAGGAAACCCCGGGCGCCGGCGTCGAGCGCCGCCAGCAAGGCGTCGTCGCTCTCGTCGCCGGTGAGGAAGATGACGGCGGTCGCCGGCGAAGCCTTGCGAATCCAGGCGGCAAGCTCGGCTCCGCTCGCGTCGGGCAGGTTGAAGTCGAGCAGGGCGACCTCGGGCATCGTCTCCTCCGCCAGGCGGTGGCCTTCCGCGGCGCTGCTGGCTGCGCCCACGACGTCGAAGCCGTGCCTGTCAAGGGAGAGCTGCAGGCCCTCGATGACCACCGGATGGTCCTCGACGATCAGTACCCGGATCGACACGTCGGGGAAGAATAGCCCCGCTACCCGGTCTGAGGTTCTTCTAACAGGAGATCAGCGAGCATGATCAAGGCTCCCACGTCTCCCCACCAGCGGTGATCATCGAGCAGCTCGGCGGCCGGACGGGTGAGAGTGGCGAGGGCGCTGGCGGCCCAGGCGCGGCCCGGCCGGTCGGATTCTGGGAAGTCGGGCGCCGCCAGGTCGAGTCCGGCTTCGCCCCCGGCCAGCTCCGGAGGCAGCTCCGCCCCTTCCGCGCGTAGGGCGACGGTGTAGGCGCTGCCCGCCGCGTGCAGGATCACACCTACCAGCGCCTCGTGAACGCCGGGTCCGGAGACCACCACCAGTGCCGAATGCCCGACCTGGACGGGTGGCATTCCCGCGGCCCGCAAATGGCCCTGCTCCAACCGCGGGCGCATCGCTTCGGGGATCAGGGATGTCACGAGCTCGTCCAGCTCTGCAGCGCCAGCGGGCAGCAGCTCGAGCGCGCGCCGGACAAGCGGCGCGACGGCGCCGCGGGGCTCTGCTTGCAAGGCGTCGGAAGCATACGGCGCGCACGCGCAAGGACGGGCTGGACGTCAGCCGGCCAGCGGGCTCGCCCGGCGACCTCGTTGGTGAGAACGCAGGCGGAAGGCGAGCGCGAGCTGGATCACACCCCACACGAATGCGTAGGCCCCGACGAGCCAGGTCAGGACCAGGAGGCCGGCCCGAGGGTTGGCCACCAGGAGGATGCCGAAGACGATCGAGGCCACACCGGCCAGTCCCAGCCAGAACTCGTTGTGGATGACGCGGCGCAGGCCGACCGAAGCCACGATCTCGAGGATGCCGGTCACGATCGCCCAGCCCGCGGCCAGAAGCAGCAGCGCAAGAGCCGTGATGGCGGGAAAGAGCACGGTGACGATCCCGATGACCAGGCCGACGACACCCTCCGCCATCACCAGCCACGAGCGGCTTCGAGCTCCGGCGATCAGCGCAAAGATGCCATCGACCACCAGCCAGGCAGCGAACAGCGCCACCAGCAAGGCCAGCGTGATCGCTGGCAGCGCGAACGCGACGATCCCCAATATCACGCCGAGCAGCCCGCGAATCGCGATCGCCCACCAATTGACGGTCAGATCTCGATACATGCGGTTACTCCAATAGTGAAAAGGGCGCCCAATCTTGGACGCCCTTCTTGCTCCGTCGACGTGCTTGCTAGCGCTGACCCCCGGCGGCGGTTCCCTGACTCTGACCCGCCTTCACCTCGATCTTCTTGGGCTGTGCCTTCTGGCTGCGCGGGATGTCGATGTAGAGCATCCCATTCTGGAAGTTGGCGTTGATCCCTTCCGGGTCGACGTCGTTGGGCAGTGCGATCTGGCGTATGAAATTGCCGCGCGCCACTTCTCGGCGGAGGTAGTTCTTGTCGCGCTGCTCCTGCTCCTCCTTCTTGTTCGCCTGGATTGTCAGGACGCCGTCGGAAAAGCTCACGTCGACTTCTTCAGGCTTGAAGCCGGGGACCGGCGCGCTGATTCGGTAGCCCTGGTCGGTCCGCTCGACGTCGACCGCGAGGCGGTTCGCCATCTGTCCGCCCTCACGGCGGGGGGGACCGAATTGAGACTCGAACATCTCTGAGAACAGCCGGTCCATTGCGCTGTGCAGACTCGTGAGATCGTCCATCGGCGTCCAGCGTGCAATTGCCAAGGCTTTTCCTCCTCTGCCTTCAGCGCCCGGCCACAGGTGGCGGGAAGCGGGCGGGCGCCACCGTTTGGAAGACTTCCCTACGGCACCTCAATCTACGAAGGCGGCCAGTAAAGAGACCGTAGAAATCACCGCGCTCACCGGTAAAACGTCGACATCAATGTCGACGCTCAGCGAATGGCGTAAACGTAAGCGGGTGGAAATCGGCGCCATGTTGCCTGAGATGGGTCGAGGCGCTCGGTGTGCGGCGAGACGGCCGCCGAGCGCGCGCCGAAAATCGACGGCAAGAGTCGATCAACCGAGGAGGACGCGCAGTGGTCACGAGCATCCGGACGTACCGTGTTGGCCCAGGGCAGCTGGACGAAGTCGTGCGCAGGGTGGACGAGAGCTGGACCGATCACCTGAACAACAAGAAGGGCTTCGTCTCCTACTTCGTGGCCGCCACGGGGCCCACTGAACTCGTCTCGGTCACGACGTTCGTCGAGGAGGAGGAGCTGGCCAAGACGGTCATCGAAAGCGCGGAATGGGTCGGTTCGCACCTGTTGGAGCTGGACGTCACCCTCGAGAGCGAGAAGCGAGGACGCATCGTTTCCCGCGTGGGCGGATGAGGTCAGGCCGGCGTCGCCTGCTGGCGATGTGAAACTGCGCCGTCGAAAACCAAGCGGTAGCCGAGACCGTGCCGGGTCGTGAGGCGGCAGGGAACGTCGAGCGGCGCGAGCTTCAGGCGCAGGCGCCGCATGTAAGTCCTTATCTCCTCGGCGGGGTGGTCTCCACCCCGCCAGCCCAATCCCAGCATCGCGTCGACGTCGAGGAAGCGGTCGGACTGGTTGACCAGGATAGTGAGCAGGCTCCACTCCTGCGGAGTGAATACCGCCGTCCGGCCGGCGAACGCCAGCGTCCGGTTGGGCCCGTCGAGAACCATGCCCCGGACCTCGAGGCGCAGCCGGCTGCTTGCGTCGGGCACTCGCACAGGCCTCATCGCGGCTCGAATGGAGCCGACAAGGGCGCCGGGCACAAACGGTTTGGGCAGACAGTAGTCGGCCCCCGCCTCGAAGTCGCTGCGGGCGACACCGGGATCGGCATCGAGGATCACGAGCGTGCACGAACTGCGGTCTCTCAGCCCGCGAAGGACCCCCAGCCGGTCGGCGCCCAGCTCCTTGCTCCGGCCCCAGAGGATCAGGTCCGGTGTCTTCCGTTCCAGGAGCGCCATCGCCGTTGACGGGTCCTCGACGCTCTCGACCGCGCAGCCGGCGAGGCGGAGGCAGGCGCTGATGGCCGTCCGGTAGGCGTCGTCGGCCTCTATCAACAGCGCGGTCGGGGTGGCCATCACTCGAACGGTTGGGCCGCTCTCGTCGGCCAAATCTGCAGGCCGCGCATCACCCGTACCCCCATGTTGAGGCACGCTACGAGCCACCACGGGCACAGGGTCAACTGCGTTCGACTGAACGGCCTCGTTCAGCTCAGGCGAATTTCAGGCAGTAGCCCCGTCCGTGCTCGCTGATCAGCACGCAGGGCGGGTCCAGAGGACTCAACTTCTGCCGTAGGCGCCGGACGTACGTCCTCACCTCGTCCGACGCGTGATAGCCGGCGTGCCAGCCCAAGTGGAGGATCTCGTGAACTGTCAGGTACCGGTCGGCGTGATCGGCCAGGATCGACAGGAGCTCCCACTCCTGGCGCGTCAGAATCACCTCATGATCTGCCACCTGCACTCGCCGTGAGCGGCCGTCGAGGGCCAGAGCTCCGAGCTGCCGGCGGCCGGTCAGCGGCGACCGGGCAGGCGACCTGCGAACCGCGGCCCGGACGACGCCGACGAGGGTGCCGGGGTCGAATGGCTTGGGAAGCCACTGGTCGGCGCCCGCCTCAAGGTAGTGCTGAGCGCTGTCGGACCGGTTCTCCAGCATCACGAGAGGCGCGTCGGTCCGAATGCGGATCTCCATGATGTCCTCGGTGCCGACCCCTTGACCGCCCTCCTCGGGCCCCCAGACGATCACGTCGTACACGCGATCGACAAGCGCTTCGGCCACATCCTCAGAAGCCTCAGCGTGCTCGGCCGTGCAGCCGGCGAGCTCGACGCAGGCGTCTATGGTCGCTCGGTAAGCCTCATCCGGCTCGATGACCAGTGCCCGGCCGAGAATCTCGCCACCTGTGAGCAAAGCTCGCCCAGCACTCATCCCAGACCAACGTAGGGACCGCTCGCGAAGCCGGGCAACCGGCAGTTTTACCAGCACCGGTGGGCATCACGACTCAGTCGGTTTCGCGGTACTCGGCGTCCACCACCTCGTCTTCGTTTTGGTTGCCAGGCGGTTTCTCGCCTGGGGCCCCGGCGTGCGCGTAGACCTGCTGGCCGACCTTCTGGAGCGTCGAGTTGAGGTCGTCCATCGCCTTTCGGATTGCGTTGGCGTCGGATTGCCCGGCAGCCTGCCGGACGGCTTGAATGGCCCGCTCGGCCTCCTCACGAAGGTCGGTCGGGAGGCGATCGCCGTTTTCGCGCACCGTCTTCTCGGCCTGGTAGGCCATCTGGTCGGCCTGGTTGCGCAACTCGACGGTCTCGCGCATAGCGCGGTCCTCGGCCGCATGGGCCTGCGCCTCCTTGACCATCCGCTCGACCTCTTCCTGGTTCAGCGTGGTGGCGGCCTCGACACGCACGGTCTGCTCGCGCCCGCTGCTCTTCTCCCGCGCCCGGACGGTGAGGATGCCGTTGGCGTCGATGTCGAACGTGACCTCGATCTGGGGCACGCCGCGAGGAGCCGGAGGAATGCCGTCGAGGTGGAAGCGCGCGAGCGTCCGGTTGTCGCGCGCGAGCTCGCGTTCGCCTTGCAGCACGTGGATCTCCACCGACTGCTGGTTGTCTTCCGCCGTTGTGAACGTCTCCGTCCGCGAGGTCGGGATGGTGGTGTTGCGCTCGATCAGCCTGGTCATGACGCCGCCGAGCGTCTCCACGCCCAGGGAAAGCGGCGTGACATCAAGCAGAACGACGTCTTTGACGTCGCCGCGCAGGACGCCGACCTGAATCGCAGCGCCGACCGCCACCACCTCGTCCGGATTCACGCCCTTGTGAGGCTCCTTGCCGGCACAGAGCTCCTTCACCAGCTGCTGGATAACCGGCATCCGAGTCGCGCCTCCGACAAGGACGACCTCGTCGATCTCTTGCGGCGTCAGGCCCGCGTCCTTGAGGGCGGCCAGGAAGGGTTCGCGGCAGCGGTTGGTCAGGTCGGCCGTCAGCGACTCGAATTTGGCGCGAGTGAGTGACATTTCGAGGTGCTTGGGACCGTTCTGGTCGGCGGTGATGAAGGGCAGGTTGATCGTGGTCTCGAGCCGGCTCGAGAGCTCGATCTTGGCGCGCTCGGCGGCCTCCGTCAGCCGCTGCAGCGCCTGCCGATCCTGACGCAGGTCGATGCCGTTGTCCTTCTTGAACTCGTCGACCACCCAGTCGACGATGCGATGGTCGTAGTCGTCGCCCCCCAGGTGGGTGTCGCCATTGGTCGCCTTGACCTCGAAGACACCGTCGCCGACCTCGAGGATCGACACGTCGAAGGTGCCGCCACCGAGGTCGAAGACCAGGATCGTCTCGTTCTTCTTCTTGTCGAGGCCGTACGCCAGCGCGGCCGCCGTGGGCTCATTGATGATTCGAAGCACGTTCAGGCCCGCAATCTGGCCGGCGTTCTTGGTCGCCTGGCGCTGAGAGTCGTTGAAGTAGGCGGGGACCGTGATCACGGCGTCGGTTACCTTCTCGCCGAGGTACGCCTCGGCGTCCGCCGTCAGCTTCTGGAGGATCATGGCCGAGATCTCCTCGGGCGTGAACTCCTTGGCCGCCGCCGGGACCTCAACCACTACGCGATCGTCCTTGCCTGGCTTCACGCGGTAGGACACGATCTTGCGCTCGTCCTCAACCTCCGTGAAGCGCCGGCCCATGAAGCGCTTGATCGAATAGATCGTGTTCTCGGGATTGACCGCGGCCTGGCGCCGCGCGAGATGGCCGACCAGGCGCTCGCCTGTCCTGGTGAAGGCGACGACTGATGGCGTGATCCGTGAACCCTCGGTGTTCGGAACCACGACCGGCTCGCCGCCTTCGAGGGTGGCGATGACCGAGTTCGTGGTTCCCAGGTCGATTCCAACACTCCTCGGCATGAATTCGACGCTAGTCGACCGATTAGTGGATCGTCAGTAGAAAACGCGGCGCCGGTCCGTAAAAACGGTAGCTGCGCCCTTCGGGCTGCGATCCGCTGGCGTCTTGCGCTCTCGACTGCCGCCCGCACGAGCACGTTTACTGATCTCGATCCAGGCTTCCACATTCGATATACGCAAACGACCGGTAGATTCGGGTGAGGGCTGACGAGAACAACATGGGTGGGATAGAACGATGCCATCGGTGAGTGGCATACCAACGCCGAGCATCATCGGCACCCCGCTCGTGCTCGTCGTGGCGCTGCTGGCCGCGCTCGCGTTCAACGAGATCCTCTTTCGCACGCTCAGGCGCGCCGGCCGGACGTGGACGGACAGAGGCGTGGTAATGGCGGTCACCCGGCGCTGCTGGTGGCCGGGGCGGTTCGTGCTCAAGGCGATTGCCCTCAGTGTGGCGCTGCCGGCGGCCGGCCTTTCGCCGGCGACCTTCGTGGTTCTTCAGCACGCGATCGAACTGGTGTTGATCGGTGCCTCGGCCTGGATGGTCGTGGCGTTGACCTTTGCCCTGGAGGACGTCGCAGTAACCCGCTTCCGCATCGACGCCCCGAACAACCTGCGCGCGCGCCGCGTGCGCACGCGCGTCAACGTGATTCGCCGAATCACCGTCGTGTTCGCGAGCATCGTCGCTTTTGCGGCAGCGCTCACCACATTCGACGTCGGAAGATCCTTCGGCACCACCTTGCTGGCCTCGGCCGGAATACTCAGCCTGATCGTCGGTATCGCCGCCCGGCCGGCGCTTTCCAACCTGCTCGCCGGCCTCCAGATCTTCTTCGCCGAGCCGGTTCGAATCGACGACGTCATCGTGATCGACAACGAGTGGGGGCGAATCGAGGAGATCACCCTGACCAACATCGTCGTCCGGACCTGGGATGAGCGCCGGCTGGTGCTTCCGATCCAGTACTTCCTCAATCAGCCGTTCCAGAACTGGACCCGTCACACGACTCACCTGCAGGCTACTGCCTTCATCGCGGTCGACTACACGACACCGGTCGAGCGGGTGCGTGAGGAGCTCGGGAACATTCTCGATCAGTCCGAGAACTGGGATCGGCGGACCTGGAGCCTCCAGGTGACTGACGCTACGGAGAGGATCGTCCAGCTGCGCGCGCTGATGACAGCGAGAGACGCGCCCACTGCGTGGGACCTGCGCTGCGAGGTCCGCGAGAGGTTGCTCGCCTTCCTCCAGCACGAGCTACCGAGCGCACTGCCTCGACAGCGGGTCGACATGGTTCACGACGGCGTGGGCGCGTACGTGCCAAGCAGCTTGAGCAGGCGATAGTCTGCCGGCCTACTGCTCGGTAAATCGGTATTCGGGTGGGATCATGGCAAGCGACACTGCCACGATAAGGACGGAGACTCCAGCGCGATGGACAGGCTTCCCTGCATGACTCGAGCACGGCCTCGGTGGCCGGCACGCGCGTGACCGGTACGCCGGCTGGAGACCATCTCGAGCAGGTTCCGATCGCGCCCGTGGATCCGGGCCTCTTCAGACTGGTGCTGCGCCCGGAAGAGTTCCAGAGACTGGTCGCGGTCGGGGAGGAGGCCCGGGCGCTGTTCGCCGGCCGGGTGATCTGGAATGTCAATTCCACGGCTCGGGGAGGAGGTGTTGCCGAGCTGCTCCAGTCCCTGCTCGCCTACACCCGCGGCGCGGGAATCGACGCTCGCTGGGTCGTCATGAAGGGCGACCCGGACTTCTTCCGGGTCACGAAGCGGATCCACAACCAGATCCAGGGCTTCGCGGGTGACGGCGGTGAGCTCGGACAGCCCGAACATGACAGGTACGAGCAGACGCTTGCTCCAGTGGCGAAGGAGCTCTCGGCACTGATGGGACCGCGCGACCTTGTCGTGCTGCACGACCCGCAGACGGCCGGCCTCACGCCCTTCCTCAACCGCGTCGCAGCCAGGGTCGTCTGGCGATGTCACGTCGGAATGGACTCGACGAACAAGTGGGGGCTCAAAGCCTGGTCCTTCCTGGCTCCTTATCTGGTGGACGCCGACGCCTACGTTTTCTCGAGGCGGTCTTTTGCCTGGGAAGGTCTGGACCAGGCCAAGATCTCTGTCATCCCGCCCTCCATCGATCCCTTCACGCCCAAAAACAACCTCCTCTCACACTCGAGGGTCAGCGCGATCCTCAACCAGGCCGGTCTCCTCCCCGACTCGACGGCCGGAGAACCTGATTTCGTCACCCACGACGGCAGTCTCCGGCGAGTCGAACGCCGAGCGACGGTCGTGGAGACGGCGCCGCCGCCCACCGATGCAAGACTCGTCGTCCAGGTATCGCGCTGGGACCGGCTCAAGGATCCGGTTGGCGTTTTGACCGGCTTCGGCGAGTACGTGGCCGAGCAGCCGGGCGTCCACCTCGTGCTGGCGGGCCCGGAGGTCACCGCGGTCGCCGACGACCCGGAGGGCGCCGAGGTCCTGGAAGAGACGACGGAAGCCTGGCGAGTCCTGCCCAGCCGGGTCCGTGAGCGCGCGCACTTGGCCCTGCTTCCAATGGAGGACCTGGCCGAGAACGCCGCCATCGTCAACGCCCTGCAGAGGCGGGCCGAAATCGTCGTGCAGAAGAGCCTGGCCGAAGGCTTCGGCCTCACCGTATCCGAGGCGATGTGGAAAGCCCGACCGGTCGTCGCCAGCGCGATCGGCGGCATCGTCGACCAGGTCGAGGATGCAAGGACAGGCATTCTCCTGCCCAATCCGGCAGACCTCAAGGCGTATGGACAGGCGGTCAGCAATCTGCTGGCGGATCCGGATCTCGGCCGGCACATGGGCACGGCGGCACAGGAGAGGGTCCGTGACAACTTTCTCAACGAGCGCCAGTTGAGGCAGTACCACGAGCTCTTCAACAGGCTCGGGGTCTAGCTGAGGGCCCGGCGCCCGTTTACGCCGGCGACCCGGGATTTCTACTGACGCTTTACGGGTTCGATTCGTACATTCGAGGTGTCGGCCCATGAAGCTAGACCGGCTCACCGAAAAAGCACAGGAAGCGCTCCAGGCGGCCGCTCAAGAGGCGGTCGAAAGCAGGCAGCAGGCCGTCGAGCCCGAGCATCTGCTCCTGGCGCTGATCCGCCAGGAGGGCGGTATCACCCGTCCCCTGCTGGAAGCGGCGGGAGTGGACGTGACGGGGATCGAGCCCGCGCTGGTGTCGCGTGTCGAGCGTTTCCCGCGCGTGACCGGAGAGGTCCAGCCGTATCTCTCGCAGTCCCTGGCGACGGCCCTGGATTCGGCGGAGAAGGAGGCCGCCCGGCTCAAGGACGAGTACGTGTCGACTGAGCACGTGCTGCTCGCCCTGGCCGATCACCCCGTCCTGCGCGAGGCGGGAGCCAGCCGCGACGCGCTTCTTTCGGCCCTACGCCAGGTCCGCGGCAGCCAGCGCGTAACCGACCAGAACCCCGAGGCGAAGTACCAGGCGCTGGAGAAGTACGGCCGCGACCTGACCCAGCTTGCCATCCAGGGCAAGCTCGACCCGGTGGTCGGGCGCGACGAGGAGATCCGGCGCGTCATCCAGGTCCTCTCGCGCCGGACCAAGAACAACCCGGTGCTGATCGGCGAGCCGGGTGTCGGCAAGACCGCGATCGCGGAGGGACTCGCGCAGCGCGTCGCCGCTGGCGACGTCCCGGAGGGTCTGAAGAACAAGCGGGTGATCGCGCTCGACCTGGGCGCCCTGGTCGCCGGGGCCAAGTACCGAGGTGAGTTCGAGGACCGGCTCAAGGCGGTCATCAAGGAGGTCCAGGACGCCGAGGGCCAGGTGATCCTCTTCATCGACGAGCTCCACACGCTCATCGGGGCGGGGGCCGCCGAGGGCGCGATGGACGCCGCCAACCTGCTCAAGCCCGCTCTCGCACGCGGCGAGCTCCGAGTCATCGGCGCCACGACTCTCGACGAGTACCGCAAGCACATCGAGAAGGACGCCGCCCTCGAGCGGCGCTTCCAGCCGGTAATGGTCGATGAGCCGACGGTGGAGGAAACGATCTCCATCCTTCGCGGGCTGCGCGAACGCTACGAGGTGCACCACGGGGTCCGGATCAAGGACGCCGCTCTCGTTGCCGCGGCGATGCTTTCGCATCGCTACATCACCGACCGCTTCCTTCCCGATAAGGCGATCGACCTCGTCGACGAGGCCGCGGCCCGCCTGCGTATGGAGATCGACTCCATGCCCGCCGAGCTCGACGAGGTGGAAAGGCAGACACGGCAGCTGGAGATCGAGCGGGCCGCGCTCCAGAAGGAGCCGGATGAAGCCTCGCGGCAGCGGCTCGAGTCTCTTCAACGGCAGCTCGCAGACCTGAGCGAGCAGCGCCAGTCGCTGCGCGCGCGCTGGGAGCGAGAAAAGGAGGTGATCGGACGCGTCCGGTCGCTCAAGCAGAAGCTCGAAGAGATCCGGCAGGAGGCCGAGCGCGCGGAGCGGGCCGCCGATTTCGAGCGTGCGGCGCGCCTGCGCTACGGCGAGGCGGTGCAGGTTCAGCGCCAGCTGGACGAGGCCAACGAGCAGCTCGACGAGCTGCAGGGCGTTGGCGCGCTCCTCAAGGAAGAGGTGGACGAGGAGGACATCGCCCAGATCGTCGCCGAGTGGACCGGCATCCCCGTGTCACGAATGATGGAGGGCGAGATCCAGAAGCTGCTGCGGATGGAGGACGAGCTCCATCGCCGCGTGGTCGGCCAGGACGAGGCCGTGTCGGCGGTTGCCAACGCCGTCCGCCGAGCCCGCAGCGGCCTCTCCGATCCCAACCGGCCGATCGGGTCTTTCATCTTCCTCGGGCCGACGGGAGTCGGGAAGACGGAGCTGGCGCGGGCGCTTGCGGAGTACCTGTTCGACGACGAGCACGCGCTGATCCGCCTCGACATGTCCGAGTACCAGGAACGGCATACCGTCGCGCGGCTGCTGGGGGCGCCGCCCGGATACGTCGGCTATGAGGAAGGCGGCCAGTTGACCGAGGCCGTCCGCCGCCGGCCTTACGCGGTCATCCTCCTCGACGAAATCGAAAAAGCGCATCCGGACGTCTTCAACGTGCTCCTGCAGCTGCTCGACGACGGCCGGCTCACCGACGGCCAGGGACGCACCGTCGACTTCCGCAACACCGTCCTGATCATGACCTCCAACCTGGGCAGCCAGTCCATCATCGAGATGGCGAATCGACCCTTCGAGGAGGTGCGCGATCGGGTTACCGAGGTGCTCCAGGGGCACTTCCGGCCCGAGTTCCTGAACCGGGTGGACGAGATCATCGTCTTCCGGCCGCTGAGCCGTGAGCAGCTGACCGAGATCGTGGACATCCAGCTGGCCCGGCTGCAGGAACGGCTTCTCGAACGCAACATCGAGCTGCGCGTGACGGACGCGGCCAGGCAGCTTCTGGCAGAGCGCGGCTGGGACCCGGTCTACGGAGCGCGGCCGCTCCGGAGGACGATCCAGCGGCTGGTGCAGGACCGCCTCGCCATGCTGATCCTCGACGGACACGTCCGCGAAGGCGAAGTTGTCGTGGTCGACGTCGAGGCGGGCGACCTGGTCTTCAGGCCGGAATCCGTCGCGGTGACCGCGGGGGTCTGAGCTCCGAGTCGGGTGCCCCGATCGAGCCTGGCCAGGGTGGCGGGTCGCTGGCTGGAAAGCTCTCGGCGACGACCTCATCCCAGGCGTCCGGTAGAGTCGCGGCCTGGATTGCGGTCAACGGCTCCAGGCTCTCATCGAGCCGCCGTTCGGTCTCGCCGGGGGAACCCGAGTTATCGATGTCGACGACCGTCAGGCCGGCCTTTTCTTCCAGCAGCCCAACCACCGGCTCGGTCTCGATCCAATAGAGATGCAGTCGCTCCCAAATCGCGTCCGGCACGTCGTCGAGCCGGCCGCGTGCCTGTAGCCGTCCGACGACGACCTCCGGTGGTACTCGCAGGCGGTACACGAGGTCGACTCGCCAGCTCCTTTCCCGCAGGAAGTCCAGGAGGCTCACGGCCTGGCTGGAAGACCGCGGATAGCCGTCGAGCACGAAGCCGCCGCCTTGACGCGTCAGGCGGCTGAGGATGACGCGGTCGACGTCGGGATCCGGAAGCAGCCTTCCGGCCGCGAGCGCCGGCGCCATCCAGGGCTCCTCGATGGCGGCCACGCGCAGTTCCACGCCGGCCGAGATCCAGGGCACCCGGAGCTTGGCGGCGGCGTACCTGCTGAACGTCGACTTTCCGCTCCCGGGGGCGCCGAAGAAGAGGACGATCGGACCGTGGCGGCGTGGACCGGGAATCGCGCCGGCAGCGCGGACACGCAAGCGATTTTCGACCCTGACCACGCCGGGAACGCGCTCCGCCTCGCGAACCGCCAGGTGGACCTGCTGGTCGGTTTCCACCTCGCCTTCCAGCGTGACCTTGCCGAGGTCCGCGGACACGAGCACCTTGCTCGGCTGCAGTGACGGATGCCGAGTAAGCGCGAGCGCCACCGCCGATTCCAGCTCGTCGTCGATCACGAGCTGATCCTCCACGCGAAGGACGCCGTCGGTTCGGCTGGCCGCGGTTATCGCCTCGTCGCGAAGGCGGTCGTTGGGCAGGTGGCCGGCGAGCCGGACGACGCCGTCCGAAACCGACACGTCAATCGACGAGAGGCCGAACCCGCGGAGCGGCGGGCTGCCGCGTAAGGACTGGTAGACGTCAGTCGCCAGGTCGTCGTCGGGCCGGTACCGGGGGAGCCGGAGGAACTCGGCTTTCGTCAAACGTAGGTGGACGCCCTGCTCGGAGACCGTAGACAGCGAGGCTTCGGACACCCGACGCACGGTGGGAATCAAGCGGCCACTCGCCACCAGCAGCTGACCGTCCTTAGCCCGTCCCCGAAGCCTGCCGACCGGCCTGTTGGAGTCCGTGCAGAACACGGGGTTTGCTGCCATCGCGTTCAGCCTATGGGTGGCGTCCGCAACAAGTCCGTAAAAAGCGCACGCCGCCTTGCACAAAGCCATCACGAAGCGATTCAGCGCCATGGCCGAGGTTGTGCACGAATTTGACCCGTCCCGGCGTCGACTTTTACGGAGCGTTCACGGGTTGCGCCTCTTAGCGTGTTGTCAGTGCCCGGATCGGCACCCGCCCGGGCAGCCGGACGGGGAGGTGAATGCTCATGTTCAACATCGGAGTTCTCGTCCTCAGGGTGACGCTCGGACTCGTGATGGCTGGCCACGGCGCCCAGAAGCTCTTCGGCTGGTGGGGCGGGCCAGGGATCGGCGGGTTCAGTGGCTGGCTCGAATCTCTGGACATGAGGCCGGCGCGAGCCTGGGCGCTCCTGGCCGGCGTGGTCGAGTTCGCCGGCGGCTTGGCCGTCGCCCTGGGCCTGGTGACTCCGATCGCCGCGCTGATACTGGCCGGCAACCTGCTCGTCGCGATCCTGCTCGCGCACCTTCCCAACGGTTTCTGGAACGTGGCCGGTGGCTACGAGTACCCGTTGGTGCTGGTCGCGAGCTTCGTGGCGATCTCGCTGATCGGTCCCGGGTTCTACTCCCTGGACGCCGTGATCGGGCTCGCGCTGCCCGAGCCCTTGACGTGGTTGATCGTGGCGATCGTGGCCGCCGTCAGCGCAGCCGCCGCTTTTGCGCAGTCGCAGATCCGGCCGGCCGGCCGGCGGCGGCCGGAAGTGGGCTGAACGCGGCGTGACGACGACGGCAGTCGAGCGGTTCGCAAACCAGTTTCTGGCCGCCTATGGCGCTCCCGGATACCGGACCGTGCCCGAGCCGCCACCTGGCAGCGGTGCGATGGCCTGGGGCCACCGACTGCGCCTGACGTCGTTCGAGTCCATCCGCCAGAACCAGAGGCTGGGCGTGCGCTACGCGACGGTCTTCGGCCTGTTGCCCGGCGTCTCCTACTCCGGAGTCCTGCTCACTCCGGAGGCTGTCATGTGTGAGGTGTCGGCGCGGGGCGCCGTGCTGGCGCGGCTCCCGCCGCCATCCTCGATGGTTGCGATCTGCATGGGCTTCGATCCCGCCAGCCTGGGCTGGTTAGTACCGATTGCTCCTCTCGTCGCGTCGCGGAGGCCTCGGCGATGAGCGCGCCGAGCATCGTCGCGTGTCCCCAGTGCGGGCAGAAGAACCGGGTCCGCCCCGACGCGACGGCGGTGCCGCACTGCGGCCGCTGCGGACGCGCCCTGCCCTGGCTCGCAGACGTGCACACCAGCGACTTCCGGGCGGTTGTGCAGGAGAGCCCGGTGCCTGTGCTGATCGACTTCTGGGCCCCCTGGTGCGGCCCTTGTCGCATTGTCGAGCCGGCCCTCAAAAGCCTCGCGCAGGAGATGGCTGGAAAGGTCAAGGTGGTCAGGCTCAACACCGACGAAGAGCCCGATCTGGCGGCCCGATTCGGCATCCGGGGCATCCCGACATTGCTGCTGATGAAGGGTGGCAGAGAGCAGGACAGGGTCACCGGGGCACTGACGGCGAGCGCGCTCAGGCAATGGATCGAGCCGCGGGTCGCGCGCCTCCTCACGCATTCGGCGCCGCCGCGCTGACTTCAGCAAGCGTCCGTTGAGAGGCTGGACGGGCGCGTCTGGGCTTCGCTGACGCACGTCGCACATTCGTGCGTGCGATCCCGGTCGGAAACCGGAGCGCGCAGTCGCCATAGCGCTTGAGAGCGCTCATCGAGGCTGGTCCGCGCCCCAAATTTGTGGATTGAAGAAAAAAAATTTGCAGTCAGTGCCTCCTTCACGGACTGCGTTCATCGGGCCGCAAGTTAGCAGCGACTGAAGCGGGGCTCTCGATCCTGACCCGCAGGAATTTCCCCGCCGACTCCGATACAGGCGAGTACAGAACCTGCTAGGTTCGATCTCGGTCGCGCATTTGGCGGCCGCAAATTCCACTTCCGGAGGGGTAGCCGGATGTTCCATATTCGTTCGTGTCTTCGCGCGTTCGCGGTGACTTTGACGCTGACAGCGACAGTCGCTTCGACGGTCTCGTCTGTCAATGCGGCAACTGTCACACAGGCGAACGTGAACGAGGACCAGGCTCGACTCGACCAGGCCAGGGCTGACCTGGCAAATATTCAAGGGCGTCTCGAACACGCCCAGTCGGACCTTGACGCGTCCAACCGGCAGCTCGACCAAGATGCTGCCGACGAGGCACGCATCAAGCACGACCTGTCGGGAATCGCGCGCTACGAGTACACGCAGCCGCCCTTTGTCATGCAGATGATTCGGGCACACAGCGTGAACGATGCGCTTGCTCTGATGAACGAGACGCGCATCGTCGGTGAGCGACGCCAGCGTCTGCTCCAGAATGAGCAAGCGCTGCAAGCGCGCGACAAAACAGCGCGTGATTCACGCGCCGCGGATGTTCAATTGCTGCGCAACGAGCAAACGCGCACCGACGCGATAGTTGCGAGTGCGCAAGCGATGCTCGCGCAGGCGCAGCAGGACATGGCGCGCCAGCAGGCCGATGCTCAGCAGGCGCAGGCAATGGCTCGTCAGCAGGCGGCGGCCGCGGTGGCCGCGCAGGCGGCGGCAGTTTCCGAAGCCAGCAACATCTCCGTAACGCCCGCCGCGACGGCGCCTGCCGCGACGGCTACATTGGCGAGCGCCAGTGTCGGCAACCATTTCGCGTTCGGCTACTGCACGTGGTATGTGGCCAGCCGCCGGCCCATCCCGTGGTTCGGCAACGCGATCGACTGGTGGGCTAATGCGCGTGCGTACGGATTCAGCGAGGGCCAGACGCCTCGAGTTGGCGCCGTCATGGTCAGCGCTGAGCCCCCAATCGGGCACGTGTCATACGTCGAGGCCGTGAACCCGGATGGCTCCTGGGTGGTCAGCGAGATGAACTATTCGGGCTGGAACGTGGTCGACCGCAGAACGGTTCGCCGCGGACAGTCGCCAGTGGTCGGCTTCATCTACTAACGAACGCGAGGGGACGGGCGGGTAACACCGCTCGTCCCCTTTCATTTCCGGCCCGCATCTTTGCCCGTGACGTCAAAAAGGAGTCGCGCCGGACGATTAGGAAGGACCGGGAGGAACCTTTGTGGGATCCACATCGGGGGGATGGTTCATGACGTGCAGCTCCGCCGCCTCCACGCCCGCGAGCTCTCGGCCGACATTCTCAGCCTCGTTCCGTGTTTCGAATACGAGATGCGTGTCATCGAAGGTGGTCTCGACGAGCCAGTGCTGGCCCTTCGGGAAGACCTGGACTTCGCGCTTGCCGGCCATGCCTAACTTCCTCTTCCGGGTCGCGTCTCCCGCGCGCCGTGACTCACTCGCCCAACCTTACGAGCGGTATGACCCCACCGCTGCTCCTGTACGACAGCGATACTGTGGGGAGCGGTATGGCCTGGACCGGCGTCGCCGGCAAGCGTGTGCTGATCACGGGCGCCACCGGCGGCATCGGCCTGGCGGCAGCCCAGGAGCTGCGCCGGCGCGACGCCAACGTCACGCTCGTAGCGCGCAGCCAGGCTCGCGCCGGGGCTGCCGCTCGCGCGATCGGTGGTGCCGTCGACGTCCTCCTGGCTGATCTCGCACTGCAGTCATCGGTCCGCGACCTGGCCGAGGCAGCGCTCTCGCGGTACCCGCGGATCGACGTTTTGGTCAACAACGCGGGCGCGGTGAACTCCACCCGCGAAATGACCGCCGACGGTATCGAGCTGACGTGGGCCGTCAACCACCTGGCGCCTTTCTTGCTCACAATGCTGCTGCTCGACCGCATGCGAGAAAGCGCTCCCGCCCGAATCATCACGACCAGCTCGGCCGCGCACCAGGGCGCCCACATTCCGTTCGACGACATGACCGGCGAACGGCGCTACGGACCGTTTGGAATGGCGCGCTACGGTGATACCAAGCTTGCCAACATTCTCTTCACACGCGAGCTGGCGCACCGCCTGGCCGGAAGCGGCGTGGACGCATTCTCCTTTCATCCCGGCTTCGTCACGACCGGGTTCAACCGGAACAATGGCCGAGCGCTCGCGCTCCTCATGAACCTGTCGCGGCCCTTCGCGCGCAGCCCTGAGAAAGGCGCGGAGACGCTCGTGTGGCTCGCCGATTCGGCCGAGCCGGACGGGCAGTCTGGCGGGTATTTCATGGACTGCCGGCGCATTCAGCCTTCCGCCGAAGCCCAGGACGACACCTCAGCTCGCCGCCTCTGGGAGGTCAGCGAGGAACAGACTCGCATTTAGTCAAAGTCTCTTCACCCGCTCGGCGGGACTGCCGTTGACTTAGGCGCCGCTTATGTCATTTACTGCGCGTATTGCTCCAGCAGTTCGGCCAGTTGTAGTGCGTTGGTTGTTCCGTAATTGCCAGAGCAGTTGTTAAAGAGCGCATGCGTCTCTTTCGTCTCCCGGGCGACCTCCGCAATCCGTGCCGCCCAGTCCGCCAGTTGATCGACGTCGTACAGATAACGGAAGCGCTCACTGGGCGGGATGTTCTTCTTCTCCCAGTTCTCGGCATTGTGTCCGTGGAAGCGGAACACCGCCAGCTCGGGTGACGTCACCGCTACCAGCGGCGGCACCGAGCTCTTGAAGCCCTGCGGCTCGTCCACGATCACATAGGGAACTTGGTGGTCGGAGAGGAACCGCAGCGTCCGTTCTGCATTCTTCTCGTTGAACCAGGACCCGTGTCGAAACTCGACCGTCAATGGAATTGGCGCCAGCCGCTGCCGGGCCGCCAGAATCTCTTCGCGCGTCTCGTTCGACGGAAAAACCCAGCGCGGAAACTGCAGGAAAACAGCTCCCAGCCGGCCCGCCGCGCGCAGCGGCTCGATACCCTCCTTGAAAGCCTCCCACACCTGGTCGTAGAGCTCGGCCGGTAGGTCCTTGCCGTAGATGCGAGCCTTCTCGGTCAGGTTCTGCGGCAGCGCTTCCCGAATCGCCTTCGGCAGACGCTTCACCTCGCTCGGCTGCCCGGTCATGAGAGCGTGCGCCTTGATGTCCATTGTGAAATGGTCGGGAGTGCGCTCGACCCACAGCTTCGACTGCTCGGCGCGGGGCAGCGCGTAGTAGGTGGAGTCGACTTCGACGATCGGGAAGATCGTGGCGTAATAGCGGAGCCTGTCCTCGGCCGTCCGCGCGTCGTCCGGATAGAAGACCCCTTTCGCCGTCATCGTCGGGTCGGTCCAGGAGGCAGTGCCCACGCGGACCTCTCCCCCCTTCGCTGTCCGGATCGGGCGAGCCCCCTTTCCCAGCAGCGGCTCGGCCAGCTGCCCCGCTTGCTCGAAGCCCGGGTCGTGTGGATCCACTGGTGCCGAGCGTAACCTCAGCGTGCGCGACGCGTGGATAGGGTTATGAAGCTGCTCATCGAGATCCTGCTGGCGATCTTCCTGCACCCGATCGCATTCGTTCTCTGCCTGATCAACATCCTTGGCCGCTCCGACTTGAGCGGCCTCAAGAAGCTGATCTGGATCATCGTGACCTTCGTCTGGGGGATCGGGCCGATCCTCTACCTCCTGGTCGGCGACGGAGCGATGTGGTGAACCGCCGATCCGGCAGCGGCCCGCCCACGTCTATCAGTAGTAGATAGCGCCGCGGATCCCACCCGCCACAGGAACGGCATCGCCGTTGATCCCCACGGCGCGTGGCGAGGCCAGGAACGCGATCGCGGCGGCGACCTCGCCGGCATCGACCAGGCGGCCGAGCAAGTTCGAAGAGGCAAGCTGGCGTTCCGCCTCCTCCTCAGTGATGCCCTGCGCTTCAGCTCGCGCCCTCAGCACGCCCGGCGTCTTCTCGGTCTTGGTGGTTCCAGGGTGCACACAGACCACGGCGATGCCGGCGGGCGCCAGCTCGTCGGCAAGGTTCTTCGTCATCGCCGCCACCGCGATGTTCCGGATCGAGCCGATGGTGGAACCCGTCGACCGCGCGGCCAGCCCGGACACGTTGACGATGCGGCCGCCCCGCGGCATGTGCGCCGCCAGCGCGCGGATGCAGCGAAGGTACCCGAGAACCTTGACGTTGACGTCATCCCAGAAGAGCTCGTTGGTGATCTCGGCCAGGCGCGGAGGGGGCGCCTGGCCACCTGGCTTGGCTGCGCAATTGACAAGGACGTCCACCCCGCCGAGCCGGGCCACGGCCTGCTCCGCCATCCGCGCCACCTGGTCGTCCTCTCCGGTGTCGCAGCGCAGCCAGCCCTCGGCGCCCACCTCCTGAGCGGCCGCGGCGAGTGCGGGCTCATCGCGCCCGACCAGGATCACCCGCGCGCCCTCCTGGCAGAGCTGCCGGCCGACCGCCTTGCCGATGCCACGACTGCCGCCCGTAACCACCGCGCGCTTTGCCCGCAGCTCGAGATCCATTGCGCGACTCTATCGACGCCCGACCGGCTTCATGCCGGCAGGATCGCCACCGGCCGAACGGCGGCACCGGTGCCACCGACCACTTTGAGCGGGAAGCAGGCGAACACGAACTCTGCCGCGCCCGCCGCCGCCAGCTCTTCGAGATTGAGGTTCTCGATGATGTGCACGCCCGAGCGCGCGAGCAGGATGAGGTGCCCGGGCAGCGTGCCGAGCACCGGGTCGACATGGCTGACGACGTCCCAAGACATGTTGTCGGCTCCGACCGCGAAGACCGCGCGGCCGGCCGCCCACTGCGACGCCGCGGCACTCATGCCGGCGGCGGCCAGGTAGGCCGGCGGGTCGTTCCAGAGCTTCGCGTAACCGGTACGGACCAGCAGCACATCGCCCGCGCCGGCCGTGACACCGGCATTCCGCTCTGCCTTTTCGAGATCCGCGGGCTCGATGAGCTCGTTCGGCTCCAACCTCTGGCCACGAAGTTTCACCAGGTCGAGAAGGATGCCGCGCCGGAAGATGGGCGCGATCGTCTCCGCGCCTAGCTGAGTGAATCCGGTCGCTGTCTGGACAGCAGGACTTACCGGGATCCCTCCGAACAGGCGCAGGCCGTCGGCTTGATGGCAGAAGGCGTCGATGTGAGTGCCGGCATGTTCCGCCATGAAGACCATGGCGGCCGCGCTCGTCCTTACCTCGCGGGCCGGCTCGTGCCGGCGGTGGAGCATCACCTGCATCCCCGGCACATGGTTCGGATGGACCGGGTCCCCCTGCTTGCGCGGCTGCTCGAGATCGATCAGCCGGGCCGAGGTCAATGTCGAGATGAAGTCGCTGATGGCCGCCGAGCTCCCGGTATCAGGCAACGATTCGCAGTCCTCCAAAAGGGGCGCCCAGCAGCAGCGATCCTGATGCCGTTACCGCTAGGGCGTCCTCGACCTTCACCAGGCCGAGGTCGGGGTGGGCGAACTCGACCTCGACCGAAAGCACGTTCCCCTCCTCGAGAGGACGGCCGGGATTCTTCCTCAGGTCCGGGAGCTCGTGGTGTCCCAGCCCCATGCCGTGAATCACGATCCGCCCGGCCTCTGGACGGCCTTGCCGCCGGAGCGCGTTCTGGGCGCTGTCCAGGACATCTCGCCCGAGCCTGCCCGGTCCGACCTCGGCTGCGATCAGACGATGCACTTCGACGCACGCGTCATAGAGCGCGTGCGCGGGCTCAGCCGGTTTGCCCCGGCACGCCATGCGACAGACATCCGATCGGTAGCCGGCAACAGCACAACCCGAGTCGACCTGCAGCAGCTCGCCATCGGCCCAGGGCCTCGACCGAGGAAAGCGGCGCCGGTCGGAGCCCGCCGAGGTGTACGCGAAGACGTACCCAGCGCCGCGGGCCTCGGTCTCGGCGGCCACCGCGGCCGCGACCTCGGAAAGACTCAGCGGGCCGCTCTCCAGGGCGGCGTCGATGGCCGCCGCCGTGATCTCCGCCGCCCTGCTCATCAGGGCCTGCTCTTCCGGCCGCTTCACCGACCGCAGCTCGAGAAGCACGGGCAGAGCGTCGACGAGGACGGCATCGGGGAGGTGGGCGCGGATCGCCTCGGCTGCGGCAAGCGGCAGGTGCGAAGTCTCTACGCCGATCACGGCGGAAGCGAGCTCGCGCTCGGCGAGGGCGCCGGCGGCCGCCGCCGCCGCTTCGGAGGCACCCAGCGACGCTTCCCTCACGTCGTCGATCCAAGGGTCACTGGCCGCCAGTTCCGGCTCCTCATTGGGGCCGGCGACGATGAACGGCTCGGCATTCCAGGGAACGCCGACCACCGGCAGGTAGTGCGTGTCGCCGTGGTCGGCTGAGCGATGGAATGGGTGATGGTAGTGACCGCCGGTCAGATACAGGACGTTGGCCTGGCTGGTTGCCAGCACCACGTCAATCCCCGCGTGGTTCATCAGTAGCTCCAGGCGATCCAGCGCAAACGGGGCGGGCCGTCGCGTCATACCGCCGCGCGGATGCCATCGCGCGCCCAGCGGGCGGCGCTCAAACCAGCCAACCGCCCGAACACCGCACCGGCGCTCAGACCGCTGCCACCCGGATAGTTGTCGTAAAAAAGACCGCCCACCATTTCACCGGCTGCGGAGAGACCTGGAATCGCGCGTTGCCGGCGGCTGAGTACACGCGCGCTGGCATCGACCCGCACACCGCCGAACGTAAACGTGATGCCGCAGGTGACGGCGAACGCCAGGTAGGGCGGCGTGTCGAGAGGAAGTGCCCAGTTGGATTTGGGAGGAACGATGCCCACCGCGGCCTTCCCGTCCTTGATGCCGGGGTTGAACGGCCCATCCCCTACGGCCGCGTTGAAGCGCTCGACCGTCCGCTCGAGGCCAGCTCGATCGATGCCAGCCTGGCTTGCCAGCTCCCCGATGGTCGCCGCTTCGAAACGCGAAACCCCGGGGGCGTTGTACTCGTCCTGCCGCAGCAGCGGCAGCGTCTTGGCGTCGAAAATCTGGAACGCCCGGGCTTCCGGCTGCGCCAGTATCGCCGCACCGTACTTGGCGTAGGTGTAGTTGCGATAGTCCGCACCCTCGTCGACGAACCGGTCGCCGTTGACGTTGACGATGATTCCGAGCGGGTAGGACTGCTTGGTGAGCAGGTTGGTCAGCTCGCGGTCACCGGCGTTGGCAGCCGACGCCAGATCCCAGGCTGTCGAGTGGCAGCCGCTCCAGTTGCCGTACGGCATGGCGCCGGCATGGAGAGCCGCCTGAATGGCGTCACCCGTGTTGTACGGAGTGCCGCGAACACGGGCGAGATCCCACTTCGGACCGAGGTAAGCCGCGCGGAACATCGGGTTGGCCTCGAACCCTCCTGCCGCCAGCACAACCCCACCCGCTTCGATCACCTTGCGGCCGGTTGGGGTCTCGCATACGACTCCCGTCACCGTGCCGTCGGCACTCTGAACCAGCTCGACGGCGCCGTGCTCGTAGTGCGTCTCGACGCCCTCCGCCTCTGCCACCTCCAGGTGCTGGCGCATCAGGCCCTTGCCGCCGTCCAGAGTCCCGACGTAAAGCCCGCCCCAGAACTGGTAGCGGCCGCTGACCAGGAATGACTGGCGATCGAAGGCGAGCCGGAAGCGGAGCCCCTTCTCGCGCAGCCAGCGCACCGTGCCAGCCGCGTTGGAGACGAGCACGTGCGCCAGTTCGGGGTCGGACCGGCCATGGGTGATTCGCCGCAGGTCTTCCAGGAAGTCGGCCTCCGTGTAGGGTGGCAGGTCCGTCACCTCGAGCCGCGGATCCTCGTTTTCCTCGATGAGAGCCCGCACCTCGTCGAGCGAGTTGACGGCCATGCGGAAGACACCGGCGGTGAAGTAGCTGTTCCCGCCCGCCCACTCTGGGGGCGCCTTCTCGAGTACGGCGACCCGTCCGACCAGCTCGCGCGCAGCATGTGCCGCCGAATAGCCGGCGTTGCCGCCTCCGACGATGATTACGTCGTAGCTGCCTCCCATGGCTCAGGCCGGGACCAGGCTGATCATCTTCAGGTCCGTCATGTCCTCGATCGCGTAGCGCGGACCCTCGGTGCCCCAGCCACTCGCCTTGACGCCTCCGGAAGGCTCGTGGTCGACGCGTGAGCGAGACGCTCCGTTGATGTTGACCGTGCCGTATTCGAGATCGCGAGCAGCGCGCAGCGCGGTCTCGATCGAGCGCGTGAACACTCCGGATTTGAGACCGAAGGGAGTGGCGTTGGCGGCCGCGATCGCCTCCTCCAGGTGGTCGTAAGGAACAACGCTGACTACTGGCCCGAAAACCTCTTCGCACATGATTCGCATGTCCTCTCGGACGTCCGTCAACACTGTCGGCTCGAGCAGGGCGCCCACTCGCTGCCCGCCGCAGACGAGCCGCGCGCCCGCCGACACGGCCTCTGCGATCCAGGCCTCCACCCGCCGGGCCGCTACTTCGTCGATGAGGGGTCCGACCGAGGTCTCCGGATCGGCCGGGTCGCCCACCCTTCGGGCGCGAGCATTGGCCGCGATACCGGCCAGGAAGCTGTCGAAGAGCGACCTCTGGACGTAGATGCGCTGGGTCGACACGCATGTCTGACCGGCCAGCGCGAAGCCCGCGTCGGCACAGAGCCCGACGGCATGATCAAGATCGGCGTCGTCGTGGACGATGGTGGGCGCGTTGCCGCCGAGCTCGAAGACGGTTCGCTTGAGCCCGATCTGACGCACGATCTGCGCGGCGACGCGCCCGCTTCCCGTGAAGTTGACAAGGGCGACGGCGGGGTGAACACAGAGCCGGCCGCCCACCTCAGGCCCTCCATGGACGAGGTTGAAAACGCCGGCTGGAAGCCCCGCCTCGAGGAAGAACGACGCCATCATCGCGTTGACGACCGACCCGGCCGGATGTGGCTTCAGGACCACCGTATTACCCGCCGCGAGCGCCGGGCCAACTTTGTGGCAGACGATGCTCAGGGGGGCGTTGAAGGCGCCTATCGCGGCCACCACGCCGAGCGGCACCCGAACCGCGAAACCGAACTTGCCCACGCCAGGCGGCAAGGCGTCCATCGGGATGATCTCGCCGCCCACGCGCTTCGCCTCCTCGGCTGAGACACGGTTGATGGAGATCGAGCGTGACACCTCGGTTCGCGCCTCGCGAATCGTCTTGCCCACGTTCGCGGTCAGCACCTGCGCCATTTCTTCGGCGTGCTCGTCCATCAGATCGGAGACCCGCGTGAGGATCTCCGCCCGCTCGTGCGCCGGCGTCAACCGCCACCCTGCGTAGGCCGCTAGGGCCGACTCCACGGCCTCGTCAACGTCCACGACCGAGCTCGTGTGGACGCTTGCCACGACACGCCCGTCATAGGGCGAGCGCACCTCCTCGACCTGGTCGCCGCGGCGCCACTGACCGCCGACCAAAGTCGTCGCTTCGCGAGCGCGCGCGTCGATCAATCCCAGTCCTCTCCCCAGCCGAAGTTCGGCAGCGGGTGCGGTAGGGGCGGCAGGTCCCAGCTGCCGGTCCCCGGCGGCTTGATCTCGCGGTCGACGCGAACGTCGAGGACCGTCGGCCGGCCGGAACGGATCGCTTTGTCCAGTGCCTCGCCGAGATCGCCCGGCGAGTCCACGCGCACCCCGTCGGCGCCCATCGACCTTGCCATTTCGGCGTACTCCGGCGAGTACAGCTGGCCGGTCGTGTAGTCGATGAAGCTCGTGACCAGCTCGCGATCCTGGCCGAAGTAGCCCTTCTGCTGGTCGCGGATGGAACCGAAGCCGGAGTTGTTCCAGATCACCCATACCGCCGGAACCCCGTACTCGACGGCGGTCGCCACCGCGCTCGGCAGCATCAGGAACCCGGCGTCGCCACAAAGGGCGACGGCCGGCCGGTCAGGAGCGGCCAGCTTGGCTCCGAGCACGCCTGCTACCGCAAAGCCCATGGAAGCGAAGCCCCAGCTTTGAAGAACCGTTCGCGGGCGGTAAGCCTGATAGTCGGCGACGATCCAGTTGTGATGGACGCCGACGTCGCAGAGAAGAATGCCGTCGTCGGGGATCGCGCGGCGAAGCTCATGAACCAGGCGTTCGGGACGGATCGGCGTCGCGTCCGACGTCCGGAGGGGTGCCCAGTGAGCCTCCCACTTCGATCGCCAGCCCTGGATGTGCTCGAGCCAGGCGTCCCGCCGGTGGTCGCCGTCGGCCTGCCCACGGCCGGCCTCAGTGAGCTGTTCGAGCACCATCCTCGCGTCGCCGACGATGCCCAGTTCGACCGGGTAGTTGCGGCCGATCTCGCTCGTGTCGACATCGACGTGGATGAGCTTGGTCGGCGGGATGTTGTATGTGTATCCGGGCAGCCAGGCGCTGGTCGCCCGGTCGTCGAAGCGCGTACCGAGGGCCAGGATCACGTCGGCGTTGCGGGTGGCGGCATTCGCCTGCAGCGTGCCGTTGCGGCCGGTCGTTCCGAGCGCGAGCGGCTCCCGCATGTCAATCACGCCCTTGCCGAGCGGGCTGAACGCGACGGGGATCTGGAAGGTCCGCGCGAACTCCATCAGCGACGCCTCGGCGCCGCTCAGCTCGACACCGTGGCCGGCCACGATCACCGGCCGTTCGGCCTCCGCCAGCATTCGCCACGCCTGGACGATCGCCTCGTTGGCTGCGCGCCCGCCGGTGGCCGGCTGCGTCCGAGCTCTCTCGACGGCCTCTGACACCTGCAGGGTCTCGACGAACACGTTGAGCGGCACGTCCACGTGGACAGGCCCGGGCTTGCCGTTACGCATCAGCGCAAACGCCTGCTCCATTGCGACCGGCAGCATGTCCGCACGCGTCGGCTGGAAGCTCCGCTTGACGTAGGGCCGCATGACGTTGACGAAGTCGCCCTGGAAGTAGCGGCCCGTCTCCTGGAACGGCCCCTTGTTCCACTGCTGTGTCGGGACGTTGCCGGTGATGCAGAGCATCGCCGAGGAGTCCATGAAGGCGGAAGCAACTGCCACGGGCAGGTTCAGGGAGCCCGGCCCGCAGGATGTGAACGTGGCCACCGGGCGTTGCGCCACACGGAAGTAGGCGTCGGCCATGAACGCGGCCGAGGATTCGTGATGAACGGTCACGGCCTTCAGCACGTCCTTCCGGTCGTACACCGCGTCCAGAAAGCCGATGATGCCGTGGCCGCAGAGACCGAAGACGTAGGGGACTCCCTCCGCCACCAGGCGGTCGACGATGAACTCGGCACCCTTGCGCTCGGGCATGTGCGTCAGGCCTCCCAACTGAACAGGGCCGCCGGGTTTTTCTCGGCGATCCGCTTTGCGGTCTCGTCGCCAACTGCCTTCAAGAGGTCACCCATGGGATCGGGAGGTGCGACGTCGAAGGGCATGTCCGTGCCCATCACGACCTGGCCTTCGCCGACCCGCTCCACCATGTAGCGAAGCGCGGCGACGTCGTGCGTGATGATGTCGAACCAGATGTTGGGCAGGTACGCCCAGGGATCGACCGGCGCCTCCGCCAGCTCCGGACGGTTGGTGCGCGAGTGGCGGAGGCGCCCGGCCGCATAGGGGAAGAAGCCGCCGGCGTGGTTGACGAGCACGCGGATACCGGGGTGGCGGTCGAAGACGTGCGCGCAGATGAGGCGTTCGAGGGCGGTGGTCGTCTCGACCAAGTTGCCGATCACCGAATGCAGGAAGTACGGGTTGAGTGAAGGGTTCGGCTCTGGATAGCCGGGATGGATGTTGACGGGCAGGTTCAGGCCTTCGGCGGCTGCCCAGAAGTCCTCGTACTGCGGTTCGTCCAGCCGCCTGCCGGCGATCGAGGTCCCGACCATGACGCCGACGGCGCCGGCGGCCACAGCCTCCTCGAGCATCGCGACCGCCGCGTCCGGCGCCTGCATTGGGACGTGCGCCATCCAGCGCAGGCGATCCGGGTAGGCCTGGCAAAACTCGGCGAGACCCTGGTTGGTCGCGCGACAGATCGCCTCACCCGCCGCCGCGTCGACCTCGTAATAGAAGAGAGGTTTGGGAGCGGCCGATACGACAGCCGCCTCCAGACCCTTCGACTCCAGTTCGGCGATCTTTGCCGCAGGGTCGACGAACGAGGGCAGCAGCTTGAAGTCGACCCAGTTTCCACCGCGCACGGTGTCCCCCTCGATCGTCACGCGGTAGACGGGCTCCTTTCGGAGCAGGTCGAGCACGCGCTCGGGGATGGCGTGGTTGTGGGTGTCGACCCGCATCAGGCCTCCTCGAGGGCGGCCCTGGCGGCGCCGAAGGCGGCGACGCCGAGCGGCGCTCCGCAGTAAGCCGCCGCGTGGAGGAGAACCTCCTGGATCTCCTCGGGCGTGCAGCCGTTCCGAAGCGCCGCCTTCGTGTGGAGCGCGATCTCGCCGGTCTGGTTGAGCGCGGTCAGAATGCCGAGGGTCACCAGACTGCGGGTCTTCAGCGGCAGCCCCGGACGTGTCCAGACGCTCCCCCAGACATAGCGCGTCACCAGTTCCTGGAATGGCTTGGTGAACGGGTCGTTCAGCGCGCGGTCGACGTACTCGTCGCCGAGAACTTGGCGCCGAATCTGGAGTCCGGGATCAGCGTCGGTCGTGCTCAACAGTGGATGCCTCCGAGGATTTGTGATCGGACGGGGTTGGGCTTGCTGCGCCGGCGCTGATCGCCGGCGCAGCGGGGCGAAAGAAACGTGTGCTCAGGACGGGGTCGCGGCCTGCAGCTCGGCGGCACTGAGCGTCGCGATCGTGACCAACTTCCCCGAGAGATCGGACTGCACGACATCGAAGGGACCGAAGACGTTGTGCTGGTCGTTGTAGTCCATCGGTCCGCTGGCGCCGTCGTAGTTGATCTTCTTGCCGGCCTTGAGCTCATCAACGCCGGTCTTGTAGTCGCTGACGGTCTGGCCCGGCGGGCTCGAGACCTGCTTGATGGCGGCCGCGATCTTGGTGCCGTCGGTCACGGTGCCTGCCTTGGTCATGGCGAGAGCGAGGACGATCGCGGAGTCGTAGGCGTAGTTGCTGTCCGCCAGCGGCTGGTGCGTGTAGACCTGCCCGTAATACTTCTTGAAGGTGTCGCTCGCGGTGCCGGACACGTCGGCGCCGTTGAGCGAGGTCAGCACCTGGTGGGCGGCCGCCGGTGTCACGGCCTGAACGAAGTCGCTGCCGGCGGTGATGTCACTGCCAATGATCGGGATCGTGAGCCCGCCGAGCTCCTTGAAGTTGGAAAACAGAGGCGCCGCAGTCGACGGTTCCATCTGCGTGAAGATGACGTCGGGGTTGGCGCTCTTGATCTTCAGCGCCTCGGAGCGGTACGAGGACTGGCCCGGCGAGAGGTTGACGTCGACCACGACCTGGCCGCCGCCTTTCTCGAAAACCTGCTGGATCGGGGCTTTGAGAGTCTGCGCCGACTCGATGGTCGAGAACACCATCGCGGCTTTCTTGTAACCCTTCTTCAGGCCCCACAACGCCATTGCCACGGAAAGCTGCGAGTCGGAGGGATTCGCCCGCCAGAGGAACGGGTCGCTGACCTTGTCGAACTGGGTGTTCCCGGCCTGCAGCATGAACGGAATCTTGTTGCGGTCGAGGATCGGGTTGACAGCACCCGCCTCGAGGCCACCGGGACCGATCACGGCTGCCGGTTTGTTGAGGTTGAGCTCCTTGTTGAGAGCGGGCACCGCGTCGGCCGGGTCGCCGACCGTGTCTACCTGGTCGATGATCAGGTGATGGCCGAGGACGCCGCCGAATTCGTTGATCTCCTTGGCGGCCGCCTGCGCCCCTTCAAATGACGCGGCGCCGACGCCGGCGTATTTGCCCGTGAACGGGTGCACGATGGCGATGTGGACATCGCCGCCGGACGACCCTGACGTCGTGCCGCCGTTGCCACAGGCGACGGCGACCAGCGGGCCGGCGAGCATGAGTGCCATGCCGCGCCTGGCCCATCGAAGACTGGGCTCCATTGCTTTCCTTTCCTCCTCCTGCTTGCTGACTTGCCGAGCCGCAACCGGGACCACGGTGCGCTTGTGCGGTTTCAAAGCGCCCGACCGATGTAGAGAGCCACGACTTCCTCGTCGTTCAGGAGTTCCTTGCCGGTTCCCTCGAGCCGGTTCTGGCCCAGTGTCAAGACGTAAGCCCGATCCGCATGCGTGAGGGTGCGGCGCGTGTTCTGTTCGACGATCACGACCGCCACGCCGAGGTCGCGCACCTTGAGCACGTGCTCCCAAACAGCCGACTCGAACTTGGGGGACAGGCCGGCCGTGGGTTCGTCGAGCAGCATCACCTGGGGATCGCCCATAAGGCCGCGCGCCATTGCGAGCATGTTTCGCTGGCCGCCGCTCAGCGTTTTCGCGGGGCGCTTGGCGGCCACTCTCAGGTCCGGAAAGAGCGCGAACATCTCGTCGATGCGCTCGCGGACGCCGCTCTTCTTCACGTAAGCGCCCATCTCGAGGTTCTCCCGCACGCTCAAAGAAGGAAAGACGTTCGCCACCTGGGGCACGTAGGCGAGCCCCCGGCGCACCAGCTGCTCGGGGGGCAGTGCGGTGACCTGCTGCCCAGCCAGTACCACCCGGCCCCCCGAGACCTGGATGACCCCGGCGATCGCCTTGAGAAGCGTGGATTTGCCGGCGCCGTTAGGTCCGACGATGGCGGTGATCCGGCCCGCTTGTGCTCGTAGACCGACGTCCTGGACGATCGGCGGTCCACCGTAGCCGGCACTCAGGCCGACCACCTCGAGTGCGTACCCGCTGCCGTTCTCAGACATTCGCCGCCGCGTGCCCCAGGTAGGCGTCGACGACCTCGGCGTTGGCCCGGATCTCGTTCATCGACCCTGCCGCGATGCAGGTGCCGAGGGACATGACGAGGACCTGCTTGCAGAGCCGCTCCATGAAGGGCAGGTTGTGCTCGACCAGGAGCACGGTGATTCCGGACTGGTTGAGACTGGTGATCGCCGCCGCCATACGGTCGCCGAGGACGGGATTGACACCTGACTGGGGCTCGTCGAGCAGCACCATGCGCGGTTTCGCGAAGGCGATGCGCGCGAACTCCAAGAGCCGCTTCTGACCACCACTGAGGTTGCCGGCGTACTCGTCGCGAAGATCGACGAGGTTGAATTCACGAAGCAGCTCGCGGGCCGCGGCCCGATCCTCGGCTTCGAGCTGGCGTAGACGGCGGTGCTGGAAGTAGGCGCGCCACAGGGCGTCGCGGCCGTTGGCCGGCGCCGCCAGGAGCATGTTCTCCATGACCGTCATCTGCGGCCACTCGCGCGGCGTCTGAAAGGTCCGCATCAGGCCGAGGCCGCTGACCTGGTGGCCGCTCAGTCCCTGAATCTCGCGGCCCTCGAACTTGATGGTTCCCGAGTCCGGCTTCAAGAACCCGGAGATGAGGTTGATCATCGTGCTCTTGCCGGCCCCGTTGGGTCCGATCAGCCCGGTCATCGAACCCCGCTCGACGTCGAAGCTGCAGTCGTTGACCGCCTGCACGCCACCGAAGGCCCGGCTGACCTTGGCCACCTGCAGGATCGCCTCGCCGGCGCTCATCGGGCGCCCCCTGCGGTTGCCAGCTCGGGCCGCTCGGGACCGACCGGACTCTGCGGCGCCGCCGGGTCCTTGGCCCGTGGCTCGGGAATCAGACCTTGGGGCCGGAAGCGAAGGACACCGATGATCAGGAGGCCGATCAGGATGAACCGGATCGCCGACTCGGCCTCCGGATGGCCAGGGATGGACGGCAGGTAGCGCGTCGCTTCCTGGATCAGAACCGCAACGAAGAAGGTGCCGAGCAGAACGCCACGCTGGTTCCCGGCTCCGCCGACAAAGAGGGCCGCGTAGAGGAGGAACACCTCGGCCGTGTCCCACGCATATGGGTTGAACGCGCTCAGAAAGTGCGCCAGGAAGGCGCCTCCCATGCCGGCGATGACACCGCCGATGACGTACGCCTTCAGCTTCAGCATGTACACGTTGCGACCGAAAGCCTCGGCCGCCCGCTCGTCCTCACGCGCCGAGCGCAATGCGCGGCCGAATGGACTTCGATAGAGCCGCTCGAGGAACAGGTACACGAGCAGCAGGACGGCCAGCACGAGCACCAGGTAGAAGATCGCGTAGACGTCCGGGTCCAGGTTGAGGACGCTGTTGAACGGCTGCGGGAGCCCATAGAGCCCGGCAAAGCCGTCGAAGATGTACGTGTCCTGGCTGATGACCGCGTAGATGATCAGCGTGGTCGCGACGGTGGTGATGGCGAAGTAGTCGCCGCGCAGACTGCGGAGCGCGATGGCGCCGACGATCGCGGAGAGTACGCCGCAGACCGCCATCGCAAACAGTGCGCCGGCCAAAAACGGCAGGTGCAGACCGAGGATGTAGTGATCGGGCGGGGGCAGCGCGCTGGGCGGCAGTGTCGTGACCCCCGAGATGTAGGCGCCGATGGCGACGAAGGCGAACAGCGAGATGTCGAGCTCGCCCATCCAGCCGTAACGAACGTTCAGCGCGAGCGCGAAGATGCAGAAGATCGCGCCGATTGTGGCCACGCTCGCGATGTACTGGATCATTCGCGCGTGCCCACCGCGACCGCAAAGAGCCCGCTCGGTCGCACCAGAAGCGTGAGGATCAGGAAGGCGAAGGCGACCACCGGTTTGTAGTCGGCGGGGATATAGAGAGCGCTTATCTCCATCGCCATGCCGATGATCAGGGCGCCGAGCATCGCGCCATACGGTTTGCCGATGCCGCCGACGATGGCGGCGGCAAAGATCACGAGCAGGAACGTGTTGCCGAGCGTCGGCGTCAGCGAGCCGATGCTGACGGCAAGCACGAACCCCGCGAGACCGGTCATCGCGCCGGCCATCGCCCACGTCAGCCGGACGATGTGCGGGGCGTCGATACCGGTTACGCGCGCCAGCTCAGGGCTGTCGGCGACCGCCCGCTGAGCCTTGCCGAACTTCGTGTAGCGGAGGATCAGGTGCACAGCCAGCATCACCAGCAGCGCGGCCGCGACGATTTCCATGCTCCGCTCGGTGAAGAGGAAGGGTCCAACTTGGTGGCTCGGGCTCGACGGCAGCGCGTAAGCGATGCTGGCCCCGCCGAAGATCAGCAGGATGAGGTTTTGGAGGATCAGTCCGGACGCGATGGTGACGATGAACAGGACCAGCCGCTTGGCCTTGTTGCGCACGAACGGCTGCAGCACCGCCGCATTTAGAAAGAGCGCGAGGAGCGCGCTCACGCCACACGCGGACACACCCGCCAGGAACGCATTGTTGGTGAGCGTCTGAGTGATGAGGGCGGCGTAGGCCCCTGCCGTCATCAGTTCGCCGTGAGCGAAATTCGGCAGGTTGGTGACGCTGAACTGGAGAGACAGTCCGACCGTGGACAATGCCAGGATCGAAGCGGTCACCAGACCGAATCCGATGGCGAGAAACAGGTCGTGCAGCGTCTACCTCCTTGCCGGCAGGAATCGCGGTCGATATTGTGTACTGCTGTATACAGCGGCTCGTCAAGAAGATCTTGTGACGCGGCGCGCCATGAGATGAGCAGGGAGGAGCAATGTCCACGACGCCCACGCCGACCGGGGTACTCGCTGAATTCGTAGCCGGCCTCGACATCAGCGACATACCCGAAGCGACACGGCGGCGCGTCAAAAATCTCCTGCTCGATGCCCTGGCCAGCGGCCTGGCCGGGTGGCATGGCGATGAGACGGCGCAGGTCCTCGGGTTGGCACAGAGCCTGGCCGGCGCGGGCTCATCTCCGGTCATCGGCGGCAGGCCTCTGAGCCCCGCCGGCGCCGCGCTTGTCAACGGCTACCTGATCACCGCGACGACCGTGTGCGACGTCTACCGTCCAGCCCTCTGTCATGTAACGCCCGAGGTGGCTCCCCCGGCCCTCGCGATCACCGCCATGCGCAATCCGTCCGGCGAGGAGCTCCTGGTAGCCCTGGCGGCGGGCCTCGAAGTGACTACGCGCGTCGGCCTCGGAACCGACTATCCGGCGTTTCGCCGCCGTGGTTGGCACTCACCGGGTGTCATCGGACCCTTTGGCGGCGCGGCCGCCGCCGGCCGCCTCCTCGGGCTCGGCGTTGGTCAGCTCCGGAACGCGTTCGGGCTCGCGGGCAGCCAGTCGGCCGGCACCTTCGCGCACTGGGGGACGGCGACAATCAAGTTCCACCAGTCGCGCGGCGCCATGAGCGGGCTGATCGCCGCCCTGCTGGCGGCCGAGAACTTCGAGTCCGCGCCTGAGGTGCTCACCAACCCTGACGGCGGCATCTTCAACGCTTACTCGGATGGCGGTCGCCCGGAGGAGGTCACGCGTGAGCTGGGCGAGCGCTGGGAGCTCGAGCAGATAGCTTTGCGGCTGTGGCCCCTGGCGTCCTCGATCCAGTCGGTCGCGACGGCGCTGTTCGCGCTGATCGACGAGCAGGACATCCGGCCGGATGACATTTCGGAGGTTCGAGTCCGGCTGGGCGAGACGGTATATGACATGCACGGCACGCTGCCCTGGGATGTACGCTTCCGGGCCCTCCTGTCGACCCCTTACGCGACAGCGGTCATCCTGCACGATCGCGCCTGCTGGATCGATCAATTCACGAGTGAGCGGATCGCCGACGCTGCACTGGACGAGTTTGCGCGACGCCGCGTGCGCGTGATCCGCGACTCCGAGATCAAGGGCACCGCGGCGACAGTCGAGGTGACCCTCGCCGGGGGGCGCGAGCTCGTCGAGCACCGAGAGGTCCCGCGGGGCGACGCCGCCGACCCACTGTCGGAGGCGGATATCCAGGGCAAGTTCCGGCTTGCCGCCAAGGGCCGGCTGGATGCCGCGGCCGTGGAGACGGTTCTGCGAACCGTCAGCGACCTTGAGCGGGTGACAGACCTCGCCGGTTTCGTCGCGGCCCTTCAGTCGGGGGCTCGCGAGGCCCATCCTGCGGTTCCCTGATTCGCTGCTCGCCCAGCGCCAGCCGGCGGTTCATGAGCCGGATCGCCATCGCCTTGCGGAAGTGCGCGCGAGCGACCCTGTCCGCTGTCTCGACTTCGCGGCGCTCGATCGCGGTGACGATCCGGTCGTGCTCCTCCGAAGCCTCCAGCCGGCGGCCCTCCATGGCCAGCGTCGTTTCCTGCAGGCGCTCGATCTGACTCCGGAGCACTGTCAGCCGCTCCTGCAGATAGCGGTTGCGAGAGCCCTGCCAGATCGTCTCGTGGAAGGCATGGTTCAGAGCAGTGATTCGGGGTATGTCGCCACGCAGCGAGGATTCGCGGTACTGCTCCTGAATGCCACGCAGAGTGATCAGCTCGAGGTCGGTCATCGAAGCGGCGGCAACGCCGGTCGCCATCCCCTCCAGCACCTCACGGACGCTGCAGAGGTCGGAGAGCTCCTCCAGCGAGAACCTGGTCACGACCATGCCTCGTGGCGTCGCCTGGACGAGACCGTCGACCTCCAGTTTGTGGAGAGCCTCCCGGACAGGCGTGCGGCTGACGCCGGCCGCGGCTGCGATCGACTCCTCGACGAGACGCTCCTCGGCATCGAGCGACCCATTCAGGATCGCCGACCGGAGGGCTTCGTAGAGCTCGGCGGCCCGGGGTCGAGCACCGCTCAAACGGATTGGTCCCAGGGACATCGCGTACAGGACATTACCCGACCGGAGGTCTTTCTCTATTCGCGATTGTCCTCGTCTGGACCGGCGCGTAATGCCGCAGCGGGTCGCTTGCTGCTGCGCGGATTGAGTCTCGTAGTACTGTCGAAGCCGGGAGCGTGCTCGCGTACTTCTGGCGCCTACGCGTGCCTCCGCACACGCCACAGAACGACCGCCAAAACAAGAGCCAGCAGAAGAAGTACGCCAGCGGCTATCGCACCGAAGAGCGCGAAGGGAAGCGATGACTGAGCGCCCTGCACGATCCCCGGGGCGGTCGTGAACAGGGGCGCTGGGGCGCCCACCAGCACCAGGACATGACCTTCCCCGTGCGAGACCGGGTTGTCCGCGCTGACCGGGTACCAGGTGCATGACGGGGAGCAGTGCACCCCAACCATGCCGGCACCCCCCTCCGTTGCCACCAGGAGATCCCCGGGTCGAGCCGCGGTCCGCGCCAACTGATCGCCGGTGAGGGCCAGAAGATGATCGGTGCCGGCGTGCGGATTCCCTGGCGTGCCCCTGTCCGCAAAGTAGGCTGTCAGGCCCGCGACGGGGGCGGCTGGTATGAAGCCGGCGCCCTCGACGCCGATATCGCCACCGACTGCCAGGTCGGGGTGAGCCACCGTTCGCACATCGCCCGTAGGAGTGAAGGCGTAGATGTTGCCCGAGAGCTCGTCGGCCCCCACCAGGTCGCCGGCGAAGTCGCCGAAGGTGGCCGGCGCAACCGCGATTCCACCCTCGACGATCGGTGCCTGCCGCGTGATCGGCGTTACCGCGCCGTTGCAATCGATTGCGGCCAGGGTCGTGTGGTTGGCCCGCAGACCGGTGACGAGGAGCCGGTGATCGAAGGCGCCTGTGCTGTCGAACGCGATCCCGTTCAGCGAATCGACCCCGTCGACATTGGCGAAGTTGTGGGCGATGCCCTGCGGATCGATACGCAGGACGCCGCCCGCCGGCTTCAGTTGAAGGACGAAGAGGTCGTCGCGGGCGAAGCTGCAGCCGGGACCGGGAGCGCCAGGCGAAAGCGCGATGTAGGGCTCCTCACCGCCCGGGCCGGGGTAGCCACTAGGGCCGCCGGCGAACCTGTCCAGCGTTCCCGATCTCGGATCCAGGAGGTACAGCTTGCCGGCCGCCGCAACCACCATCCGGCCGTCAGCGCGGGGACCGGCCGCGTCGAGCACGCCCGGAATCGGGGCTGATCGCGTCCAGGAGACGGGCGCCTGGGCGGCGGCTGACACGGCCAGCACCACCGCCATCAACGACGAGACAACGCTGCTTATAGAAACCGGCACACCTTGGGATCAGGTCGTCTTGGACGAATTTGCTGTGCGCTCTGCCCGGCGTCGAGACGGTCGGTCACGCTGAGGCGAGCCGAGCTGAGGCCAGGCTGCGCGCCACCACGGTGGCGTCTTCGCCGACGCCGAAGAGCAGAGACGACTTGCGAGTGCGCAGGAAGTGCACGCCGACGAAGTAGAGCCCGGGTACGGCCGTGCTGGCGCCGTCGACCGTGTTCGGAAACCCGAACTGATCGAAGGCCGGAAAATCAACCCACCTCGCGTAGTCGGGTCGAAATCCGCTCGTGAAGATCACCGCGCCGAAGCCGTCGAGGTCGATCTCGAGGGGCGGATCGACGGCGAACGGCTCCGGCTCCGGCAGCTCGGGAACGTCGAAGCCCGCGGCCGGCAGCTGCTCGCGGAACAGCTTGCACACGTCGGCCCAGCGTTGATCGCCGAAGCTGACGGAGTGGGCCAGGTCGGCTGCGAAGCGAGCTTTGCCGCCCTCGACCGCCTCCAGATGGCCGACGAGCTGGACGCCCATGGCCTGAAGCACGCGGTAGTTGAGGTCGTGGCCGCCATCGCGGCCTGTGATCTGGACGTTCGCCACCAGCCGCGCCTGCGGGCCGGGCAGGGCGCTGAGCGGGGTTTCGAACCAGTTCGTCCGCTTCATCCAGTCGACCAGGTCGAGGCCCTCCAGGCGACGCGGTGCCCAGGGAGCCCGGCCGCAAGCCAGAAAGACCTCGCGGCCTTCGCGATGCAGGTCTTCCGAGATCTGGCAGCCGGTCTGACCACTGCCGACCACGAGCACACGCCCGGGCGGCAACGCCGCCGGATTCGTGTAGTCCTCGGCGTCGATGACGAGCAGCCGGTCTGGGAACACCGAGGTCAGGAGGGGGCGGTGCGGCTTCTGGTAGGCACCCGTCGCCAGAACCACGTTGCGAGCCGTCATCTCGCCAACCGAGGTACGGAGTAGGAATCCGCCGCCGGAAGCGGTATCGACGCTCTGGACCTCGACCCCCGTTTGCACCGGCGCCTGGAAAGAAGCCGCGTAGCGCTCGAGGTAGCTGACGATGTCGTCACGAGGGACGAAACCCTGGGGATCGTCACCGTCGTAGGCGAAGCCGGGCAGATCCATGGTCCAGTTCGGCGTCACGAGGCAGAAGCTGTCCCAGCGGCCGCGCCAGGTCTCGCCGACGCGCCGCCGCTCGAGCACCACGTGCTCGACACCGGCCCCCGTGAGCTCGTGACTGAGCGCGAGCCCAGCTTGCCCGGCACCGACGATCACGACCTGCGTGGAGGTCAACCCGGTGATCGTAGCTCCGAAGAGGCCTGGCGGACTTCCCGGGGCGCTTAATGGACGAAGAGCACTCTCAGGACGATGATTCCAAGACCGAGGAGTCCGAACGCGGCCGCCGAGACCAGGCGCGCCACCAACGTGAGATGGAGCCGGCGCGAGGCTTGCAGGCCCCAGAAGAACATCAGGGCGACGCCCACCCAGACCGCAATCGTCGTCGATACGGCAAAACTTGCACCGAACGCGCTGGCAAGGAGGAGAGCAGCCAACGGCAGGATGCAGGCGAGCACAATCGGCGACTCCGCGGCCAGCTGATGAACCGCGACCGTCCAGACGGGAGTTGCGCCATGCGCGCTGCCAAGGGCCACGGCATAGGAGTGAGCAAGCCAGTAGACGACCAGGGTGACCAGGACGGTCGCCGCGATCTCGCGCTCGTCATGGCTGCCTTCTGCGGCTGCGATCATCGTCGCCGTGGTGATGATCGTGCCGTAGATCATGCCGCTGGCGGCAGTTCCAGCATCGGTTTGCCCGACGACTGTACGAAGCATCAAAGCCAAGGTAGCGCGCGGCGGGCCGGTCGCCTACTGCCCTGACGTGACCCCTAATGGGGCCGGCGCGGAAGCCGTCCTCCCATGTTGGAAACGAGCAGGGCCACGACGCTGATCAGGTACAGCTGCCCGACGAGAGCCTCCACAACGGCCAGCATCCGGCTCAAGTTCCCGCGCGGTGTGAGATCGCCATACCCGAGGGTCGCCAGCGTCACGAAGCTGAAGTAGAGATAGTCGATGACGTGGGCCGTTCTCTGCTGTGCGAAGAAGCCTTCTCGCTCGAAGGTTCCAACGGCGGTGAAGACCAGGGCGAAGAACAGCCCGGCGAGCAGGTAGATGCAGAGGGCTCCGAAGATCGTGTGAGTCGTGATCCGGTCATGCTGGAGCAAGCGCCGGACGATTGCGGCTGGGGCCAGAAGGGCAAGGGATGCGCCAAGAGCGACTCCGATCCCGGTCGCGACCCGTCCGCCGACAGGCGCGAGCACCACGTTCAGGCCAATCGCCGCCATGACCAACGCGGCGGCGGCGATCATCGCCCATCGCCGGACGGCCGAGGTGCGGAGGATGAACAGGAGCGTGCCGCCCTCGACGGCGATCCATAGCACACGCCCCCAGCCGCCGTCCGCTGCGAAGGCCGCGACAACGATCGTCAAGACCACCAGGCCAACCGCCAGCAGGTACCGGTCTCTGCGGGCACCCACCGCCATTTCGCGTCAACCTTCTCCGGCCTGCGTTCCCGAGGCCAACCTGTCTCTGCTGGTTCAGGCGCGCGAGAGCCGTCCACGCTGCGCGTACGTGCTCGAACCCCAATGGGCAACGTCCAGGAGCGCCGCCAAAAGGACCCAGAACCACTCGAAACCGGTGAGACCGACGCCGGGCGTGTAGAGGAGCACGTAAATCAGGGTTGCGAAGGGCAGGAAGATGATTCCGAGCACCGGGATGAGGAACGAACCTCCGAACGCGTGCTCGACCAGGACCGGGCGAGCGAGCCAGAGGATGAACAGGGCCAGGCGCGGGAACAGTCCGCCGAGGAGCACGAAGAAACAGCCCATCACTTCCTCCCAATGCCAGCCGGACTGAGCATTGCGCAACCGGCGCTGGCCGGAAACCCGTGAAGAGCGCGTCTGGTCAGCACTCGGAATGCCGCGCCTGCCGAGCCGCTACACCGAGCCTCCAGGTCCCCACGGCGACGAGGATCGCGCCCTGCATCACCTTCAGTTGGTCCCGCGCGTTTCCTCCCTCCGTCGCTGTCGCAAAGCCCCGGTCATAGAAGCCCAGGGCCCCGCGCAGATCGGCGTCGAAGGAATTCAGACAAGCGGGCACCGCAGTTCGGTCGAGGTCGCTCTCAAATCTGGCCACCGGGTCGCTGGCCTGTCGCACCGCCGCCCGGCAGCCCTGGCGGCTCTCGCCGCACTTATGGAGCTGAATCATCGCCGCCAGCAGGCCCGCCCCATCGACGGCGACCGTTGAGACGTACGCCCGGTACTGCTCCTGCTGCTCGCGCGTGACCGGATTGGGCGATGGGGCCGCGCTCGGGATTGGCCCGGTGCTGGGCACAGATGTCGAAATCGCGGGCGGCGATGGGGCGGCGGCCGCGGGCGGGGCGGATCCACCCCCTGGCCTTATCGCTACTAAGGCGAGCAGGACGATGAGGAGGACCGCCACCGCCGGCGCCGCAACCACGGCCCACCGAGGGAGAGAAATTTGATGACCCCATGGGCCTTTTGGCCGTGGCGGCTCCGAATCACCTGGCTGCCGCATCGGTCCCGCCTGTCGCGCGGCCTTCACCCGACCGCTCGTCGCCTATTCCATCGACCGGTCGCGAGAGCGCTGGAGTTGGGCGAGGGATGCCACCCATGCGAAGCAGTTCGTCGGTGACCAGAGGCACCGTGCTGACTCCAGCTTTGACGGCGACTATGGCGTCACCGGCCATGACTCCATCGGCCAGGACACCGACCTGCGATCCCGAGAAGTCGTTCGCGCGTGAATGGATCACGCCGACGAGCGCCCCGATACCAGCCCCCACGAGGCCGCCCAGCGCCCCAACGAGGAATGCTGCGATCACAGCGGCAGTAAAGACAGCTCCGAGCGTGAGAACGGTTGCCAGTTGGTCGCTGATCACGCCGGTCAAGTTGAGAAGGCTCGTCCCCAGGGTCGCGAACAACCACCCGATAAAGCCGCCGACCCCGGCCGCCGGCAATCCGAGAAGAAGCAGTCCCACCATGAAGCCTCTGCGAGCTCCGGGTCGCGGCCGGACTACGCCATGGGTCGTCACGGCGACCGATCCGGATAGGGTCCGTCCCACGACTGTGATCGGGCCGATGGGGAGCCGCCGGTTGGCACGCCGCCAGAAGTCCGCGGCACCCGCCGCCTGCTCAGCCCGCACCATGTCGTCGAAGCCGACCACCACCAGGGCCATCCGGTCGCCGGCTCCACCCTGGCCGGTCGCATCGGCGGCGCCGGGTGGTGCCGGCTCATCCGGTCCGCGCCACTTCATCCCACAACCTCGCCGTTCACAGTCGCGCCGACTGGCTCGGCCATGGCTAACGTCTCACCCCGGGGAGCCCGCTTCAAGGGTGTGCGCCCGCGTCTTTGCGAGGTGCCGACACGTGAGTTCCGGCGGGAGCTCGACCGGTCTGATCCACATTCACGAGCCGGATTCATTGATCAGGTCCTGGAGGCGCGCCCGCCTCGCCTTCTGTGCCGCTCCCATACCGCCGTCAGCGTCGCGGGCCGGAGATCCTGCTTGCGCAGAAACTCAGCCGCGCCACAGGAGTGGGCGGCCTCGGTGAACGCCGGGTCGTCGAAGGCGGAGACCAGTACGACTATCAGCTGCGGACTCGCCTCCAGCAGTCGCCGGCTGGTCTCGATCCCGTCCATGTCCTCCATGAGCAGGTCGAGAAGAACGATGTCCGGCCGGAGCTGCACGGCCAGGGCCACGCCCTCTCGGCCACACTCGACCTCCGCCAGCGGTTCGAAGCCGGGCGTCGCCCGCACGACCGCCCTCGCCGCGGCACGGAAGCCGGCCTCGTCGTCGATGGTCAGGACGCCGACCCTATCGATGCCATCGCTCATGTCGGCTGGCCACCTTGCGCCCGGAAGGCCGCGGCCTGTAGCTGTTCATGGAACCTCGACCCCTAAACGTCAACGCAAGCCTGCCGAGCCCGGCCACCCGCGGCAATGGTGCGCGCAGGCGTTTGTCGGGGCGATGAGCACGCGGATCAGGCGGGTGCTTGCCCCAAGGCTGGCTGCGTGCCGCCGGGGCCTTCCAAATGCGGGTGCTATGCTCCGACCTGAGCCTGGAGCCGTCCGATAGAGCCCCTAGTCCAGGGTGGAGACCGCGTTGTTGTCTCGAATCGGGCACGGCGGGAGGTGGGCCCGCCGGCCGTGACGTACCCTCGGTTCACACCGTCGGAGCCGCCGCCCAGATTCCTTCGCGCGGGCATTTTGGCGTCCGTCTTGGCGCTTGCCGGCTGGTCGTACGTCCTGGCCACCCGCAGCAGTCACATCCAGCACCCTCAGGCCGCCGGTCTGGTCTCTGCCTACCTCACCGCAGCCCCGGCATTCGCCGGGCTGCTGTGGTCCGGTCGACGTCCCCGAAGCCGGTTTGGGCCGCTGCTCATCTGCTTCGGGCTCTCGTCATCGCTGCTGTCGCTGGAGTTCTCCGATCAGCCGCTCGCCTTCACCCTGGGTGTTCTCGTAGAGCCGCTGCTGCTGGGCGCCCTCTTCTACGTGCTGCTCGCCTTCCCGACCGGACGTCTGGAGTCGCGGATAGACGGACCCCTGCTCGGAGCCTACGCCTTCGGCATGATCGGGTTTTTCGGAGCGCGCGTGATCCTGCTGGACTCTGTCCGGCCCCTGTCGGTGCTGTCCTCGTGCAGCACGCCCTGCCCCCATAATCCACTCAACATCGCGTCGCTGCCCGATTCGGCCGTGCTCGCCGGAGCCGCCGACGCCGGAGCCGCCCTCGGTCTCGCGGTCACTGTCGCGGTGCTCGGCCTGTTGGTGTGGCGCCTTTGCACGGCGAGCCGGCCACGGCGGCGGATGTCGTGGGTGGTTGTGCTGATGGCGCTGGTCCTGCTTCCGGCCGTGATGGTCTACGGGTTCTTGGCCACGTTTCGCCAGGGCGATTCCGGCGCGCTTTCGCTTGTGCAGCTGGCGCTGCTCGGTGCGGTCATTGTTTTCCCGCTGGCGTTCGTCGTCGCGCTCCTCCAAGCGAACGCCTTCGCCGGCCGTGCGCTGCGCCGGCTTCTGGAAGACCTTTCGGCCCGTCCCGCGCCCGCGCGCTGGCGCGACGCCATCGCTCAGGCATTGGACGACCCAGCACTGAGACTGGCCTATTGGGACTCTGACTCCCATCGGTTTCGTGAGGCCGACGGGGCAACCCTCTCGCCTCCGCCCACGGGCTCGGGCCGGTACTGGGTTCCGGTCGAGCGCGCCGACATGCCAGTCGCCGCCCTATCCGTAGACGAGATGCTGGGCGAGGATCCCGTGCTGGTGCAGGCCGCCAGCCGGGCCACGTGCCTGGCGGTCGAGAACGGCCACCTGGAGGCCGATCTTCACGCCTCCCTTAGACGTTTGGCCGCGGCCGGCGACAGCGAGCGCCGCCGTATCGCCCGCGACCTGCACGACAGTGCGCAGCAGCGCCTGGTCACGTTGCGCATCCACCTGAGCCTGGCGGGCGACTGGGTGGATCGGCCGGAAGAGCAGGCAATGATCGACGAACTCGGCCACGAGGTCGATGAGGCGCTGGACGAACTGCGCAACGTGACCTACGGCTTCTACCCGCCGGTGCTCGGCCAGTACGGCATCGCTTCGGCCCTCCGGTCGGCCAGCCACAGGACAGCGGTTGCCGTGCGGGTCGAGGACCGTGGAATCCGCCGGCACAGCGAGAACATCGAGCAAACGGTCTACTTCTGCTGCCTGGAGGCTTTGCAGAACACGGCCAAGCATGCAGGCGAAGGCGCCGTGGCCATTGTTCGACTTTCGGAGCAGGATGGAGAGCTCTCCTTCGAAGTCGAGGACGACGGCGTCGGATTCGTGCCCGAGGCGGCCGGCTGGGGTGCCGGTCTCGCCAACCTGGCGGATCGCTTGAAGGCGGTGGGGGGAAGCCTTCTCGTCCAGTCCGCGCCTGGGCAAGGCACCCGGATAAGCGGTCGAATCGCGCTGCCGCCCTCCACCTGACCCGCGATATCCTCGGACATATCTCTGGGCGGCCTGCCATGGAAGCCGAGTCGGAGCGGATCCGCGTCGCCGTCGCTGACGACTCCTACCTGATGCGCGAGGCCATAGGGCAGATCCTGGCCGGCCTGGAGGGAGTGGATCTCGTCGCCACATGCGCCGACGGGGACGCCCTCTGGGATGCGATCGAGAGCCAGGACCTGGACGTGGTCATCGTCGACCTTCGAATGCCACCGTCCGGTGAGCTGGAAGGTATCGGTATCGGCAAGCGTTTGCGAGAACAACATCCCAGGGTGGGAGTTGTCCTTCTCAGTCAGTACGCCGAAGCTCGCTACGGGCTGGAACTCATGAGCCCGAGCTCAGAAGGCCGGGCCTACCTGCTGAAAGACCGGGTTCATGACCGCCGTGAGCTGGAAATGGCGATCCGAACCGCCGCCGGAGGCGGAACCATGATGGATCCGAGCATGGTCCGAAGGCTCCTGGACGCCCAGGGGCAGCAGCGCGACGAGGCCTTGGCCGGGTTGACGCGCCGGGAGCGCGAGGTGCTCAGGGAGATGGCTCAGGGCAAGAGCAACGCCGCGATCGCCGATGCGCTGACGCTTACCAAACGTGCTGTGGAAAAGCACATCGGCTCCATCTTCATGAAGCTTGACCTGCCTGACGAGGACATGGTCAGCCGGCGGGTGGCGGCGGTCCTGCTCTACCTGGCCCAGGAGCGCCTCTAGCCCGCCTGACTTGCTCGACAAAGCTGGGCGCTGACCGTCCTTCGACGGTGGTGTGTGCACGCCCAGTCAGGACACGGGCTCACGCCATTGAAGCTGGCCGGCTTCGCTGCCATCGTGGGTCGTGGCGCGACCAACCCCCGTCCATGTGTTGGTCGAATAACGCACTCGGTCGCGTGTTGAACAGCTAGGAGGTCTATCGCCGTGGCGACGCTTTCCGTGGTCAAGTTCCCCACCCCCTACGGCGCCGACCAAGCGCTGGAGACTCTGAAGAGTCTGCAGCAGCAGCAGCTGATCACCGTGCACGATGCAGCGGTCGTCAGCTGGCCGCCGGACAAGAAGCAACCCATCACCCGCCAGGCTCACAATCTGGCCGGCGCTGGCGCCCTGGGCGGCATGTTCTGGGGCTTTCTCTTCGGGCTCATCTTCTTCGTCCCCTTCCTGGGTGCCGCGATTGGGGCCGGCATCGGAGCTGTGGCCGGATCGATGACCGACGTGGGCATCGACGACAAGTTCATCAATGAGGTGCGCAGCAAGGTGACGCCCGGCACCTCGGCTCTCTTCGTGCTCACCAGTGATGCGGTAATGGACCGGGTGGCCGAGGCCTTCAAGGGTCAGCAGATGGAGCTCATCTCTACAAACTTGTCGACAGAACAGGAGGCCAAGCTGCGGGAGGCCTTCGAAGGCGCTGCGGTTTAGCTTCAGACAAAGGGAAGCGGCGCTCGAGCGCCGCTTCCCGTACGGAATCGGGCTGACCTTGCGGTACGGGAGTCCCCTGTCAGCGCGCCGCCGCCGGCTGAGGCTCAGGAACCTCCAGGTGCCCTTCAATGCGCTGTGTCAGCCCTTCCTCCGCTTCGACATCGCGGTCGAGCGCCGCGTTGAGAGTGACAGCCGCGTTGATAAGCGCCAGATGTGTGAACGCTTGCGGGAAATTGCCGAGCTGCTCCCCCGTAGGGCCGATCTCTTCCGCGTAAAGCCCGAGGTGGTTTGCATACGTGAGCATCTTGTCGAACGTAAGGCGAGCCTCCTCGAGGTAACCGGAACGAGCTAGGGCGTCGACGTACCAGAATGTGCAGAGCGAGAAGGTGCCCTCTGAGCCGGGCAGTCCGTCTGGTGACGCGCTCGGGTTGTAGCGATAGACAAGGCTGTCCGACACCAGTTCCCGCTTGATCGCCTTGAGCGTGGAGATCCACTGCATGTCGGTGGGGACCACGAAGTTGACCAGCGGCATTTGCAGGATCGACGCGTCAAGGACATCCGATCCGTAGTACTGCGAGTAAGCGCGCACCTTTGGGTTCCAACCCCTTTCGGTGATCTGTCGGTAGATCTGGTCGCGCGCCTGCTCGAGCGCCTGGATGTTCGCGGGCCGTCCGTGTTTGGCGGCGAGGCGGATCGCACGGTCCATGGCCACCCACAACATGAGGCGTCCGTACACGAAATCTCGGCGGCCGCCCCGCGTCTCCCAAATGCCCTCCTCCGGCCGGTCCCAGTTGCTGACCACCCAGTCAAAGAGCCTCAAGAGCTGCATCCAGCCCGGATTGCCTATGACAGGTTTTGTTTCGTCGGCGTGGTAAAGCGCGTCGACCAGCTCCCCGTAGATGTCGAGCTGGAGCTGGTCGGCGGCACCGTTGCCGATCCGTACCGGGCGTGAGCCCCGGTATCCCTCGAAATGGTCAAGCGTCTCCTCGGTAAGATCCGACGTCCCGTCGACGCGGTACATGATCCGCAGCGGTCCGGAATCGCCGTCCGCCTTCAGCTCACTGACCCGATCGCTGAGCCAGAGCATGTAGGAGGCGGCCTCCTCGAGGTAGCCGAGCCCGAGCAGCGCCTGGACGGAGAAGGAAGCGTCGCGTATCCATGTGAAGCGGTAGTCCCAGTTGCGCTGGCCGCCGACCTGTTCCGGGAGACCGGCCGTCGGGGCAGCAACCAGCCCACCGGTCGGTGCGTAGGTCATCAACTTGAGCGTGATCGCGGAGCGCGCGACCGTCTCCCGCCAGCGCCCCCTGTAGGTGGAGCGGTGCAGCCAGTGGATCCAGAAGTTCGCCGTATCGTTGAACCATTCGATAACTTCGGCCGCCGCCAGGGGACGAGGGCCGGGGCCGGCCGACGATTCCAGGACCAGGCCGGCCGCCTGGCCCTCCCGTAGCGTCAGCTCGCCGCGCACGTCGTTGCCACTGCGCTGGAGCGGCATGGTGCTGCTGAGCGTGAGATCGAGGTCGCGGCTGCGGAAGACGGCGCCGTTCTCGACGAGCTCGAGGTCGTGCTCCTGCCGCCCATAGTCGAAGCGAGGCTCGCATTCGAAGACAAAGCGGAGCTCGCCGCGAACAACCCTGACCGCCCGGACAAGGCGGTGACGCGGCGTCTCCGACTTCGTCTGGACGACGGGCATGAAGTCGATCACCTCGCCAACACCGTCGGGGGTCAGGAACCGGGTGATGAGGTTGGCGGTGTCCGGAAAGTAGAGCTGCTTCGTCACATAGGTGCTGGAGGCGGGCGCGATCCGGAAGCGGCCACCGCGCTGACGGTCCAGAAGCGACGCGAACACGCTGGGCGAGTCGAACCTTGGGCAGCAATACCAGTCGATCGTGCCGTCGCTGGCGACCAGCGCGGCGGTCTGAAGATCGCCGATCAACCCATGGTCGGCGATCTCCGGGTAATCGCTGTAGTCGCTCATGGGAACGTCCTCCTAAGGCAGCCGCCGACAGTCGTTCACGCCGAACGTAATCGCCTTGGCCACGTGGCCGAGGCATGCGACTGCTTTCCCTAGACAAATCGTTGGTCCGCTCCCCTTGGGCCTCGAAGCTCGCGCTCGCCGTGGCCTCACGTCACCGCTCGCCGGGTCGCCGCAGCCGGCTGAGCTTGTCGCGGACCGGCTGGAAGCAGCATCGCGGCGCCCAACCCGATGAGTGAGATCACCGCGAGCGCCACGAGTGCCCGTGCATACGATCCGCCCGAGGTGTTCCCGGCAACCAGCACGGAGCCGACGATGGCGGTGCCGAGAGAGGAGCCGAGGTTGGAAACGCTGCGTGACAACCCCGAGATCTCGCCCTGCTGTTTCTCCGGGAAGGCGGACTGAACGACGTTGGCCGAAGCGGTGAGCATCACTCCCAAACCCAGCCCCATCAGGAATAGGCCGGGAATCAGCGTCAAGACGCGAGAGCTGGCGCCGGCGAGCAGCAGAAGCAATGCCATACCGAGCAACGTGGTCACGAAACCGAAGCGGATCAGGAACCGCTGCGTTCGATTCCTGGCCATCCGGCCCGCGAGAGCCGAGGCAATGAGAATGCCGATCGTCGCCGGCGTGAGGATCAGGCCCGTCTGGATCGCACTGTATCCGCGAACTGTCTGCAGGAACACGGATATGACGAAGAACGCACCCTGGAGTACCAGCCACTGGATGTTCTGGGTAATCAGTCCCAGGTTGGAGGTGCGGTTGCGGAAGAGAGAGGGCGATAGAAGCGGCTCGCGGCCGGCTCGCTCACTTCTGCGCGCGTACCAGAAGTAGATGGCCAGGATGAGCGCACCAAGCCCGACCAAGATCCAGACCGGTGAGATTCCGCCCGCATGGATCAGCACCACGCCGCCAATGACGAAGTCCTTTGTCGCGGTGAACCAGCCATACGTCCCCGACTGCAGGATGCCGAGGACGATGAAAAAGAGTCCGGCCGCCGACAGGATCGCGCCGAGAAAATCGAAGCGCGGGTGAGGCCCCTCCGCCTGTTGGTCGGCGATTCGGCGGCTGAGCACGATGATGCTCGCCACGATCAGGACCTGCAGTATGAAAGATGCTCGCCAGCTGATCGCTGACGTCACAAGTCCACCCACCAGGGGTCCGGTAGCCGCGCCGAGCCCGGCGGCTGCGCTGATGACGCCCAGCGCCTTGGCGCGCGTGGCGAGGTCGTGGGTGTGCACGGTGACCAGGATGTAGATGGGCGGGATCATCAGCGCTGAGCCGACGCCTTCAAGCAGCGAGTAGCCCGTGATAAGCGCTGCCATACCGGGAGCCAGTGCGGCCAGCAGCGCGCCGATCCCGTATACGAGCAGCCCGACCCTGAAGCACGTTCTTCGACCCCAAATGTCCGTCAGCTTGCTGCCTGGGATCATGAGCGCCGCCATCGTCAGCGTGAACAGGGTGATAGCGATTTGAACACCTATAACCGTCGTTCCCAGGTCGTGCGCTATAGCGCTGACGGCGACGTTCATGTTCGTGGCCGCATAGCTCGCGACGAACTGCGCGAGGGCGAGAGGTAAGAGGATCGATTGCGGTGATGTGGCAGCGCCGGCTGCTGGTGCCCTAACCGTGGCGGGTTTACTCTAGGCCGCGCCGTTCAGCCCTTTTCGTCGAGTGTCGTAGCGAGTTAGACAAAAGGCTCACTCTGGTGGCGAAGGGAATAGTGTGGTGGTTGGTGCCTGTCCCCGACGCCTTTTCGATTGGCGAAGCGGCGGCGATCCTCGGGATCTCCCCACCCACCCTTCGGGCGTGGGAACGCCGATACGGCATCCTGCGGCCCCGCCGCACTCGGACTAATCAGCGCCGGTACACAGTCGGCGATCTCCAGGTCCTGGCACGGGTCAAGGAAGCCAGTTCACAAGCCGGCGTCGATCTCCGGCGCGCAGCCGATGACGCGACACGAGAGCCGGTTCGCAACCGCGACGCCGCCGCAACCCCCGTCGAAGACGACATGGTTTGGAGGTTCGTGGTCGACCTCTTCGACCGACCGATCCTCCTTCTGGACTTGAGCGGACGTGTTCTGGACGCCAACGAAGGGGCCGCCAAGAAGCTGGGTGTCGAGCGCCGTGCGCTGAGAAGCCGCCACTTATCCAGCTACGTGCGCCGCGAGGACCGCGAGCGCTGTGAGTCGATCACTCGCACTCCTCTCCAACAAAGACGCAATCTGCCCCTTCGGCTGTCGACCCGGCGTGGAGAGCGCAGCCTGGATTTCGACTGCTGGCCCATCGCCCACCAGGGAACGCTGATGGTGGCTCTCATTGGTCAGGAAGCACGGACGGTCGAGACCCGAGATCTGGAGGCGGCGCTGAGACGTCGCGGCCAACCAGGATCGTCAGGCGCTGCCCCCTCGACGTGACCGACCAGCAGTCAAAGCTGTGGAGGCGGGCGAGCCTCCGCATCCTGAGGTTCAGGTCCCAGCCCCGCCGCTCAAGAGCAGGAGATCGGTAGACCGTGACGGCCTTTTCGCGGTCGTAGGGGTCAACCATGTCGACGAAGGACACGCCCTGAAGCCGGCTTCGAACCATGTCCGCCGCCCGAGCGACGGCCATGTTGGCGTCCACAATCCGACCGCGGCTGTCGATAACGAGGATCAACTGTGGAAGTAGGTCGGCGACCGCACGCCAGGCATCTGGCTCATATGCCGAGGTTTCGTCCACGCTGGCTGCCATGGACAGAGAGAGGACGCCGGCGAGATGGCCCGTCTCCTGCTCAACCGCGGCCAGCCGAAGTGAAAGGCCGTCGACCCGCGCCGCGTCCTTCATGCGGATGAGGCTCTCGACATCTTCTGGCGTGTACCGCCGCTGATTGCTTGGTGTCCGGACCGGCCTCACCGCGTTGTAACGGCGTTCCCAGGCGCGAATCACATGCGCGGAGACGCCGACCATCTCGGCCACCTCGCCGATCGAGAACGTGATCGGTTCGGCGGGCAGCCCGGCGTTCTTCGCGTTTGCGGCGCCTTCCATGCCTCCCACAACACCTTCAAGGGGTCAGGGCGGCCCCGCCTCAACCAGCGACGGATGAGTTCTCGCCCGCGACCACAAGTGGGAGACAGCGCGGGCGCGAGGTTGCCGGAACCCGTGACACGCGCGTGGCAAACCTCCTGGCCATCACCACACCAACCCGCGCATCCAAACCGTAGCCAGTCGCACCGGCTCGCCTCCAGAGCTCGGGAAGACGGTTGAAGGCCTGGCCGCCGACCAGAACCGGAACATGCAGCTGGCGAATGGCGCCGATCACGTCGCTTGCCAGGTTCGCCGAGTCCAGAAACGACGCTGACAACCCAACCCAGCTCGGGCGGATGGCACCCACCGACTCGAGCAACGCCTGGGGTGTCACGCCGATCACCACCACCACCCGCCACCCATCGTCTTCGAGTGCGCGACCGAGCAGGCCGAGGCCCAGCACGTGCCTCTCCCCAGCCAGCGTGGCGAGCAGACAGGTGCTGCCCTCGGAGACCGCCTCCGGCGCGGGCGTCGGGTCGAGGGCTTCACCAACCCGAGCGGCAATCTCGCACGCGCGTCTCTCCTCCTCGGAACGGATCGATCCTGCGTACCAGCGCTCGCCGAGGAGCCGCATGGCGGGCTGCACGAGATCGGCGAATACCGTGACCCGACTCCCGGAATGCCGCAGCGCATGGCGCGCCACCTCCATGGCGGTCGCCTCCTCACCGGCGGTCAGCGCGTCTGCGAATTGAGGAACCTGCAGGTGACGGGTAGTGCAACGATCGCGCGATGCAGCGAGGCGCGGAGTTCCCACACTCGTGGCAAGACCAGCGACCGGCACTTCCGGACCGTCTCATCACATGCCTCCCGGTTCAATGGGGCGCACCCGCGTTTTTCAGCGTGTGTCGGCACGACCCTTCCCCACGGCGTGAGCGCACGCCCCCTCGGCGCACGAGTCAGCTGGGATTTCGAGGTGCGTGCAGGTTTTTGTCCAGCTCGGCATGTCTCAGGACGCCGGTGGACGCGGATGAAGGCTCTACTGGAAACGATGTGCGAGCTCGGCCGGCACAGGACGCAATTCGGCCCCCCGACGGCCGTCAGAAGGCGACCACTTGAATGGGAGACGAAGGAAACCTGATGGCAACAATTCAGGATCACGAACAGACGCTGAAAGCGGTCTCGCGAAGGGACGATGTGATCGAGAGCCTGCTCCAGATGCAGGAGAACAACATCGAGGCATCGGGTCTGGACCTCAGGACGTATGCCCTCGTGAAGATCGCCGCTCTGATTGCACAGGACGCGGCGCCGGCGTCATTCATCTGGCAGGTCGACCTTGCCCGCCAAGCCGGCGTCACGCCGGCCGAAATCACGGGTGTTCTAATTGCCCTCGCACCGACGATCGGCATGGCGCGGACGGTTGCTGCCGCGCCTGAGCTCGCACTCGCGCTTGGCATCGACTTCACTCCCGAGGGGCGAGAGGGGGAGCCGGCATGATCCGCAGGCGACCGCTCATGAGGATGGCGACCAGGGCTGCCGTGGTCGGTGGCGCCTCATATGCCGGAACGCGAATGGCGGCCAACGCCGCGCAGCGACAGGCGGCGGAACAGCAGGCGCAGTACGACGCCCAGCAGCAGGCGTATCAGGCGGGCATGCAGGCCGCGGCAGGGCAACCTGCGCCCACCACGGCGGAACCGGCAGAGGATCCGACCCTGGCCCAGCTGCAGAAGTACGCCGACCTGCACAAGAGCGGTGTCTTGACAGACGAGGAGTTCGCCACCGCCAAGGCCAAGCTTCTCGCCGGTTTGTAGCGCACGGCCGAGGCGAGACGAAGTGCTGCAGTCATGGGCCAGCCCGGAGCCGCTGATCGGATGGAGGATTTGGCGCGTACGCGGTAGGGGTCTCCAGTCGCTTCGCGTCGACTACATCTGGGACACCGGAGCGAACCAGGCCGAGTGTTTACAAGCACCGCTGACCGCGTGCACGGAGTCGCCGGGTCAGCTGTGCAGCTGCGGCTTCTGGGCCCTCAAGACACCGAGCGCGTGCGCGGCAATGGCCGGCCGGCTGGCTCGGCTGAACCCGCTTGTCATGGGGCTCGTGGTCGGTTGGGGGCAGGTGGCGGTGCACGGGCACGAGGGATTTCGGAGCGAGCGAGCCCGTCTGCTCTGTCTTTTCGAAGACGTGATCGGGAAACCCTTCGCGCCATCCCAGAGCTGGATCGGAAGGCTGCGCTCGAGGTTGCGCGGCATCCCGCCAGCGCGCCGTCTCGAGCACCGGCCACCCGACCGCGAGATGCTCAGCGAGTTGGCTGCCGGCTACGGGGTACCGCTGCTGGCGCTTGCCGACTCCGCACGCACCGGGGTGCTGGCGGAGTTCGGCGTCGAGCGGGAGGTGATCGACGAGGCTGGCCGCTGGGACTACGCGGCGACCCGAGACTGCCGCCTTTGAGCAGTGAGCGGGCGCATTTCAGTCCAGCTATTTGTAGAGGGTTGGCGAAGACCGCGGCGGGTGGTGGTCGCGGCGACTCATACGATCGCACGGTGGCGGCTTGCGGTGTGCAGCCCGTCCCTTTAAGCCCGCTCGCGAGAAGTCGAGCAAGGAGGTTGATGCATGTCCACGATTGACAGAGGTTCGGTAAACCCGTCCCAGGCCGGAACTGACACGATTCCAGCAGAGCAAAGCGGCTGGGTGATGTTCGCCGCGATCATGTTCATCTTCATCGGCATCTGGAACATCTTCGAGGGCTTCTTCGGGCTCTTTCGTTCGACCTGGTTCGTCGGAACCGCTGCCTTCGGGCCATTGTGGGCCTGGTCGCTGGTCTGGATAGGCGTTGGCGTCTTGCTGGCGGCTGCCGGCTACGCCCTGATCGCGGGTCGGTCCTGGGCACGCTGGTTCGGCATCGTCGTCGCCAGCATGAGCGCTTTCTCCCACCTGCTGGCGCTGCCCGTATATCCCTTCTGGTCCGTGTTCGCGCTGACGATCGACGTGCTGATTCTGTTCGGACTGGCAGCGCGCTGGCAGCCGTCCGAGCGGATGATCACCAGCTAGCTCAGTGGCACGGTCTGACGGGCGACCGGCCGCCCTCTTAGGAGTGGAGAGAGGGCGAACCTCCGAATAGATCACGTACGCGATTCCACCGCTGCTCATACTCCGGGCCGAACCGGCTCTGTGACCGAGCGAGCTTAGGCGAACCTTCGGGGTACCGCCACCTGGCCCAGGGGGAGGTCGGCTTGGCGAGGCGGATGGAGCCAACGATGGCGAGGGCGGGCACGAAGAGGCTGAGGATCCCCATGACAGGTTTGCCCTTGAGCATGGTGAGGACGCTGAATCCCAAGTTGACAACCAGGACCAGCGCGACGAAGGCCAGGACTTGGTGCTGCCAACTGGAAACGTCCAGAGGCGCGACGCCGAGGACCATGAGCGCGGTGATCGCGATCGCCACGAACACGGCGTCGATCGACTTCCGGCCCTCCGGAGACCAGTACACGTCGTCGAGATAGAGCCAGAGAGCGAACTCGTCCAGGGTCAGGCTGGCTCCGGCGCCGAAGAGCGCGCCCAGGACGCTGGCCCAGGGCTGTCCGGGCTGATATGCGAACTCCAGCGAGCCGGCGACCAATACGGCGATCACCCCGAACACCTGGTGGTGGACATGGACACCACCGATCTCCCAGTTCTTGAGCGATTTCGTGCCCGACCGGATTCGGCGAGTGATGAAGCGGGTGACTAGGAAGGTGCAGAGCAGGGCCAGGAACATGGCGACGACAGGCCCTCTCCGGACATCTCCGGCTGTCGTCCCGAGAGTGATCTGCACCGCAGCCTCTACCGGCACCGACCGACTCCGCTGTCCGTGGGAGGAGGATAGCTCTCAGCGTCCCTCCGGGCCATTCGGACGGCAGCAAAGCCACCCAGCAAGCCCTGCTGGCCGAGCCGCCGTCACGTGCGAATCCATTAATGGCGGTCGTGCGCGCGCGCAAGAACCGGTCGCCGCCCACGTCGGACGTATATGGACGGGGGCATGAGGGCCATTAGCGGGAGGCGCATCGGCGCCTATGACGTTCTCGAGAAGCTGGGCGAGGGCGGGATGTCGACCGTCTTCCGAGCTGTCCAGCAGCCGCTTGGGCGCGACGTCGCGCTCAAGGTGCTCGAGCCGCAAAGCCACCTCCCCGATTACCACCAGCGCTTTCTTCACGAGGCGCAGACGATCGCGCACCTCGATCATCCGAACATCCTGCCCCTGTTCGACTTCGGTACCGAGGATGGCGTGACCTTCCTGACCATGCCCCTCGTAACAGGCGGCACGATGCGCGAGCGGATCGCCCAGGGAGCGATGCCCGCAGACGTCGCGTGGAGCGTGGTCAGCGACATCGGGGCCGCCCTCGAGCACGCCAACCACGCCGGCGTTGTGCACCGGGATGTCAAACCGAGCAACATCCTGGTGCACCGCGACGGGCGCCATCTGCTCGCCGACTTCGGTCTCGCCCGCGACAGCACGCCGGCTTCGCCGCAGACTCTCTACGGGCTGGCGCTCGGCACCCCCGGCTACATGGCTCCCGAGCAGGCGAACGGGGGGCGCGTCGACCATCGGGCCGACATCTTCGCGTTCGGCGTGGTCATCTACGAGATGCTGGCCGGCCGCCGGCCGTTCGAAGGGCTGACGTCCCTCCAGGTCGTGATGGCCACCGTCACCGAGCCCCACGTGCCGCCCTCGCGCGTAAACCCGGCGCTCCCACGCGAGCTGGACGACGTGCTCGAGATGATGCTCGCAAAACGTCCGGACGACCGTCCACGGTCGATCAAAGAGGCCGTTGACATGCTCGCCCGAGTACCCTTCCGCGCCTCCGGCCCGGTCTTGCACGCCACACCACCGGTCCGCGCCTGGGAGGCGACACCGGTGCCCGCCACGCCGACTTCGACCCTGGTCACCCCTCCCCTGCCGCCGATCCCGACACCGAACACACCGCTGCCGGCCGCGTACGCGCTTCGATTCCCATCGCCCACAACGCCCACCGATACCCCCGGGACCGTGACCTCGCTCCTGCAGCACCTTGGGCTCTCGCGCCTGGTCGCCCGCCGCGGCTATGTTCGGAACTCCTTCTTCAGCATCCTCGTGAGCAGCGCTCGCACCCTCTCGGGTCCTCGCTGGCCAGAGGTCGTGCGTGCGGCCGGGATGCCGGAATACCTGAACCGCGACCCGGCCACCAACGCCGACCATGGCACCCCGTTCGGCCAGGTCAACTCGCTGATCGAAGCGATCGAGGGCCTCTTCACCGGTCCGCACGCGATGCTCGAGCTGGCTTCGGCGGTCGACGGAGCGTGGCAGCCCGTCCCGGTCCGGCGCAAGCTCCTCAGCCGCCGGACGGCGATGGTCGACGTCCTGACCAGCTTCGCCGAGGCGTTCGATGACGTGCGGGGCGAGCGGCTACACGTCGTGCAGCCACTGGATGCCGGGCAGGTCTGGGTGATCCATTACTCGAACCTGTTCGCCTCGACGGGATCGCGGCCGGCCGCCGCCTGCTCGTTTTTGGTCGGCGCCTACGAGGCGCTGCTGCGACGGCATGGCCTGTTGAACGGCTGGCGCGTGACCGAGCTCGAGTGCGGCGCGAAAACCGGGACGGGCGACTGCGTGTTCGCGGTCAGAAGCAAGGACCACAGGGACTTCTCGGCGCTGATCGGCCGGCCTTAGCGACTGCTCGAGACTGCCCTCAGGCGAAGCGTCCGCTTCGCTCTGCGACGTCCGGCCGCCGGCGCTCGGAAGCGCTTTCAAGTTCGGCCCGCAGAAGCGCCACGTGAATCGCCGCCGACAGCGGTGGCACGATGATGTCGGCCAGCTGGTCGTCGAGCGCGCCGAATTGCGGCTGGTTGATGCGCCGGATCGCCGAGATCACGCCCAGCACCTGGCCGCCACTGACGAGCGGCATCGAGAGAACGGGGCCGAGGTCGCTGCCGTGTACCCACGCGCGAAGCTCGGGATCGCACTCGAGCGTGCGCAGGTCACCGGACAGCATCCGGCCGGCTCGCAGCGCGTCGGCCTCGGGAGACCGCGCCAGCAGCGTGCCCGCGCAGTACGGCCGCGGCGAGGCCGCGACAACACGCCACTGAGAGCCGAGGCCGAGGACCGCCACGATCTGGGCCGCGGCCAGCTCCTCCTGCAGGCGCGCCGTCGCCATCGCCAGCAAGTGGTTGACGTCTGCCGTGGTGCTGGTCTCCGACATCGTCCGCGCGAGCGCCATCCGCTCTGCGGAGGCGCGGCTCCAGGCCGCCAGCGCCTTGGCCAGCTGCCCCATCTCGTCGCGGCGCGCCGTCCAGGGCACGCTCGCGATCTGACCGTTGGCGAGGTCGACGGCGGCCCGGACCAGGTCACGTACCGGCCGGAGAGTCTGGCGGAAGAATGCGATCGCCAGGAGGACGACGATGAGGAGGCTCAGACCGCCGGTGGCCAGCGTTACCCTGCCGATGAGGGCCGATCTCTGGGCAGCCAGGTCGCTGGCCTGTGCGGCCCGAGTGTCGCTGTAGTTCTGGAAGACGATCGCGCTGCGGTTGAACGACTCCATGAGCAGCGCACCGGTCTCCGCGTCCACCGGGTCCACCGCCGCGCCCGGCTTGCTGCTCGCGATGACCTGGCGCCGCTTGTCGGCCCATGCCTGCCAGCTTGCGGAGCCACCTTCGAGCTGGCTCACATAGGTATCCTCCCGGCTGTCCAGGGGGTCGCTCTTGAGATGGCTGAGGATCCGGCGACCATCAGCGCGGGCGGCGGTCAGGTCGTTCAGGTAGATCTGGTCGCGAGTCGTCTCGTAGCCGAGGAGCGCGGATTGCTGGCGCTGCATGTCCAGTTGCAGGCCTGCAACGTCAGAGCTCGTCTGCTTGCCGGCCAGCGCCGTCGCGTGGGCGGCATTGGCGGACGCCTCGGCGATGCTGACGATCGCGACATCGGCGACCACCACCATCACCAGCGCCGCCAGCATCAGGCTCATCCGGCGGGCGAGCGACCAGCGCGAGCGAGGAGCGATGGCGACCTCGTGCTGCGTCGGCCCCTGCCAGCGCGCCACCTGACCGCCGGGGCGCGGCACTGCTCGGTCACGGTTTACAAGGGCTGTCTCGATCGCTCCTGCCTCCGCCGCCATGAAAGGTCTCTCCGGCGCCATTCAGCGCCGGCCGACGAGCGGTCTAACGGCGACGAACGCTGCGCCTTGCGTGTTTCTTGCTGTGCCGAGGCACCGAGAGCGCGGATGTGTTGAGGGATAAAGGGTTCATACTCGATGCGGATGCGACTACGGAAACTTTTGCGCCGGCTGCTGTCCCGAAGCAATGAACCAACAGACGCCGAGAAGGATCGCTACAAGGCAGCGGACGACCTGGAAAGGAGCACGCAGTCGCACTACCGGTCAGTGACGGGATCCGACTCCCAGGGTCGGTCGACAAAGAGCGGTAAGAATCTCCGTGGGGGCGGGTAGGATCCGGGCCTAAGGGTCGATAGTAAGGGCGCTGGCGCGCACCGAGGAACCGCGCCGTGTCGACTCAAGCGATGCCGTCCGCCGTTTTCCACTCAGGTGCTAGGCTGGCTTCGGCGCAGTCGCGCCACGTGACGACGAGCAAGCCAACGCTGCTGACGTTGCGTGCCCAGGCCCGTGTCCCGCCACCGCAGGATTACCAGCCGCTCATCGCATTCGGAGGATCCTGCCATCGGCACTCGCGCCCCTTCACTACCGATCACCAGTCGCACCGCGACGACCGACGAGTACGCGCAGCTGAAGCGCCGCGTGCGGGACGCAGGTCTGCTTCTCCCCAGGCCGGGTTACTACATCGCTCTGGCCGTCGGCAACGTTCTGGCGTTCGCCGCACTGTTCGCCCTCCTGGCGGTGTTCCACCAACCGTGGGTCATCGGGCTCGTCGCTGCCGGCCTGGGTTTCGTGTCGGGTCAGCTCGGTTTCCAGTTGCACGACGCAGGGCATCGGCAGATGTTCGCCGCACGCACTCTCAACCTCGCCGTCGGGTTCCTGACCGGCAACCTTCTGCTTGGGATGAGCTACCGGTGGTGGGTCGACAAGCACAACCGGCATCACGGCAACCCTAACCACGTCGACCTCGACCCCGACATCAAGGTCGGGATGGTCAGCTACTCGACTGCCCAGGCGATGGCGAAGCGTGGGATCCCGCGCCTCATTGCGGCTCATCAGGCCTTCTTCTTCTTCCCGTTGCTGCTCGGCCTCGCGTGGGCGATGCACGCCGCCACGATCCGCTTTCTGATCGTCGAACGATCACGCGCCGCGGCTGTCGAGGCAGCCGTGCTGCTGCTGCACTTGGGGCTCTATCTGACCCTCCTGGTATCTCTGGTCGGCCCTTGGTGGGCGGTCGCCGCAATCGTCATCCACAAGTGCATCGGCGGCTTCTATATGGCTTGCGTCTTCGCTCCGAACCACAAGGGCATGACGCAGATTGTGGGGGGCGAGCGGCCGGATTTCCTCCGCTCGCAGGTGCTCACCTCTCGCAACGTCCGCTCCCACCGCGTGACCGACTTCCTGTATGGCGGACTCAACTATCAGATCGAGCATCACCTGTTTCCGACGATGCCCCGCTGCAACTTGCGCGCTGCACACGTCATCGTCCGGCAGTTCTGCGCGGAGGTCGGTGTCAGCTACCACGAGACGTCCATCGTCCAGTCGTACCGCGAGATCCTCGGGTTTCTCCACGAGGTCGGCGCGCCGCTGCGCCGAGCGCGGGCGGCGGCGATTTGAGGGCTGAGGAGAGAGTCATGGAACATGATGTAGTAACGGAGAGGGCGCTTCGACTCGCGGAGGAGTTCCTGGCGGTGGCGCGAACCGAGGTGATCGAGCTCGCGCATGACGACATCGACCAGCTGCGCGCCTCCGCGTCCGCCCTCCGAGCAGCCGCTGGCGACCGCTCGACCTCAGGCAGGGGGGCCGAGCGCGTCGCCTATGTGGTGCTCGCCACGGCATTCAACGAGGTGCTGGCGAGCCGCGAGCGCCGATCTGGCGCCTGATCGCGCCCCTTCGTCGCGGCTCGCCGGCCGCCAAGCTAGTCGCGGTAGCGGTAGACGATGCGGCCGCGGTCGAGGTCGTAAGGCGACAGCTCGACGCGGATCCGGTCTCCTGGAGTGATCCGGATGCGATAGCGACGCATGCGGCCGGCGGCATACGCGATCAGCTTGTGTCCGCCTTCCACCTCGACCTCGAACATCACGTTCGGGAGCGCCTGGCTGACGACGCCGTCCAATACGACAGCCGCCTCCTTTTCGGGCTCGGGCGGACGGGCAGGACGTGAGCTGCGGCGCGGAGATCGGCGAATCGGTGATGGTGAGTGACGTCTTGCCAAGAACTCACCCTACAGGGAAAGGGCCTAACGCCGCTGAGCACCGCGAGTGAGAAGCGTCCTTACGCAGACGATATGCGCCGCCTCATAGGATCCGGGGGCATGCGCGTGTTGGTCGTCGAGGACGAGCCCTACATGGCAGA
>CAZXGB010000001.1:13261-183044 GCA_964640005.1 uncultured Actinomycetes bacterium | reverse complement strand
GGCAGCTGATGCTGCGCTACGCCGGCATCTCGACGGTGGTGGCCATCGCCGTCTTCGTGTGGCTGGCGAACGGCCGGCTGGCCGATTGGGTCGTAGTCCCCGGCGCGGGCCTGCTCGTGGTGCTGATCGCCGGCCAGGCCCTGCGCCACCGCGAGACCGACGAGCTGCTGCGGCACGCGCGTCAGGCGGAGTCCGGGGTGCTGCAGCGGGACATGATGCTCAAGCAGATCGTCGAGCACGCACCGCAGGGCCTGGCCGGAATCTCCACCGACCGGCGGATCATCGACGCCAACCCGCGCCTGTACGGCATCCTCCATGCGCCTGCCGGGGCCCTGACCGGCGCGCCGCTGGATGCCTTCATCGACGCCGATTACGCCCAGCGCGTGCTTGACGCCTTTGATGACCCCGGGGCCGAGGAGACGTACGTGAGCGAGTTCCAGGCGCGGCGCGCGGACGGCAGCGAGTTCTGGCTGCACTGGAGCGTGACCGCAATCCGGAGGGCTGACGGATCGGTCGACTACTACATGGCCCTGTTCGACGACGTGACGGCGCGCCGCGAGGCGGAGGAGACGGCGGTCGCCAACCTCGCCCAGCTGGAGGAGCTCAACCGGCTGAAGAGCGAGTTCGTATCGGTCGTCAGCCACGAGTTCCGCACCGGCCTGGTCGGGATCCAGGGCTTCAGCGAGCTGCTGCGCGACCAGGTCTCGGATCTTTCTGAGGTGCGTGCGCTGGCGGATGAGATCAACCGGGACGCCGAGCGACTGAGCCGCATGATCACGGAGATGCTCGACTTCGACCGGCTCGAAGCCGGCAAGAGCCGGCTCGACCTGCGCCTGCTGGATCTGAACGAGCTCGCCGCCGCGGCCGTGGAGCGCGCCCGCGTGTCGACCTCGATCCACCACATCGAGACGAGCTTCCAACCCGGCCTTCATCAGGTGCTCGGCGACGAGGACCGCGTCACCCAGGTGATCGCCAACCTGCTGAACAACGCCATCAAGTATTCACCCAACGGGGGCGACATCGTGGTCTCCACCCGGACCCTGAGCTCAGGGGTCGAGCTCTCGGTCCTCGACCACGGACGTGGAATCCCCCACGAGTTCATCAGCCGGCTCTTCGGCCGTTACGAGCGCTACGAGGACAAGCACGCCGGCAAGATCATCGGCACCGGCCTCGGCCTGGCCATCGCGCGTCAGATCGTCGAGATGCTCGGCGGCAAGATCTCGGTCGAGAGCACGGTCGGCCAGGGTTCCGAGTTCAGGATCTTCCTCCCCCTTCCGGCCGGCCGCCCCACCGTGCCGATCGAGCGGGTCGAGCAAGCGCCGCGGGCGGGGGTGGTGAACGGCGCCGGCGCCGACCCGAACGGGCGGCGGCAGTAGGGCGTGAGCGATCCATCTCCAGACGGGCTCAACCACCCGGATGGGTGGTTAATATCGTCCGGTCTGACAGTGCCGCGACGACTGGGACGATGACCTCCCCGACCTATTTCTCCCTGCCTGGGATCGCGTCGGTCCGCTGGGACGACGAGCATCAGCTCGTCCACGTCGCCTGGGAGGGCTGGGCCAACTCGAGCGAGTTCGCCTCTCTGCTCGACGCCGAGGTCAAAGCGCTGGCGGAACACCAGTGCAGCCGGCTGCTGGCCGACTGCCGGCGGCAGCGCGTGCTGAACGTGGCCGACCAGGAACGCGCGAACCGCGACTGGATCCCCCGAGCAGCCGCCGCCGGGCTGAAGAAGTTCGCGATCGTGCTGCCGGTGAGCGACCTGGCCGCAGCCCATCTCCGGCAGCGCACGGGCGAGACTCCGCGGTCCGCCTTCGACGTTGCGTACTTCGACGACCTTGAGGAAGCGATCGCCTGGCTGGGCGACTGAGCGGCCAAGAGGTCAGGGCGCCGGCTCGAGCCACCGGAACTCGGAGACCCGGGAAGCGAGCTCAGTTCGATTCGACACGCCCGCCTTGTCCAGCAGCTTGCGCAGGTGAAACTTGACCGTGTTGCGACTCAGGTGCAGGCCGTCGGCGATCTCCTGGTTCGTCGACCCCGCGAGCAGCAGCCGGAGGATCGCCTGCTCTCGCTCGGAGAACGGCGGACGGTCAGGCAGCGCGCCGGCGGCGACTTCCTTGCCGGCCGTCGGCGGCCCTGCCGCGCGCTCCACCGCCAGGGCGCCGAGCGCGGCCAGCGCCTCGACGAACGCGATCGACTCACCGTCCAGCTTGAGCTCCGAGCGGCCGAACAGCTCGATGGCACCGAGCAGCATGGACTCGCCCATCATCGGGACGAACCGGTAGGCCTGGAATCCCTCGCGGATGAAGAGAGGGCGCCGGCCCGATCGCCGGATCAGATCCACGCTCTGCGCGCCGCTCCGCAGCTCGTCGCGCGGAAGGATCCAAAGCTCTTGGGGCACCATGAAGCGCGTCGCCAGCGTCGCGGTGGCGTGAAATCCGAGGCTCGAGGTGACCACCAGCTCGGCGGTCGCCCGGTCGAGGACGAGGGCGTCGGCCGCGTCGATCTGGACTTTGCCGCGCAGCTGCTCGAGCACCAGGTCAAGGGTCGAGCGAACCTCTCGTGTGGATCCGACCATCGAGGCGACGACGCTCAGCGCCGCCAAGCGCGCCTGGCGGGTCGTCGTCGTCTGGTTCAGCTCGGCCAGCCCCACGGCGAGCGCCGTGCGGTCGGCCACCCGCTGCATCCACACCACGTCGCGGGAGTCGAGGCCGTGCGCGCTGTCGAAGTCGATGTGGCCCAGCGTGCCGATCACCGCCCCGAGCGTGCTCATCGGCACCACCAGCACGTTGACGGACTCGACCGGGATGGGGAACGGGTGCTGACGGATGTAGGCCTGCCCCCGAGGGCTGACCAGCGACAGGTACTCCTCTAGAGTCAGGTTCGGCATGACCACAGCGCCACGCTGCTCGATGACGCTCTGCGAGACACCGACCGTGTCGGCCTCGCCTGGCTGATAGAGGGCGGCGAGATAGCTCTCGACATACCGCTTCAGCGCGGGCGCCTCGCCATCGGCGACGAAGACGCGCAGTTGCGCCGGGTCTCGTTTCATGACCGTCAGCACCCACATGCCCGGAACGAGGGCGCTCAACGTCGAGATCACCCCGCTCGCGACAGCGGCAGGCTCCACCTCGCCGGCCGTCAGGGACTCGGCGATCTGCTTCGTGACGGCCTCGATGATCGCGTCGGTGCCCAGCGGGCCGCGTTCATCGGGGATCGGGATTCCACCAGGGGATGTTCGGTTGACGACGCCGGCATTGTCGCGCGGCAAAGGCCGTCATGTCTATGACGTAGCTCGCTTTGCCCTCGTCCGGAAAGCGGTCGCGGGCTCAATCCCCCTGCCTGGCCCGCGTCACCGCGCCACGCAGCTCAGCGGCGCTGGGTTCTACGAGCACGCTGCCGTCGGAGAGCACGACGGTCGGCACCGAGTGGCTGCCCCCGTTGATCGCCAGCACGTGCGCCACCACGTCGGGACGGACGCCGAGGTCGATCCACTGATATGGCACACCGAGCGCGTCCAGCGTGCGCTTGGCGAGCACGCAGTCGCTGCAGCTCTTGGTGCCGTACACGATCGCCGTGGTTGCCGCCTCCACGGTCACTGCTCCTCCACGCCTGGAAATCGCTTCTCACCCGCGCGGATGGGGAGCGAAAGCCAGTTCTCGGCCGGAGGGACGGGGCATTCCCACTGGGAGCTGTACGCGCAGTAGGGGTTGTAGGCGTAGTTGAAATCGAGAATCACCTCGTCGTCGCCGTGCGGATCGACCTCCAGATAACGACCGCCTCCATACGTTTCGTCGCGCGACGTCGCGTCGCGAAACGGCACGAACAGCGACGGCGAGCCGTCGGACGCGTAGAGGGTCAGCCGTGCGGGGCGCCCCTCGAGGCTGAACTCCACCACCCCATACGCGTGGTAGACCTGCTCCCGGCCCTTCGTGGTGAGGATGCGAACGGTCTTCGCGTCAGCCGATCGCTCCACCTTCGCGGTGATCACGAGGGCGGGATTCTCGGGGTAGTAGGCCAGACCATCGAAGGTCCTCCGCTGCGCGGGACTCAGCGGCGACCGCGGGTCGTGCGCGAACACATGGTCCTTCTCGGAGCGGAACTCCTCGAGGTCTGTACGAGTCATCACACCTATGAGAATCGCGATCCGCGTAGGGTCATTCCGACGCCATCTCGAGCGCTACCTCACCACGGCGCCGGCGCGGTGGCGAGGCGTGCCGGCCGCAGAGGCCCGGCTCTGCGGTCAGCCGCGGCGGATGGCACCTCTGCGCCAAAGGCTAACGCCTGTCATGACCACCGCCACGGGAGGGACCAGCCACCACGCGTTCAGGCGTCCGGCCACGGCGAAGGCGGTGGCAGCGAGGGCGACGAGCATGACCGCCGCGACCACAGGGTCGTCTCCAGCGACGAACCGGTAGAGGAAAAGCGCCGCGCCTTTCACCACATCGACGACCTTCACGACGGCGCGGGCTCCATCGCAGAGCGCTTTGCTCGTCGGGCAAGCCCGATGAAGCCGGCCGCGCAGAGGCCGTAGAACACGAGCAGCACGGGGATGTCGAGATCGCTCTGCGGCCAGTCGACGCCCAGGCCCTCGAGCGCCCAGAACGTGCCGAAGGAGGTGAGCAGCGTCCCAACTACGAGCTGCAGCAGGCTGCGCGGAATCCGTCCCACGAGAGGATGGACAGCGAGCCCGAGCCCGCCGATCACGACGATCGCGCCGGCGCCCGCGACGATCGCCGGTCCGAGCTGGCGCGCCGTGGCCCCGAACGAGACGACGATGAGCGCGACCTCGAGCCCCTCGAGCAGCACGCCCTTGAACGAGAGGACGAAGGCCGTCCAGTCGATCCCGGACTCGGGCGCCCGCTCGTCGTCATCGGCCTCCGACGGGTGGTATCCGGCGAGGCCGTTCGCCGCCACGCGCACGATGCCCTTGCGGTACCACTGCAGGCCGAACAAGAGCAGCAACGCGCCGACCAGCGTGCGCAGCGCTCCGATGGGGACCGCGGCCAGGGCCGCTCCGAGCACCGTCACGACGATCGCGAGGACCACGAAGCCCGCGGCGGCGCCGAGCAGTGTCGAGCGCCACCCGCGAGTCACGCCGACCCCGACGACGATCGTGACCATCTCGATCGCCTCGACGGCCGACGCGAGGAAGGTCGTGATGAAAACGACGCCGGCTCCCGTCATCTGGCCCCATTATCTGCGCGCGCTTTGCGCCAAACGAGCCAAATCCCGCGCGAATTTCGCGCGCTTTGCGCAAACGCGCCGAAATCGCCTTTGGATCTCGTGGGCTGTCCAAGGCGCCAGGCGGTCACTTCGCCGCGGCTTCCGCCTGGAGCCGCGGCGCGGTCACCCCGGCCGAGTAGCGGTCCATCTCCTCCTCCGTCGGCAGAAACCACGCGAGCACGATGGTGGCCGCGACCAGCAGCACGTTGCCCATCAGGGCGTAGCGCAGCCCCACCGCGTCGGCGATCGCGCCCTGGACCGGAAGGCCGATCGAGCCGGTGATGAAGCCGAGGCCCATCACGAGGCCGGACGCCAGGCCGGCGCGGTGGGCCATCAGCTGCTGGGCCATCACGATCAGGATCGGCGGCGTCGAAGCGGCGAGGAAGCCGATCAGGATCGCGCTGCCGAACGCCCAGGGTCCGGGGAAGCCCGTGTAGAGCAGGATCGCCGGGATCGTCAGGACGAGCGTCACCAGGATCACGGCGCGCCGGCCGAAGCGGTCGGCGAGCGTTCCGCAGCCGAGCATGCCCACCGCGCTGGAGAGCACCAGGACCGTGGCGAGCGGGCCGTAGAACGCCGGGCCGTATCCCAGCTCGTGGTACCAGGTGGGTGTGAAGGACTGGAAGACCTGCATGGTCCAGGTCCGCGACATCATCACGCCGATCACGATGGCGAGCGCGAGAGCCGGGATGGGCATCGGGTTCGTGCTCTTCCGCTCCGCGGCGCCGCTCGTGACCGCCGTCTGCCGCAGCCGCCACAGCAGGTAGAGCCCGGTGGCGATGCCGGGGAAGAGCAGCACGCCGGTGCCCCGCGGGCCGAGCAGCCCGAACACGGCGATGCCGATCAGGGGGCCGAGCGCGATACCCACCGTGCCGGCCGTCACATAGATCGACATGCCGGTGCTGCGCCGGCGCGCGGGCAGGAGTTCGCGCACGTCGAGGGCCCCGAACGGGTGGAAGGCGCCGGACCCGAGCCCCGCGGCGCACGCGATCGCGAGCAGGAGCGGATACCGGTCCACGAAACCGACCAGCGCGAACGTGAGCCCGGTCCAGGCCAGCGCGATGCCCGTGAGGCGTGTGCCGAAGCGGTCGGCGATCGCCCCGAAGAGCGGCTGAGAGGCCGCCGCCGTGCCGCTGTACGCAAGCCCCACGAGGCCGACCGTCGCGAGGTTCAGCTGGAACTTGCCGAGCAGCAGCGGGTACAGGACGGGAAGCACACCGGCGTAGCTGTCCACCGTCAGGTGGCCGAGCATCAATGTCAGCAGCTTTCCGTTGCGCAGAAACTCTCTCATGCGGCCCTATCGAATCTATAAGAATGGGCGGGCATGGCACTCACGAGCGCGTCGAGACGGATTCCCAAGCCTGAATCCGCCGACGACCGGGCCGCCCGGATCATCGCCCGGATCCGCGCCATCCCGCTCGGCTTCGTCCGGACCTACGGCGACATCGAGCCCGCGGCGCCGCGCCTCGTCGGACGCGTGCTGTCCGGCGCGAGCGGCCTGCCCTGGCACCGCGTGGTACGAGGCGACGGCAGCGTCGCCAAGGGCCGGCGGCAGCTGGAGCTCCTCCGTCGCGAGGGCGTGCCGCTCGTCGGCGACCGCGTGAACCTGAGGAAGGCGCGCCTGCCGCGCTAGAGCGCCGGCGTCAGCCGCGGAACGGCGACGGCGCTCCGGGCGGGAGGTAAGGCGTCGGGTCGACCGGCCGCTGGTTGATCCGGAGCTCGAAATGCAGGTGGGCTCCGGTGGAGTTTCCGCTCGAGCCCTCGAGCCCGACAACGGTGCCCTGAGTGACCTGCTGGCCGACGTGCACCAGCGAGGTGGACAGGTGGCCGTACAGCGTGTCGAGGCCACCGGCATGCGCGATGACGACATAGTTGCCGTAGCCGGTGCTCGAGGCGCCGACCAGGGCGACGATCCCGTCGTCCGCCGCGAACACCGGCGAGCCGAACGGCTCGACCAGGTCGATCCCGGTGTGGAAGTGCGGGTACGCGCCGTACGGAGGCTCGAACCAGTACGTGCTGGGACCGAAGGGTTGGGAGATCTGCGCTTGCGGCTCGGGCCAGATGAAGCGGTACTGCGTCGAATGGCCGGCGCTGGTCGCGATCTGCCCTACGTTGTTCGACTGCAGCCACAGCTGGAGCTGCGTCCACACGGACTGCATGGCCGCGGCGATGATCGCGTCCTGCTGCTGCTGGAGCATGTTGGTCACGGCGAGCGCGAGCTGCGTCGACTGGGTGTTCAGGCGCGCCAGCTCGGACTGGGTCTGCCCGATCTTTATCTGAAGCTGCTGCAGCGAGTCCTCCTGCTGCGCTTCGAGCACCTTCAGCTGTGCCAGCTGGCCGGCGAGCTGCTCCCGCTGCTTCACCTGCTCGTCGCGCTGCGCCTGCTCCCTGTCACGGACCTTCTGCAGCTCGTCCAGGTCGCTGGCGGTCGCCGACTTGAGCTCGGCCGCCCGGGAACCCGCGACGTTCAGGTCAGAGACGCGGGTCAGCAGGTCGCTCAAGCTCTGGGACTCGGCCAGCACCACCAGCACCGAGCCGGGCGAGACGTAGACCGCGCGGGCCAGCTGCCTGAGCTGCGCGCGTTCGGCGTCGATGCGGGCCGAAAGGATGTCCTCGCGCTGCTGCTCTTCGGCGATCAGCATGTCGAGCTCGGCGATCTTCGCCTGGACGGCGTCGATCTTCCCCTGCACCGCCTCCTGCTGCGCGGCGTTGTCCTGCAGCGACTGCCTCAGCTGCTGCTGTGCGGCCATGGCGTCGGCGAGGTTGCTGCCGAGCTGCTGGCGGATCTGGTTGATGAGCTGCAGCTGCTGCTGCGGGTCTGTCGGCGTGCTGTCGGCGGTGGCGGGCGCGCGATCGGTGCCCAGGATGACGAGCGCGACCAGCACCGCGATCACGGCCGCCCTCACGCCTCCATGTGCCTCCGCAGGCTGATCACCGAAGAGCCCGAGCCGAGGCCTACTCCAGCCAGGACAACCAGCGCCGCGCCCAGCGCGGCGACGACGATCGTGACGCCCGGCGCGAACTGCAGGAACGGTCCGGTCGCCGCCCTGATGCCCAGGAACGTCAGCCCGAACATCACGAGACCCGCCAGCGCACCCGCTACGAGGCCGGTGATCGCGCCTTCGACCACGAACGGGCCGCGCACCATCCACCGCGGCGCGCCGACCAGCTGCATGATCGCGATCTCGTCTCGCCGCGCGTGGATCGCGGCCCGGATGCTGTTCATCGTCACCGTGACGGCGACGAAGCCCAGCAAGCAGAGGAACGCGGCCCCGGCCACGCCAAGCCCGAAGAGCACGCGCTGAATCCGCTGGTAGGCGCCGCGATCGTATGAGGTCGGGTACTGCGGGTCGACCATGGGCTGCCGGCGCGCCAGCGCGTCGATCGCCGCCACGTCGTCGATCCGCTTCGCCTGGACGTCGACGCTCGCGGGAAATGGGTTGCTGTCGCTGGCGGCCGCCAGGTCGGGCAGGCCGGGAACGAGCTTCGCGCGCTGCAGCGCCTCCTGCTTCGTCGTGTATGTCACGCTCACGACGCGCGGGTTGCCTTCCATCAGGTCCATCAAGGACAGGATGTCGGCGCCCGTGGCGTCGTCCCGCAGGTAGACGTGAAGCAGCGACGCCTGCGCGGCCTGGGCCTGCTCGAGGTTGTACAGCGCGTAGCCGCAGAGCCCGATGAGGCCGGACATGAGGAGCAGCAGCGTCATCGACCCCAGCGCCGGCGCGTTGCTCCCCGCGTTGCGCAGCCAGTTCCGCGTGGAACGCTGGAACAGCGAGCGGAAGAGGTTCGAAACGACGGTCAGCATCAGCCGGCGCCGGGGGAAGCGCGCTCTTACGACAACGCCAGCCACGCCATCCTCCCGGTCTGGCCCGCGGGCTGGTCGCGCACGAGCCTGCCCTGGACCAGCGTCAGGACACGACGCTGCAGGCGCGTGACGATGTCGACGTTGTGCGTGGCGACGAGGACGGTGGTGCCCCAGGCGGCGATGTCCTCGAAGAGGTCCATGATGCCCCAAGCGGTTTCCTGGTCGAGGTTGCCGGTCGGCTCGTCCGCGATCAGCAGCGCGGGCTGCGTCACGACCGCACGCGCGATCGCCACGCGCTGCTGCTGCCCGCCGGACAGCTGGTTGGGAAACGCCTTTGCGCGGTCGCCGAGACCGACGGCCTCGAGCGCGTCGAGGGCGCGCTCGCGGGCTTCTGATTCGGAGACCCGCAGGTCGCAGACCTGCAGCCCGAAGGCGACGTTCTCCAGGGCCGTCAGGCGGGGCAGGAGCTTGTAGTCCTGGAAGACGACGCCCACGCGGCGGCGCAGCTCGGCCACCCGCGAAGCCTTCATCCGGTGAGCTGGAAAGCCCGCCACCCAGACCTCGCCGCCGGTCGGGCGGATCTCGCGGTTGATCAGCTTCAACAGCGTCGTCTTGCCCGCGCCGCTCGGACCGACGAGAAAGGCGAGCTCACCGCGCTCCAGGCACACGTCCACCCCATCGAGCGCGCGCCGCGCCCCGTAGGCGTGCGTGACCGCGGTGAACTCCACGATTGGGCGCGACTCCACGTCCGGGTTCAACTTCTCCCAGGTCGCCTAACGGGCGATCGGAAGTTTCCCTGTGAGACTGCCGTTTAAGGGTTGTTAGTTCTCGGCGGCGGCGGGCCGCCCCCCAGATCGCCCGGCGAGGCCAGGCGGCGGTCGGGAACCACCCACATCACCGAGACCGAGACGTACAGCGCGTATGCGATCCAGGGTGAGATGAACGCGCCCGCTACGCCGGCCGCATAGAGAAGGATGGAGAGCGGCCCCTTCACGTCCCCGGCCACGGCCCGAGCCAGCGTCGAGTCGCTGCCGTTCGCGGAGATCAGAGCCCGGACCAGGAGGAAGTAGGTGCCGCCCGCGAGCAGCCCCACGAAGCCATACACCGCGGCCGGCAGGGCGCCCTCGTAGTCGGTGGCGAGCCAGGCCGTGAGCACGGGCATCAGCGAGAGCCAGAACAGCAGGGTGAGGTTCGACCACATCACCGCTCCGCTCAGGCGGGTCGCGCTGCGCAGCAGGTGGTGGTGGTTGTTCCAGTAGATGCCGATGAACGCGAAGCTGAGGGCGTAGACCAGGAGCTCGGGCAGCCGGTCCCGCATCGCCGCCACGGTCGGCGCCGCGGGCGGCCTGAGCTCGAATGCCATGATCGTGATGATCACCGCCATCACGCCATCGCTGAAGGCTTCGAGCCGGCCCAGGCCGTGCTGGACGGAGGCCGGTCGCGATTCAGCGTCGCGCTGCTCGAGCTTCTCGTCCGGCATGAGGGCTAGTATCGACCCGATGCGGCTCACCCCGGATCAGGTCGCGCTGCTCCGCGAGGCGCATATCGCTTTTGTCGCCACGACCAACGCCGACGGCAGCCCGCAGGTCTCCCCGGTGTGGATAGACACCGACGGAGAGGCCATCCTCTTCAACACGGCGCGAGGGAGGGTCAAGTGGCGAAACCTGCGGCGCGATGCTCGTGTCGCCGTCGCGGTCGTCGACCCGGCCAACCCCGAGGCGCGCACGCTGGCGGTGAGCGGTCGAGCCTCGTTGGAGGAGAGTGGCGCGCTCGAGCACATCGACCGGCTCAGCCGCAAGTACGGCGGACAGGCATGGGAGCCGGTGGCCGGCCAGACGCGCGTCATCGTGCGCATCGTCCCGGACAGGGCCTGGACACCGGGCTAGAAGGGTCTACGGCCGCCCCGCGTGCGGGACTTCCACCTCGATCGCCTGGACCTGGCCGGTTCGCGACTGGAACAGCTCACTCATGCGCTCCGGCCCGCGCCATTCGGCGGTCATCAGGTAGAGCGTCGTTCCGCGAGGGCCCCCGAGCATGCATGCGAAACAGGCGCGGTCGAGCTCGACCCTTTGCAGCACCTCGCCGCCTTCCTTCACGCGCGTGCACTCCGGACGCCCGCCCGAGACCCCGGAGCACCAGATGGCGCCCTCCGCGTCCATGCAGATGCCGTCGGCGCTCGCATCGGCCCAGAGGCGCCGGTTGGAGAGGCTGCCGTCCCGCTCGATGTCGAACGCGGTGAGCTTCTGCGCCCATGACTCCGCAACTACCAGGGTCGAGCCGTCCGGCGTGACGATCATCCCGTTTGGAAACATGACGCCGTCCGCCACCTGGCGCGCACGGCCGTCGGGCGTGACCAGCGCGATCGTCCCGGGCCGGAAGTCCTCCCGGCCGAAGCTGAAGCCGACGTCGTTGACGTAGGCGTTGCCACGGCCGTCCACCGTCACCTCGTTCCAGGCCCGGCCCAACGCCCGGAGGTCGGCGTGGGTGACGAACGATCCATCCGCCTCGCGACGGAGGAGCGCGTCTTCGCCCGTGACCAGCAGGCGGCCGTCCGGCAGCCAGTCGATGCAGAAGCCGACCGCCTTTGGCGCCTTCGCGAAGACCTCGCTCTTGCCGTCCACGTCCAGGTTCCGGATCTCGCCCGCGCCCCAGTTGACGAACCAGAGGCGGCCGTCGTGCCAGCGCGCGGACTCGCCCACCACCAGGCCGGTCAGCAGGGTTTTGATCTCGGGCATCACGATCTCCTTCCCGGAAACTTCACCAACCAGGACTGCATTTCGGGCTGAGTCTCATCGTGGCCCTCGCCGCCTGCCTGGCGTTCGCTCGGCGCTGAACCGCCGCGGGGCTACAGCACCGCCACCAGGCGCACCGGTGAAGCGGTGCCTCCGCCGAACTTGATGGCGAAGCACCCGCACAGGAACGGCCGGCGCAGCCGCGAAGCCGCCTCCTCGAGAGCGGCGTTCTCGATCAGGTAGACGCCCCGCCGGGTGAGCAGCTCCTCGTGCACCCTCCACGGCCATTTGGCGTCCTCGGCCGGAAGCACCTCGAAGGCGATCGTGTCGATGCCGACCGCGCTCGGGTGCCGGTCGCCCAACCAGACGGCCGCCTCGACGCCCATGCCCGGCGCGTCGCCCGCGTATCTCGCCGGGTCCGCGTCGTAGAACCTGCCCCAACCGGTTCGGACCAGGACGATATCGCCCGCCTCGATATCGCACTGCTGCGACCGGGACGCCGCCTGGAGGTGCGCCACGCTCACGGGCTCGCCAGGCGCCAGCGGCCCGTCGAGCGCCGCGACGTCGAGCAGGACGCCCCGTCCCAGGAGCGGTGGAAGATGCTCGATCCCGAGCTCGCGGAGGCCCGAGCTTCCGGCCACGTCCTCCACCGCGCGCCGGTTGAAGCCCGTGCCTCCCACCCAGCAGTGCCCCAGGCCGTCCACGTGCGTGCCGGTGTGGAGGTCCATCTCCACGCGCTCGTCGGCGAAGGCGACGCCGTTCTCCGCCCCCTCCGCGGCCATATCGCGCCGGCTCACCTCGGGGTGGGACCACATGCACATGGAGTACGGGGACATGAACTCCATGCGTGGGACGTCGCGCGAGATGGTGTGGCTGAGGTCGAGGACTGCGCCCTCACCGGCGAGCCGCAATGCGCGGAGCACCTCCCCGGCTCCGATCCGGTTGGCCGCTCCGGCCTGATCGTCCGGTCCCCACGGACTGGGCGGCACGGACCCGATCACGGTGCGAACTCTAGCGCGGGCGCGCCGAACCCTTCAGGCGGGGCCTGTACCGTCGCTGAACGCCACCGCGAGGCGATACACGCCGAGGACGTAACGCTGGGCGTCGGCGTCCTCGTGGTTCCAGTCCGTCACGGCGGCGGGCCCGGCGTAGTAGGCGATGAGCGCCCTGGCCACATCGTCGTGGAAGTGGTCGAGATCCTGCCGCAGGACGGCCGCCCCCAGCTCGATGTTGTCGGCCGGAAGGTGCACGTCCGCATTGCGATGGAGGAGGAGCGGCCCCGCCGTCGCGGCCGTCGCCGGCTCCACCTGCATGATCCCGATGGCGCCGGTCGCCGAAACGCGGCTCTGGTCCCACCCGCTCTCCCACCAGGCGACCCCCATCACGAGGTAGGGGTTGAGGCCGTGGCGGCGCGCCGATTGCGCCAGCAGCAGCTTCACCGTCGCGCGGTCCGCCGCGGCGGGCCCCGCGGAGGGCGTGACCACGGCCACGGGTGATGGATCTCCCGGCCCGGCCTCGGGCAGGGATCCGGGCGGTGAGGAGACCGATGCGGCCAGCTCGGGCGCGTCGGGCCCCATGACGTTGCCGCAGGCCCCGGCCAGCGCGAGGGCGAACAGCGGCAGGGCCAGCGCGTAAAGCCCGCGGCGCGGCGCTCGGCTTAGGACCGTTTCCCTCCGGTGAGCGTCACGCGGGCTGCTCGCGATCGAGGAATCGATAGCCCATGCCCCGGACGACGACGAGATGCTGAGGCCGGCGCGGATCACGCTCGATCTTCTTGCGCAGGCGCTTGACATGCGTGTCCAGCGTCTTGCCGTCCCCGAAGTAGTTGGCGCCCCAGACGAGCCAGATCAGCCGCTCGCGCCTGACGAGCCGCCCCCGGCTGCGCATCAGCGTCTCGAGCAGGGCGAACTCCTTGGGCGGAAAGACCGTGAGCTTGCCCCGCACCCAGACCTCGTGGTTCGCCACGTCGAGCTCCACCGGACCAACCCTGAGGACCTCGTCCTCCGGCTCGGTACTGAACGAGAAGGGCGACTCGCCACGGAGTTGGGCGGTCACGCGTTGCCCGACGTCGCGCAGCGAGAAGGGCTTGGTGAGCATATCGTCGGCGCCGGCCTCCAGCACGCCGGCCCGGTCCGCGTCCGAGACCGGCGAGGAGATGAGGATCAGCGGGGCCGCGCTCAGCGCCCGCGCGCTCCGGCAGAACTCCGCCGCCTCGTCCGGCGCCTGCGCGAACTCCGCCATGACCAGCTTCGGACGTTCGACGGCGATGGCGGCCAGGCCGGCCTTGCGCGTTCCCGCCACCACGATCCGGTGGCCCTCCCGCTCCAGCATGTACTTGATGCTGTCCGTGAGCACCGGTTCGACCTCGACCAGAAGGATGGTTGCGGCTGCCCGCGGATCGGTCATGCGGTGGACGGCGTGCCGCGATAGGGCGGCCGTGGTGTGCACCGACGGCCTGACCATCGTCTCCATCAGGAAAATACCTCCGCCTCGAAACAGCCTCTGCGCCCCCTCCGTGCGCAGGCCCGGATCCGGAGCGATCCGCCGCAGCCGATGTTGGCAGTCCGATGTAAGCGTCCGGATGCCTTGCGGTTAAGGGTTAGCTAAGGTCGCGGGCCACAAAGGCTGCACCGCCAGGGCCCTCGGCCGGGCCAGAATGGCTGGGACGTGGCCGCCACCCGCTACCTGATCGTCAACGCGGACGACTACGGCCTGACCGAGGGCATCGATCGCGGGATCTTGGAGGCCCATCGCGAGGGGATCGTGACCAGCGCCAGCCTCATGGTCTACGGGCCGGACGCGGCCCAGGCCGCCGGCCTGGCCAGAGACATCCCGGGCCTCGGATTGGGCCTCCACATCGACTTCGGTGAGTGGGTCCTGCGGGACGGCGAATGGATCGTCCTGCGGGAGCGGGCGGCGCCCGGCGATGCGACGGCGGCCGCCGCGGAGCTCGCCGCACAGGTGGCGCGGTTCTCGGAGCTGACCGGGACGGTTCCCGACCACCTCGACTCCCACCAGCACGTCCACCTGACGCGGCCGGAGCTGGCCGCCGCGGTCGCGCGCGTGGCTGCCCGGCTTGGGATCGGCGTGCGGCAGACGGACCCGAGGGTCCGCTACAGCAGCCTCTACGGTCAGGACCGAGCGGGCCGGTCCCTCCCCGCCGCGATCACCCCCGACGCTTACGTCGCCGCGATCCACGGCCTGGAGCCGGGGATCACAGAGCTCGGCTGCCATCCCGGTTACTCCGCCGGGCTCGAATCGGACTACGCCGCCGAGCGCGAGATCGAGCTGCGCTCGCTGTGCGACGGGCGCGTCCGCGCAGCGATCCACGAGGGCGAGGTGCGGCTGATCACCTGGCGCGAGGTGGCGGCCGCCTCCGAGTGAGCCGCTAGACCCAGAGGTTCTCCCCGAAGTCCGGCGTCTGGCCGGCCGCGATCGCCGCGCGCCATCGCGCCAGCCGGCCATCCCCCCAGAACTTGCCGACCTCGTCGCAGTACTGGAGGACGATATCCCTCGACCCCGCGGCCAGCAGGTCGCGCGCCAGCATGAAGTTGGGGCCGAACTGGTTGAGCTGGGGTGACCCGGGAGTGGCTCCCGCCTTCAGCAGGTACTGCGCGGCGGACGCCCGATCCCCGTTGTGGAGGGCGACCTCGCCCAGCACCATGTTGCCGTCGTGGATGGGGCCGCCGATCGTCAGCGGGCTCTGGCCGCCGCCCGGCCTGAAGGTGTTGAGCAGCAGGTTCGCGTACTGCGCCGCCTTGTCGTATTCCGCCGCGACCACGGCGAGCTTGGCCATCTGGCTGACGGCGGCGTCATGGCTCGCGCCGCCGCTGAGCCTCCACGCGCTCTCCAGCTCTCGCACCGCCGCCGCCGCGTCCTGCCGCGAGGCCGGGGAGCCCGCGGCGCTCCTGGCCAGGCGGGCGTCGAGCTCGCCGAGGGCGGCGGGCCATGCCGCGTTCTGAGGATCCCCCGCCTCGGCCGCCTCCAGCAAGGCGGCAGCTCGCGGGTCCTGCGTCTGGGCGAAGAAGATGCCGGCGTTGCCCCTGACCTGAGGCGGCGCCGGGCCGGCCACCTTGCTCGACCATTCGGCCCTGGCCGCCGCGTAGCCGGGCGGGTCGGGAGCCGGCGCGACGACGCCCACCGGACTCGTGCCCAGCAGCTCGAGCGCGGGAGCGTTCTGGATCAGCCACAGCAGGTGACGATCGCGCGCCATGACGGGCGCGTGGGGGTCGATCGCCTTGTCCTCCTGCTCCGGGAGCAGCGCCTGGCTCACGAAGTAAAAGCCCACGAGCTGCTCCCGGCTGGTGAGATCGCCGGGCGTCGCCTGAAGCTTCTTCTCCAGGGTGGCCGCCGCCGCCTGGCTGAGCTGTTCGCCCTGCTGCGCGGCCTCCACCGACCCGTCGCCGGACGCCCCGACGAGCTGACCCTGGCTCGAGCCGGAATCACCGCCGCCGCTGCACGCGGCCAGCGCCGCGAGCGCAAGGCCGATCAAGGCTGCCCCACCCCAACGCTTCACGAGCAAACGACCTCCTTGGTGGTCAATCGCCGGTATACGAAGTGCGGAGGCCCGGTGCCGGCACCGGGCCTCCAGAGGGGGATACGTTCGAATCAATCGCTCGTTCGGTCTACTCGTCCGCGTCCATCCCGGTGATCTTCGTGGCCGTGCACTGGCCGCCGGCCGCGTCGCCCACCGTACCGTTGCCGGTGCCGCTGAACGTCGAGCCGGTGTTGCCGCTGCAGAAGATGTCGCCGTACGGAGCGTTGTTGGCGTGAATCTGGAAGTCGCCCACGCCGGTGTTGTTGTAGATGTTGATGTCGCCCGCGACAGCGGTGTTGCCGATGACATGGACCTCGCTGTCAGCCTTGTTGTAGGCCACCAGGATGTCGTTGGTCTGCGTGGTGTTGCCGGCGCATCCCGCGGCCGGGTCGCCGATCAGGATGTCCGGGCCCATGAAGGCGGCGCCGATCTCCCTGCCCACGGTGGTGCCGCAGACCTGGAAGTGGCCGTATCCCGGGGCGGAAGCGTTGAACGCTCCGATGTTCTTGCCGACGGTGCTGTCGTAGACGAACACCTGCGGCGTGTAGCTGCCCGAGACCGTGCCGTCGACCACGGAGTTGCCCCAGACGTACAGGGTCAGGGACTGGTATCCGTTGATGTTGCCGTGGATCGTGGACCCATTGGCTTCGAAGTAAGAGTTGGTGTTGGCGTTCACGTTTCCGGTGACGGTCACGTTGTTCAGGATGCACGTCGCGTTGTTCGGCACCGTGATGTTCTGGCTGATGGTGCCGCCGTTGACCGTCTGGTCGCAGTGGAACGTGCCGCCTCCGCCGGAGCTGTTCGCCCCGGCCGGGACCGCGCTGAGGCCGAGGGCCGTGACCACCACGGCCAGCCCGACCAGGAACCTACCTCGCATTGACCTCATCTCCTTCCGCATCTTTTTTCTGGAAGAGGGGCCCCGGGCCGGGGCCCCTCCGAGTCGCTGCCTGTCGAACCGAACTAGGTCGTGGTCAGGCGGCAGTGGTCGCTGTTGGTGTTGCCGCCGCCTATGATGTCGATCGCCAGCGGCGCGAATCCGCGGGCCGTGATCTTCTTCGAGATGAGCGTCGCCCAGTTGGCGCCGTAGTGCGGGCTCGTGCTGTGCGGCGACTGGGATCGAGTGTCCAGCGCCGGCACGTTCTGGTTGCCGACCCAGGCCGCGTTCTCGTTGGCGCCGGGCTTGCAGATCCAGCCCTCCTCACCGACGTAGTCGGCGGTCTTGGTGGTGACGAGGTGGCCCGGAGCGTTGCCGCAGGCCGGCGCGGCCGGAGGCGCGGTGACCGCGGTGCACACCACGTTGTAGATGTAACGGCTGTAGGGGAAGATCGTGCAGCCCACACCGGTGATGCAGCCGATCGTCGAGGAGCTCGGCGCGACTCCGTCGATCGCGGCGAGCGAGTAACCGCCGCCGGTCCCGACCTCCGTGTGGAAGATCGCGTACGAGAACGGGAAGATGAACGTGTTGGTGTCGGTGGACGCGATGCCGGTGTTCTGGTTCTCGGGAACGTTGAAGTGCGAGGAGGGCTGTCCGTCCGCGGTGATGCAGACCGACGAGTCGGCGATGCCCAGGAACGTCTCGAATTGTGCGCGAGTGCCCGAACCGGACTGCGGCGTGTAGATCTGGATGGTCAGGTTCTGGCCGCCGACCTGGCTCCAGTTGGTGATCGTGCAGTTCGCGTAGATGCCCTTGACCTGGGTCTGCGTCAGGCAGTAGCCGAGGCCCGTGCAGAGCGGGTCGGTGTTGGCCATGTTGAAGATGCCGCTGTTCACGGTCCCGTCCGAGTGGGCCTCGAGCGAGATCCCGTCGCGCGCGTACGCGACGAAGTGGAGACCCGTGCAGTCACCGGCCTTCGGGGCGCGCGAGGAACGGGCGAAGTCGATGTAGGCGGTGCCGGCGACGCCCTGCGTGCAGAGCTGCTTGATACCGATCGAGGAGCCGAGGAAGTCGGCCTCCGACAGTTGGTCGTGCTCGTAGTTCTCGGTGGTGATGGTGCCGGCCGGGTCCGGCGCTATACAGCTGAAGTCGAGCGGCTTCGAGGTGCTCGTGAACTTCGCGCAGCCCTCGGAGACCATGTAGAGCCCGTCCAGGTGCATCATCGCGATCTGGTCGGTGTCCGAACCGCTGCCGAGGATCTTCTCGGCGGTGGGCCCGCCACCTGTGCCGTTGGGCCCCGCATAGACGAGCGTTGCGCCCACCATCAGTGCCGCCGCCGACGCGGCGCCGCCCCCGATGGCCAGCAACTTACGCCAGTTCCCTGTCATCCGCATTAACTGCCTCCTCAACTGAATAACCCCGCGGGTCGCCTCGCGGCAGACCCAGGACATCCGGTGTCGCCATCATGAGTGGGCAGTTCGGCGGCGAAGCGGCGGCCGATTGAACGGATTTCGAACTCTTCATGACATCTTGGTGCAGGCCCCGAATCCGAATTGACCGGTCGTTTCTGGGCCAGTAGAGTCGACCGGAGATGAGGCGGCGGGCACTGGTCGTTCCGGTCGTGTTCTACGCGGCGCTGGTCGCGCTTTTGACCGTCGCCCCCCAGGTGCTGGCCAAGCGGGACACGAGCACCATCTGCAGCGGAACGCTGATCAATATGGCCACGGCGGACGTGACCGTGCCGGTCGGCGCGGTCTGCCGCGTCAGCGGCTCGACCCTCAAGGGATCCGTCACCGTGCTGCGCGATGCGTACTTCGAGGCGTCGGCGACGAAGGTCACAGGCTCGATCAGGGCCTCGGGCGCCCTCACCGTCTTCCTGCACGATGGGACGGACGTGGCGGGATCGGTCGAGGTCGACGGAGCCGCCCAGCTCTTTCTGTACAAGACGGCGGTGGGCGGAACCGTGCGGGTCGCCGACTCCCGCGCGCCGGGCTACGGCCATGTTCAGGTCTGTGACACGACGGCCGGCGGGATCGAGGTGCGCCGCTCGGGGCCGGACGTGCTGCTCGGTGACCCCGCGGCGGGTTGTCTCGGCAACAGGGTCAGGCGCGACCTCGTGGCCCAAGACAACGTCACGGCGAGCGAGCTCGACGTGTCGGGCAACCAGGTCGGCGGCTGGCTGGTCGTGACCGGCAACACCGGCAGCTCACCCAAGCGCGTGGTGGACAACACCGTGCTCGGGACGACCGAGCTCGGGGACAACGCCGCGCCGTTCGATCACTCGCCCTAGCGGCTCAAGACTCGGCGAACATCTCCTCGCATTCGTCCTCGGTCGCCTCCGCCACCAGGTGCGCACGGCCTGGAACGGCCGGTGTGCGGGGGGGCGACGTGGCCGGCAGCTCGACCGGCTGCTCGATGTATACGGCGCGGAACGCCTCCATCACCGCCGCCACGACGGGCTCACGCACCGTCCGCAGGTCCGCGTCGAACGGCGACTGCTCGTGCTGGGGGCCCAGCACCATCTCATAGGCGGGGAAGTACGCCACGCTGGTGCGGCGCCTGGCGACGTCTTCCGCGGCAATCCTGAGCACCGACTTGCTGTACGTGGTGGCCGTAAGCACGTGCCGTCCTGAGGCGGTCGCCACGAGCGGGACCGGTGACACGGTCAGGACGACGCGAAGGCCGGGGTTGAGGGCGCGCAGGAGGCTCAGCATGGCGTCGAGATCGGCCGAAACGTCCTCGTAGGAGAAGTTCACGAAGCGGTGCCGGTCCGGGTCGAACTCGCCCGCGACGGTTCCGGGGCAGGCCGGGAACACGGCGCCGTCGTCCGCCGATTCCCAGGCCTCGGTCAGCCCGAGCGTGAAGACCAGGACGGTCGACGCCTCGACCGCACGCCTCACGGCCCGCAGGTGCTGCAGCGTCAGCGCGCGGAGCTCCGTTAGCGAGGCCGCGCGATGGGTCAGGCCAGGGCGGTACGGGTCGACGAAGCTGCCGTCCGCCGCCGCCCAGTGGTCCTCTCGAGGAGAGAACTCGCCCACCGCCCGCAGCAGGAGCTGCACCATCTGCCGGGCCGTGTACACGTTGCCGTAGCGCGCGCTGTACGCCTCGTAGAACATCGATTCCCGCTCGTCGGGCCACTGGGGATGCGCCCGCTCGGTCACGGTGTAGTCGAAGCCCCATCCCTCGAGGTGGCGGCGGACGTTCGCCGCGAAGCAGGAGCCCGCGGACATGAACCGGTCGTCGCGGCTCAGCCGGAACGGGGGCGGGTCAGGGACGGTGATGGGGCGATAGCCGGCGGCCACAGACCTCGACCAGAAGGCCCGGTCGCCGGCCCGGCGGTAGGGGTGCTCAGGCATCGGGCGCCAGCGCGGTCGCGACGATGCGCTCCAGGTAGGCGGCGCCGTAAGCGCCGTTGCCGTGGGTGATGTCTCGGCCCCAGCAGCGCCGCAGCAGCAGCCCCGCCTCGTCCGCCACGGAGGCGGGCGGCGGACAGAACCCCACGCCCCGCTCGACGGCGAAGTCTCGGTAGGCCTCGAGCAGGAGCGCGCGCAGCCGCACCCGCACGGCCTCGGGCACGATCGCCACGCCGGCGGCATCGAGCCCGGTGGCCACGAGCCGGTCGGCGAAGTGCGCCTCCTGGTTGAGGCGCTCCCTGACCGCGGCCTCGGGCAGCGGCGGCGGAGGTCCGATCAGCCACGCCCTGGCGCCCAGCCCCGCCGCCCGGACCAGCAGCTCGGTCAGCTCCGCATCCTCCAGCGAGGCCCGCACGTGGGCCCGCACGGCGGAGGTCGGGATCAGCTGGACGTCGGGATCGAGCGCGCGCTCGCCGTCCTCCGGGAGGACGACGTCGAACGGAGGGCCGTCCAGCAGGAGCAGGGCCCGGACGTTCACCTGGTTGCCCTGCCATACGACGAAGACGTGGGTGGGATTGGCGCCGGCCATGAGGTCGGCGAGAGTCCCCGCCGGGGAGCTCACCGTGTAGCCCGCAGCGGAGCCGGCCGCGTATCCGATCTTGTAGCGGCCGCGGGCGATGAACGTCAACTCCACGTTCTCGGGCAGCGCAGCATGGATCTCCTCGAAGCCCTGGAACAGGGCCAGGACGTGCGAGTTCCCCACGATGGCGATCCGCCTGCGCACCGGCCGCTGCGTGGTGGCCGTGGGTGCCGGCGCCTCGTCGAGGATCGGGGCTACCAGTCCGGCGACTCGACCTGGATCTGCCCGGTGGCGGTCGGATCGCTCACGAGGTGATAGCCGACGCTCTCGGGGTTGGGTGGAACCCACTGCCACCTGCTCCCGGGGGCGATCGGGCCGGACGCGATCTTGTACGTGAAGAACTGGACCGCCAGCGGCTGGGCGGTCTCGTTGACGAACACCACGGGCGCACAGCACAGGCTCGCCAACGACCTCGGCCGAATGCCATCCTTGGTGATGTGAACGGTGTGGCCGACGTCATAGGACGGCGCGGCGCTGACCGCCTCCTTGATGGCCGGGTCCGGAACCGTGGCGACGGGCACCGGCGACGACTTCGGGGTGGTCAACGCCACCGTGCCGCCGCTGTCGCACGCGGCCAGCATCAGCGCCGACGGCAGCGCCATCAACAGCAAGAGCATGCGGCCCTTCATCTCGAACTTCCTCCCAGCTTTCATAAGGTTCCAGGCAATCCGCGATCGAGCGTGGTCACGGTGAGGATCGTCAGGGCGACGATCACCGGTCCGGCGAACATGTAGGTCATCGAGGCCGGCCACCGCCGCCGCATGCGGAAGGCGACCCAGATCGTCAACACCAGGAGCTGCGCGAGCAGCGCGGCCGGCGCCAGCCACAGCGGATCGGTCGCCAGACCGAGGTCGTACGCGGTGACCCGGGGCGGGTTGCGCGTGCTCACCGCCAGCGGCTGTCCCTGCAGCATCGCGATCACCACGAGGCGGCCGGTGAACAGGTACGTCGGGTCGGAGGTGACCAGCGTCAGGCGGCTGTCCAGGGTACCCTGCAGCGGCCCGCCGTCACCCGCCGGCACTCGACCGACCTGCGTCACGACGTAGCTGAACGTGCCCTGGCCGGTCGTCACGGAGATGGTGTCGCCCCTGCGCAGGTGGTTCAGGTCGTGGAAGGGCCCGCCATAGGTGGTGCGCCGGCCCAGCACGACGGCGTTGCCGAACTCGCCGGGCATCGGGGACACGCTCAGGTGGCCGGGGCCGGCCTTGAGCTCTTCCGGGCTCGAACCTTCGACCACCACCTCGTCGAGCCCGAGCCGAGGGACGCGCAGGAGGGCCACCGGGCTGCCCTGGGGCGCGTTGACGCTCGGCTCGTCCAGCACGGTCGTCTGGGACGCCGCCTTGAAGGTGGGCAGCAGGCCGTCCTGGGACTGCTGCGCGGTCAGCGTGCTGAGGCCGAACTCGAACACGAGCGCGAACAGGACCAGCACCCCGGCCCCGCCGAGCGCCGCCCCGGCCATCCCCAGCAAGCGGGGGCTCACGCGCCGCGCCTCGCCGCCGCGCGCAGGGCCCACAGCCTGAGGCCGAGGCCTCCGGCGACCAGCAGCACCACCAGCCCCACGAGCCCCGGCAGCGCGTAGTCCTCGGGCAGGAACCCGAGCTCGCCCTGGACCGCCCCCGCGAGCTCGAGGCCCTGGCTCGAGGTCAGAGTGGCCAGCGCGGTGCGGGCGGGCGTGGCGTGGTGCGACTGGATTCCCCCGGACGTGGCGCCTCCTCCCGTCCCGCCTCCCACCGTGCCGCCCCCGCCCGAGCTGACGGGAGGCAGCGGCGGCAAGGTCGGCGGGGGTGGAGGAGGCGGCGGGGTCGGGCTTGGGACCGGCGGAGGCGCGGGCACCGGGATGAGGTCGGCGATCGCCAGGCTAGCCTTCACCAGGTTCTGCGGCAGCCGGACATAGCCGTCCTCCGCGGTGAGGAGCGTCTGGCCGTCCTGCACCGCGAACCTCAGGAACTTGGCGAGGATATCGCCCTGGGCGGGGTCGATCTTGTTTGTCGGCGTGACCATGTACGTGAGCAGCGGCATCGGGTAGGCCGCGCCGCCCCGCTGGTACCACCCGTCCGGGTCGGCGGTGTCGCCCCAGCGTGGGATCAGCGTTCCGTCCGGCGCCACCTGCGAGTCGGCGATCCCTTCGAGGATCGTGTCCTGGGTCGCGGACACCGACGTGCCGTCCGGGTACGCGATCTTCACGGTGGGCAGCCCGTAGAAGGCAGCGGTGCTGGAATCGATGACTCCGATGTGCAGGACGAACGAATCGAACCCCGTGGAGGGCGGGTTGACGATCTCGAGGGCGGCGGCGGACTCGCCGAACTTCAGGTCCAGGCCCGGGGACGAGGGAAAGATGTCCGGCGCCGGCGACTTGGGCGGCTTCCATGAGCCGGGCGCGACGGTCGCGAGCCAGGACGTGAACAGGTACGTCTCCGTGTTGTGCTCGGCCCGAGCCACCACCGAGACCCGGGGCGGAAACAGGATCCCGGGATTTAGCGCGGTGATGGCCGGCGTGGCGCCGAAATTGTTGATGTTGCCCATGTAGAGCTGGGCGATGAGGTCAGGGGTGAGCGTGAGGGTGGTGATCTGGTTGCCCCGGAGGTCGTAGGCCCGGTAGGCCAGGACCACGGCGGACGCGGTGAGCGGCGCGAGCCGGTAGGTCGCCGCGCCCGCCTGGGGTGAGGGGCTGGCCGCCGCGCCCGACCCAGGCGGCGGCGGGACGATCGAAGCGACGCCGAACTGGGTGGATCCGGCGTCGAGATCCTTGTACGCGTCCTGGTCGTTGTGCGGCGTGTAGCCGATCGGCAGCGACCGGGGAGGCACGCATACCGAGGCCTCCCAGCGGTAGATCGCCCGGGCGGCCGCGGCGCTGCCGCTGCCGAGCGGCGTGTCCGCCGGCTGGGTCGGGCAGGCATCGGGCGAGGGCGCGAAGCTGAGGAGCGCGCTGTAGGTGTGGCGGAGGGTGCTCGTCCCCAGGATCGAGCAGTCGTGGTCCTTGTCGCACTGGATCTTGCCCGTCAGCGCGGCGTTGGTCAAAAGATCGCTGCCGTACGCGGCGATCGGAAGGTAGGTGCTGCCGCCGCCCTGCGCGTCGGCGCGGGCATAGATCTGCGTGTTGATGCGTGTGCAGTCGGTCGTCAGGTGGACGGGGATGGCGATGCACTGGCGGAAGAAGACCGCCTCACCGGGCGCGAGGTTCTGAAGCGACACCCTCACGTACTGGCCGTCGGACAGGCCCGCCGCCGGCTGCACCGAGATGCCGGCCACCGGCGTCGGGCTGGGGCTCGGGCTGGAACTCGGGCTGGCGCTGGGGCTCGGGCTGGCCGTGGGGCTGGCGCTCGCCGTCGGGCTGACGCTCGCCGTCGGGCTGGCGCCGGCCGTCGGGCTCGGCGACGCGACGGCCCCGACCGTCATCGCGCCGAGGGCGAACTCGAGCCCGATCGTAACCGCGCCGGCGGCCATGGCCAGGTGGCGCAGCCGAAAGGCCTTGGGCCTACCCACCGCCCATCCTCCCCCGTGCCGTGACCACGAGCATCGGAGCGAAGACGGCGACGAGAAGCGTCAGCAGGGCGCCCCAGAGCGGCGCCCGGGAGGGCGATGGCACCCGGGCCGCCGAGGCCAGCGCGCTGTTCAGCTGCTGCGTCCGCGCCGCCGAGTCGAGCACGGTCACCCGCGCGGTCCCGGGCGGAAGCACCGCGGCGGAACCGCCCTGGTCGGCGGCGGAGGTGTCGAGCGTCCCTCCGGCGTCCGCTGCCGTCCCGCCGGCCGACGCCGAGGTCGATCCCGCGGAGGTGGCAGAGCCCGCGGTGGACCCGGCCGAAACCGCCGTCCCGCCGCCCCCGCTTGCGCCGGTGCTGCCCGCCAGGGTCGGGTTCGGACAGTGCTGGTAGTCGAGCGGCGGTATGGGGGGATGGCCCGGCAGGCGGCTCACCGCGTCGAAGTCGGCCTGGATCAAGTTGGGCGGCAGCGGCGAGTAGCCCAGCGGCGCCGCCCGCCGCTGACCGCCGCACGCGATGTAGAGGATCCACGTGCCGAGCACCGCACCCTTGTCGGCGCCAAAACCCGCCGGGGCCGTGGGGGAGCACGTCGGGAACACGGTGGAGGGCGCTACGCAGGGCAGGATCATGTAGCTGTAGCTGGACATCGGATACGCGTTCGCTTCGGGAGCCGCGTAGACGCCGGTGAGGTTCTGCGTGAGGTCCGAGTAGAGCGTCGCGTGACGCAGCGCGGTGGCCACGTTGGTCGCCGTCGGCTGGGCGAAGTTGCCGCTCGCGTTGTGCAGCGACGCCACGGGGAAGCCGCGACCGAAGGCGTAGCCGGCTTCGACGTATCCGATCGACCCCGACCCGATGCTGTCGTTGGCCACGAAGTTGGCGACGCCGTCGGAATATGCGGCGTTGATGCTGCCGGTGAAAGGCGGCCACTGAGAGCACGGGGCGGGACAGCCCGCCGAGTTGACGAACGCGTTCCAGACCGAGGTCGCCTGGTTCGCGAGGTACAGCGAGAACTGGGCGGACGTGCCCGATCCGTCGGAACGGATGACGGGTTCGATCCGCGACTCGCGCGTCTGAAGGCCGGGGTTGAGGGAGGCGATCTCGGGATCGCTCCACCGAGTGATGACGCCGGTGAAGATCTTGGCCGCGGCATCCGCGTTCAGCCTGAGGTTGGTAATGCGGCTGCCGTCCGGCTGGTGCAGGTTGTACATAAGCGAGGTTCCACCGGCGACGTCGGGCATGTACTGGTAGTGCTTGCCCGAGCCCCTCAGCTGGTTGAGCTCATCGGGCTGGAACGGGATCTCACTGGCCGCGAAATCGACCTCGTTGATGATGTAGAGCGTCCGGCCGGCGCTCGAGCCGACGCCCTGGTAGTTGATCGAATAGCCCTGGCGCGCGATGTCCGCCCGCCACTGGTCGAGCGCGATCTGAACCCAGGTCGAGCCGGCGCCGGTGATGGTCGGTCCGATCGCCTGCGCGGTGAGCGGAACGGGCGCGACGACGGCCGCGCAGGCCACCACCGCCAGCAATCGGATCAAGCGCTTCAACTAGCCAAACCTTCCTTGCACGTAGTCCAGGGTGCGGGGATCCACCGGGCTGGTGAAGATCTTCTCCGTGGGCCCGACCTCGACCACCGTGCCGGGCGAGCCCTCGTCGACCATGAAGAAGGCGCACGTGTCGGAGACGCGACGCGCCTGCTGCATGTTGTGGGTGACGATGACGACGGTCACCTCGTGCACGATGTCGGCGATCGTCTCTTCGATCCGGCCGGTCGACGCCGGGTCCAGCGCCGAGCACGGCTCGTCCATGAGGAGCACCTGCGGCTTCACGGCGAGGGCGCGCGCGATGCACAGGCGCTGCTGCTGACCGCCCGACAGGCTGCCACCCGGCGCGCCGAGGCGGTTGCGCACCTCCTTCCAGAGGCCGGCCTTGACCAGGCTCTCCTCCACCAGGGCGTCCGCGGACCGGACCTTCATGCCCGAGAGGTGCAGGCCTGACAGCACGTTGTCGCGGATGCTCATCGCGGGAAACGGGTTCGGCTTCTGGAACACCATCCCGATCTGGCGCCGCGTCTCGGTCGGACGCCGGTCCAGGCCGTAGATGTCGACGCCGTCCAGCTTCACCTCGCCCGACATCGAGGCGCCGGGCACGAGCTCGTGCATCCGGTTCAGGATCCGCAGGAAGGTCGACTTGCCGCAGCCAGAGGGCCCGATCAGGGCGGTGACCTGACGGGCGCGCATCTCGAGCGTTACGCCGGACAGCACCTTGTGGCCTCCGAACCACGCGCCGACGGCGACCGCCTCGATGCCCACGGCGCGGGGCGCCGGCCGTTCGGGCACCTGCTTCTGCCCCTCAGCGGGCTGCAGCGCGGGCTTGCGGGCGAGGTTCGCTTGCGACATGGTCAGGCTTTGGCCTCCAAGGGTTGAGCGTGCCGGCGGAGACGTCGCATGGCGCGCGCCTGGCGTGCTTCGATCGACGTCAGGGCTCCGAAAAGACGCGCCAGCGTGAACAGCGCCAGCACCAGGGCGGTCAGCACCGCCGCGGCGGCCCATGCCCGCTGATACGGGCCGGTGCCGGGATTGAACTTGATGTACTGGTAGACGTAGTGAGGCAGGGCTTCCTGGGGCCCGCTGAGCGGATTCGTGTTCATGACGGATGAGCCGAAGGACGTGAGCAGCAGGGGCGCCGTCTCGCCCACGGCGCGGGCCACGCCGAGGATGACGGCGGTGATGATGCCGCTTCCGGCCGTGGGCAGGACCACCAGCCACACGGTCCGCCATTCGGTGCCGCCCAGCGCCAGCGAGCCCTCGCGAAGCCCGTCCGGCACGAGCCGGAGCACCACCTCGGTCGTGCGGGTGATCGTCGGCAGCATGAGGATGGCCAGGGCGAAGGAGGCGCCGATTCCGCTGAAGCCGCGCTGGAACGCGACCACCCACACGGCGTAGATGAACAGACCCGCGACGATCGACGGGACGCCGCTCATCGCGTCCACGAAGAGCCGGACGGGCCGCGTCAGCACGCCGCCGATCTCGTTCAGGAACACCGCGCAGAGCACGGCCAGCGGCACGGCCATGACGGCCGCGATCCCGACCTGCTCCACGGTTCCGACGATCGCGTGCCCGACGCCGCCGCACGTGGCCGAGTCGAGCTGGCCGCAGAACTGCGCGGTATCGGTGAAGAAGTGCGGCGTGATCACCGCGAAGCCCTTGACGGCGACGAAGCTGATGATCAGGACCAGCGGACCGAGCATCACCACCGCGCCGGCCGTGATCACCACCGCGGTCAGCCTGTCCTCCGCGAACAGCTTGCCAAGGGTGCGGCGCGTCGCGAGCCAGTACATGACCGAGAACGTCGCGAACCACGCGAGCACGAAGCCGAGCACGCCAGGCTGCGGCGCCAGCTGCCAGTAGACCAGCCAGGTGAGGCAGCCTGAGGAGACCGCAGCCGCGGCCACCACGAGGAGGTCGTCGGGCTTGACGGTGCGGATGCGGATCGGCTCGTCGTGCAGCTGCGTCGCCGCCATCAGATCTCCACGCCCTTGCCCGAGCGGGACCGCGCCACCACCAGCGAGGCGGCGAAGTTCACCAGCAGGGTCATCACGAAGAGCGACAGCCCCGCCGCCATGAGCGCCGGGATGCCGTACTGGCGGCTCGACTCGCCGAACTGGAGAGCGATCAGCGCGGCGACTGAGTTGGTCCCGGTCTGGAGGATCTGCGGCGAGATGATGAAGACCGGCGAGACGACCAGCGCCACGGCGATGGTCTCGCCGAGCGCCCGGCCGAGGCCGAGCATCGCGCCGCCGATGATGCCGCCCGTGCCGAACGGCAGGACGACCATCCGGATCATGCCCCACCTCGTTGCGCCCAGCGCGAACGCCGCCTCGCGCTCGGCGGGCGGCGTCTGGGCGAAGACCTCCCGCATCACCGAGGTGCAGATCGGCTGCACCATCAGGGACACGACCACGCCGGCGATGAAGGCGGAGCCCGCGTACAGCGGGACGTCGGTCTTGAAGATCGGGATGAAGGACGCGTTCTCGGCGAGCCAGGAGGAGACCAGCACCAGGTACTGCTCGAGAAAGGCCAGGCCCCATATGCCGTAGATCACGCTCGGGATCGCGGCCAGGAGGTCGACGAGAGCGGTGAGCGCCCGGCGAATCCGGCGCGGCGCGTACTCGTTGATGAAGAGCGCCGTGGTGATGGACACCGGGACGGCGATCACCAGCGCGATCGCCGCGATCACCACCGTCCAGTAGAGGACCGCCGCAACGCCGAAGCGGTGCGACAGGCCGTCCGGCGACCACGTCTGCGTCGTGAGAAAGGTCCAGCCGGCGAGCCGGAAAGCGGGCGCGCTCTGGAGGACCAGGAAGATCCCGATCAGGACCAGCAGCACCAGGGTGAGAAGCCCTGCGCCCGATGACAGCCAACGGTAGAGGACGTCAGAGAAGGCCCTCCGGACTCTGATCGCCCGAGGCGCACCCACCCGCTGGGCGGCCGGAGCCACACCTACTGCCAAGCCAAACTCCCAAAACCCCGTGATTGCAGACGGCGACCGCTGAGGCGGACGCACCGGCTAGCGAATGTACGCACCCTCCGTGAAGAGGATGCGTAGCGATAGTTATCTGCGGGTTATCTACTTCCCGGCCGCGGGCCGGGCCGGGAAGCCTTAACTGGCGGCCGTCCTGCCCTTAACTCGCCGGCCTTAGCGTTGCGCTGTCCATGGATGGAGGGGCGATGGATGCTTCCCGCACGGCTTTGCGCTGCGTGTGCATCACAGGCATGCACCGGACCGGAACGTCGGTCGTGGCCGGCCTGCTGCAGCGCCACGGTCTGTGGCTCGGCGACGAGGCGGACATCATGCCTGCCGATCCCTACAACCCGGCGGGATACTTCGAGAACAACCGCCTGGTCGAGCTGAACGACGCCATTCTCGCCGCCTTCGGGGGCACGTGGAGCGCGCCGCCCGAGCTCACCGCCGGCTGGACCGAGGACCCCCGGCTCGACCACATATATATAGACGCGCGAACGCGCGGCGACCGCCTGGACGCAAGGGCGCCCTGGGGATTCAAGGACCCCCGTACGGCGGTGACCCTTCCCTTCTGGCGCGCGGCCTGGGGCGATATGGCGGTCATCGTGACGCTGAGGAACCCGCTCGAGACGGCGCGCTCGCTGCAGCGGCGAGACGGCATGCCCCTGGACGAGGGCATGCGGCTGTGGGCGGCCCACTACCGCTCCCTCCTCGACAACACGACGAGGGAGTCGCGGATCGTGATCGAGTACGAGACGCTGTGCGCGGACCCCGTCGGCTCGGCGCAGGCCCTCCTCTCTCGACTCCCCTGGCTTCGCACCGTGGACCCGGAACTGGCGGTTCAGTCCGTGCGCGTGCCGCTCCGGCACCATCGCGTGACACCGGCCGAGCTTGCCGGTGGGAACGCCTCACCTGACGTGGTCGCGCTCTATGCGAGCCTGCGCGCCGAGTCGATCCATCACCCGGATGCCGGCGCGGCCGAAAACGCGGACCCGATCGCGACCGCCCTCTCCGCCCTCGACCTGGCCATCCGCGACGTGCACGTCGACGTGCGCCGGCTGGCGGCGGTGGTCGCGCGGCTCGAGGCGGAGATCGGCTTCATCCGGAGCGCGGACCTGGCCGGGATCGCCGCCCAGCTCGACTATCAGCGCACCCATGAATTGCCCGGGCTCGGGGCGCAGCTCGACCAGATCGGGCAGGCGCTGCCGCAGATCAGTGACCGGCTTTCGGCCGTCGAGGCGGCCGGCGCCGGCGCGAACGGCCGGCCGCACTGAGAAGGGGTCGGAAAAGGTAGATGGACTACGCGGCCGTCGTCCACCGCGTGCGTGAGCTCGTCTGGGAGCACGTCCCAGCGGGGTCGGCCGTGGCGGTCGTGAGCAAAGGAGACCCCGCGATCATCCTTTTCGACCAGCGTCACGGGATGCACTATCCGCAGACCACCACCGGCCAGTACCTGGGCCATCACCCAGACACCGGTGCCGCCGCGGTGGCTCACCTCGAATCGCTGCGGGAGCGCGGGGCGCAGTATCTCGTGATCCCGGCCACCTATTCGTGGTTCCTCGACTACTACACCGACCTCCGCGCCCACCTCAACCGGAACGGCGAGCTGGTCCACCGGAGCGAAGCGTGCACGATCTACGCGCTGGCCCGGCGACCCGCCTCGACGGTGCCGACGAGCACGGCCGTCGAGCGGCAGCTGCGCGACCTCGTGGCGGCCGTTCTGCCGGCGGGGACCGCCGTCGTCGCGTTCGGCTGGTCGGGCGCCGCGCTGTCCGGCGACGAGTTCAGGGTGCTCGAGTCGCCGCCCGTCGAGTTGGCCGCCGGCTCGCGCCTGCCGGACCTCGCGACGGCGGTCAGGAGCGCGGGCGCGGAGTACGTGGTCTTCCCCGCCTCGACGTCCGGTCAGCCGACCGACGAGCTCGTCGCGAAGTGTCGATCGACGTGGCGGACCGTGATCGACCAGCGCCACGTCTGCGCCGTGTTCGCGCTGCCGCCCGCGAGGACGTCCGGCCGGTGAGCCAGCTCCGCGTCCTGTACTTCGCGCACGGGCATCCCACGGTCCGCCCCGGAGGCGCCGAGCAGTATGCCTACGAGCTCTACCGGTCGATGCGCGGCCAGAGCGGCGTCGAAGCCGCGTTGGTCTGCCGCGCCGGAGACACTGGATACGGGCCGCGGCCGGGTACCCTGTTCTCGCTGGTCGGGGAGGACTCGGGCCAGTACTTCGTCCACACCACCGGCTATCACTACGACTGGGTCTACGGCACGGTCAGCGACAAGGAGTTCCTGACCCGCCACATCGCCGGCTTCGTCAAAGCGTTCGCCCCGGACATCGTCCACTTCCAGCACACGCAGTTCATGGGCTACGACCTGATCCGGGCGGTCCGCCAGGCCGCCCCGAACGCCGGAATCCTGTACACGCTGCACGAGTACCTGCCCATCTGCCATCGCGACGGGCAGATGGTCCGCACCGTCGACGAAAAGCCCTGCCTCGAGGCGTCGCCTCAGCGCTGCCACGAGTGCTTCCCGCAGATCGCGCCTCAGACCTTCTTCATCCGCCGCCGGTTCATCCAGTCCCAGATGTCGCTGGTCGACCGGTTCATCGCCCCGAGCAAGTTTCTGCGCGACCGCTACGTGGACTGGGGCGTCGACCCGGCCAAGATCCAGGTCGAGGAGTACGGGCGGCTCTCGATCCCGGCTCGCGTCGGCGGCTCGCGGCGCCACTTCCCCGACCGCTTCGCGTTCCTCGGCCAGCTGAGCAGGTACAAGGGCGTCGACCTCGCCGTCCGCGCCATGTCGCTGCTGGCCGACGAGGGCGAGGATGACGGCTCGTCACGCAAGGCGCCGCGTCGCGGGGCCGACCCGAAGCCGCACCTGTACCTGCATGGGGCGAATCTCGACATCCAGCGCGGAGAGTTCCAGCGCGAGCTCAAGGACCTGCTCGACAAGGCGACGAACGTGACGCTGGTCGGCCGGTACGCGCCCAAGGACCTGCGCGAGATCATGGCCGACGTCGACTGGGTCGTCGTGCCGTCGATCTGGTGGGAGAATTCCCCCCTGGTCATCCAGGAGGCCTTCATGTACGGACGGCCGGTGATCTGCAGCGACATCGGCGGCATGGCCGAGAAGGTGACGGACGGCGTCAACGGGCTGCACTTCCGCGCCGGCAGCGCGCGGAGCCTCGCCGACGTGATGGCCCGCGCGGCGGGCGACAAGGAGCTGTGGGAGAAGCTGCGGACCGCGCCTCCACCCGACTACTCGATGGACCACCACGCGGCTCGGCTGCGGGAGCTGTACGCAGGGCTCGCCTCCAGGGTTCCGGCATGAAGCGGCGGACGGCCACGACCAGGCCGGCGGCCCGCGCCGGGATCCGGGCCAGGGTGCACGCGGAGCTCGAGCCCGAAATCGCGGCCTGGCTCAGCGATTCGGATCTCCTGCTGACCGGACGCCTGCCGGCCCAGGTGGCGAGCGCCGCGGCCCGGTCTGACTCCGGCCCCGATGGGCCGCGGTTCATGGTCCTGCCCTTCCGGCGCGGCGAGTCGGTCGCCGGTATCGCCCGCGTCCTGGTGCACTGGCGCCTGTGTGACGGCGACCTGCCCGCGACCCTGTCGACCGCGGGATCCCCGTCCGGGACGGTCGCCGCCTCGGCGGTGAAAAGGGTGCTGGGAACCGAGCAGGATCTGGCCCGCGAAAGCCTGGCGTGGATGGCGCCGGAGACCAGGGCCGCGGTCCTCGAGTTTCTCGTCGAGGGTGCCTCCGGGCCCGAACCCGCACCCCGCCGGCGTGACGATCGAGGCTCGCTGTTCGGGACCGAGCGCGAGGTCCGCTTGAGCGCCTCGCTCCATGCGTTGCGGGAAGCGCTGCGGGAGCGGCTCCCCGTGACGCTGGCCCCGGGCGGACCGATGGCCCTGGTCGACGCGGTGGCGAGGCTCGACCGCGATGCCTTTTTCATCCGCGGCCGGATCCGGCCCGGGAGCTCGCGCCCGCTCCGGGTGACGGTGGTGTCACCGGAGGGCAGCCGGGTCGAGATCCTCGAGCGCGCCTACTGGTACGACCTCGCGCCCTCGCGCGAGGCCCAGGACAGCGCGTGGAAGGGTTTCGCCGCCTTCGTCAGCTGCGCGCCCAGCGCCCGGCCGGAGGGATGGCTGGTCGAGCTCGAGACAAGGGCGGGCGCACTCCTCGAGGTGGGCGCGCCGAAGGTTTCGACCAGCGCGTCCGACGTGGTGCGGATCGTCCTCGAAGACCTCGTCGCCGAGCGCCTGCCGGCCTCGACGCTGCGCACCGGCCAGATCGTTCCAGCCATCAGGCGGCTGCAGCGGGCGAGGCAGCGGGCGGCCGCGATCGAGACGGTCAAGCAGTTCGGGCCTCCGATCGCGTCTCCGGCGGTTTCGGTGGTGGTCCCGCTCTACCGCCGAATCGACCTCATCGAGCACCAGCTGACGCAGTTTGCCGGGGACCCCGAGATGCGGTCGGCGGAGCTGATCTACGTGCTCGACTCGCCGGAGCTCGAGGACGAGCTGCTCGACAGCGCCCGCCGCCTCTTCCCCCTCTACGGCCAGCCCTTCCGGGTCGCGATCCTCTCCGCGAACGTCGGCTTCGCGGGCGCGAACAACCTCGGAGCCTCGATCGCCCGAGGCCGGCTGCTCCTCCTGATGAACTCGGACGTCTTTCCCGACAAGCCCGGCTGGCTGGGCGCGATGGCGCGGTTCTACGACGGGCTCGCCAGCCCGGGCGCGATCGGCCCGAAGCTGCTCTACGAGGACGACACGCTGCAGCACGCGGGGATGTTCTTCGAGCGGCTGAGCGACACGCTGCCCTGGAACAACGAGCACTTCTTCAAGGGCATGCACCGCGACCTGCCGGCGGCGGCCGTGTCGCGCCCCGTCCCCGCGGTCACCGGCGCCTGCATGATGATCGCGACCGAGCTCTATCAGCGGCTCGGCGGCCTGTCCGGCGACTACGTGCAGGGTGATTTCGAGGACTCGGACCTGTGCCTGCGCCTGCTCGAGGCGGGGCGCCAGAACTGGTACTTCGCCGACGTGGCGCTCTATCACCTCGAAGCCTCGTCCTACGACCCGGAGCGCCGCCGCCTGCACGACGCGTTCAACCGCTGGTTCCACACGCACCTGTGGGGGACGCGGCTCGAGGCCCTCGGCGGTCCCGACGTCGCGCTGATCGCGCGCGCGCCGAAGCCGGCGGTCCGCCCGCGCAAGCTCGGGGACCTGGTCGCGGCCGGAACCTCGTCGGGCTCGTGACCCCCGTCACCCGGACCGGGCCGGCGCCGGCCGTCGAGGTCGCGGAGGCCGAGGTCGAGCAGCGGGTCGGGTTCCTGCCCGGCCCCTCAGGCGACCTCTTCCACACCGTCCACGCCCCCTCGACCGGCGCGACGGCGACCCTGGTGATGTGCCCGCCGCTGCTCGCCGACCACCCCTTCAGCTACAGGCGCGAGGTGCTGGCCGCAGCCGCCCTTGCCCGCCGCGGGGTGGCGGTCTGGCGCTTCCACTACGCGGGCACGGGCTACAGCGCGGGCTCGCCCGCCGGCGTCTCGTTCGCCACGCTGGTCGCGGACGCGCAGGCGGTCGTGCGCGCCGCGCGGTCTGCCACTGACGCGCCGGTGACGGTCGGCGGCACCAGGTGCGGCGCGCTCGTGGCCGCCGCGGCCGCCGAAGGCCTGCCGCTGGTGCTGTGGGAGCCGGTGGTCGACGGTGCCGCGTTCGTGCGCGAGGGTTTCCGCGCGCGCATGATCGCCGACGGCGGACAGCTGCGGAGGCGGCCGCCTACCGCCGCCGAGCTGGACGAGGAGCTCCGCCGTGAAGGCCGCGTGGACCTGCTCGGATACTCACTCCACGAGCGGCTGGCCGCCTCGCTTCGCGGCCTGCTCCTCGGCGACGTGGTCGCGGCCGGAGCGGGCAGGCGTGTCCTGGCGATCGGCAGCGGGCTGCCCCGCGAGCTGGCCACGCTCGAAGGCAGCGTGACGACGGCGTCGGTCGGAGTCGCCGAGGGATGGTGGTTTCATCGCACCCAGCAGGCCGACTCCCCCGCCCTGGCGGAGGGCCTGGCCGGTGTGATTTCACCGTGGCTGCCGCGCTCGGAGGATCCCGTGCCGGTCGGCGGGGCTCCGGAGGCCGGCAGCGCAGAATGCACCTTCATCGCGGCTGAGGGCGTTGAGGTGTTCGCCCTGCTGACGCCTCCGTCCGGGCCGCCGCGCGGCGAAGCGGCGCTGCTGCTGTGGGGCGGCGGCGGAATGCCCGCCTTCGGGCGCAACCAGGTGGCGACGACGCTGGCGCGGCGCCTGGCCTCGCGCGGCTACCACGTCCTCCAGGTCGACCATCCCGGGCGAGGCGACAGCCCAGGGCCCGAACCGACCGACCCCATCGACGAGCCCTCCAAGCTCGCGGTCTTCGCGGCCGCCCGGGCCGCCTACGCGTGGCTGTGCGCCCGCGGCCTCTCCCGTGTGCTCACGATCGGGTCCTGCCAGGGCGCGGTGGCCGCTCTCAACACCGCCGACCACGCGCCCGAGCTCACCGGCCTGGTTCTGCTCGCGCCGCCGGTGGCGGAACGCTTCGAGGCGGAGGAGGCCGGCGGCGAGCCGTGCGACGCGCTGAGCCCGGTGCACCCGCGGATGCGCGCCGCGTTCGACCGCGTGGCGCGGTCGAGGACGCCGCTGCTGATCGCCTACGGGGTGCACGACGAGGGCTTTCGTTCGTACACGGCGGCCATGGAGGGCGACCTCGGGGCGATGTTGAAGGCCGCGGGCGACCGCGTGACCGAGACGCTGACCGACGAGCGGATCCACGGCTACATGACGGTGTCGGGACAGGAGGCGACCGTCGACATCGTCCTCCGGTGGCTGGACGGCGTGGCGCCATGACCTCGATCTCCGAGCAGGTCCGCGCCCATATCCTGGCCACGCGTCCGGCGGACAAGCGTCACCTCGAGCTGACGGACACGGGGTCGCTGGTCAGGGCCGGCATCCTCGACTCGGTGGGCGTGTTCACGCTGGTCGCCTTCCTCGAGCAGACCTTTCACATCGAGGTGCCCGACGAGGAGCTCACCTGGACGAACTTCGAAAGCGTCGCGGCCATCACCCGCTTCGTGACCACGAAGCTGGCCGCCGCAAGGGCACTCTGATATGACCTCCGCCGGACGGGCACTGGTCAGCGGCATGATCTGCGCGGAGCCCCACCAGGGTGGCGCGACATGGGCGGTGCTGCAGTTCCTGCTCGGGCTGCGGCGCCTGGGCTGGAAGGTGCACTTCGTGGAGACGCTCGACCGCCGGTCGCTGCGCCCGGCGGGCGCGGCGCTGGAGGTCTCTGAAAACGCCGCCTACCTGGCGGCGACCATGGCTGAGTTCGGCCTGGACTACTCGTGGACGCTGCTCGAGCGCGGCGGCGGCTCCAGCGCGGGCGTCCCGCCATCGGAGCTCCGACGCTTCAGCGGCGGCGCCGACCTGCTCCTCAACCTCTCCGGCGTCCTGACGGAAGAGACGCTCCTCGGGACTCCCCGGCTCCGTGTCTATGTCGACCTCGACCCGGCCTTCACGCAGCTGTGGCACTCGGCCGTGGGAATCGACATGGGCCTCGGCCGCCACGACCGCTTCGTGACCGTGGGGCGGGGGATCGGCGAGGCCGGGTGCTCCATCCCCACCTGCGGCCTGGACTGGATCAAGATCGCACCGCCGGTCGTGCTCGAGCAGTGGCCTGCCGCTCCGGCCGAGGCGCGGCCCGAGATGACGACCGTCGGACACTGGCGCGGCTACGGCTCGATCGAGCACGCGGGCCTGCGCTACGGACAGCGCGTGCACACGATGCGCAGGCTGATGGCGCTCCCGAGTCTCACGTCCCAGCCGCTGCTCCTGGCCCTGGCCATCCACGCCGAAGAGACGCCCGACCTGGAGGCGCTGGCCGCGAGCGGGTGGCGCATCATCTCACCCGCGTCGGTTGCGTTCGACACCTCTTCGTACCGGGACTTCGTCAGCTCGTCGCGGGCCGAGATCGGGATCCCAAAAAGCGGCTATGTCGACTCGCGCTCCGGCTGGTTCAGCGACCGGAGCGCCTGCTACCTGGCAGCCGGCCGGCCGGTGGTCACCGCGTCGACCGGCTTCGAGCGCCATCTGCCCGTGGGCGAGGGCCTGCTGGCTTTCGAGGACGCCGAGGGAGCCGCGGAGTGCATCGCCGCCGTCAACTCGGACTATGCGCGCCACTCGGCCGCGGCGCGAGCGATCGCCGTGGAGCACCTGGACTCGGACAGGGTCCTGGGAGAGATGCTCGACGCGGCGTTCACCAGGGAGGTGGCGCGGTGCTGAGGCCTCTCCGCCGGGTCCCGGCGGTCGCATTGTTGCTGCTGCCCCTGGCCGCCGCGTGTGGCGGGTCGCTGCAGGGGCCGCCCGAATTCGTGCAGGCGTACGGCACCGTCGACCGGCCCTGCGGCGTCGGGGCGACCGGGGCCGCGACGCACTGCACCGCTCACGTGCTGCTGGTCAACCACGGCGGCGAGGGGATCGGCCACGCCACGATCGTCGTTCCGCTCAGGGATTCCAGCGCGGCCACCTCGGCCCGAACGGCCTCGGCCGCGACGTGTGGACGCTCGATCCCAGACACGGCCGGGGGTGGCGGGGTCGACCTGACATGCGACTTCGACCTGCCCGCGGGCAAGACGGTCGCCTCGGTCCCGATCCTGCAGGCGGTCGACTTCTCCGCCGCCGCCGCGGGCGGGTCGTCGAGTGCCGGCGGCGGCATGGGGACCTTCGCGCTGGCCCTGGTCGCGGCCGTCCTCGCCCTGGTGACGCTGGGCGCGGCGGCAGCCGGGCGGCTCGCGCCGTCATCGTCAGGCCCGGAGCGGGGCTCCTCCGCGGTCGAAGGACAGGAGGCGGGCGAATCGCCCGACGACCGGCGCGACGACGACGGCACCTGGTGACGAAGCCCTAGGGTTCAGCGCTCCAGAACCCAGGCCGTCGTGCCGCCGGGCAGCCTCACCTCGTGGCGGGCGTGGGCGAAGATCGTGAAGAGCTGGGCTCCAAAGACCGTCGAGGGCGTCTCGGCGTTCAGGATGTCCGCTCGCGCGGTGTTGTTGCGCCGCACGACCTCGGCGCTCGGAATGTAGAGCGCGACGTCGTACGTGCTCAGCTGTGCTGGGTCCGCGACCACCACAGGCGGCAGCTCGAAGGTGAAGTCGTCGTGCCGCGTCGCCGACAGCCACCTGAGGGTGTTCAGGTTCGTGGTGTGGTCGTCCTGGGCGATCATCACGCGAAGCGGGCGGGCTTTGGCCACCGACTCGAGCGCGGCCATGATCGGAGTCCCGTCGTCGCCCGCTGAGTTCGCGTACGGGTAGGCCGGGCCGAAGAAGTCCATGCCATACCAGCCGTGCCTCACCCAGACGAGCTTGCCGCGCTGATAGGAGTTGCCGATCGGCATCTGCGACACCGCGATCTGCGCCACGCCGAACGCCAGCACCGCCGCCACGGCCGCCACCTGGACGGGGCGCCGTCGCGTGGTGGCGACGAGCGCGGCGAAGATGATCGCCAGCGCCGGGAAGGTGACGGCCGCGTACCGCGAAGCCTGGTCCTGTGAGGTGGCGACCGCGGCCACCGGCAGCCCCGCCATCGCGAGCAGGACCAGCCACGACCAGACCCGGCCCGGCCTGCTCACGCTCTTCGCCCCCCGGCGCTCCCACACCAGGAGGGCGGCCAGCAGCAGGCTCGCCGCGACGACGATCCAGGGGGTATCGCTCACGATCATCAGGATCACCTGCGCGATCGCCGAGGGGGCCAGCGGGTTGGCCGGGCCGGTGCCGGCGGCGCCGACGCCGAACGCGGCCGAATGGATGTAGCCGATCGTGCTCTGCAGGTTGGTCAGGTACCAGGGCCCGGCCACGGCGAGCAGGGTCGCGAGGGCCAGCGCCAGGTTTCCCATGACCCGCCACCGCTTCGCGGTCGACGCGCTGCGCAGCCGGACCAGCGCCCGAACCCCGATCACCAGGGCAGGTCCCGCCAGGAAGATCACGACGCTGACCTTCGTCAGCAGGCCCACGCCTGCGCAGAGGCCGGCGAGCGCCGCCGGCAGCGGGCGGGTGAAGTGCCGGCTCCGCAGCATTGCCACGACCGAGAGGCAGGTCCACGTGGCGGCCCCGAGGTCCACGAGCGCGTGATGGAGGAGCCAGAGAAGGATGGGGCTGATGGCCGTCACGGCCATCGCGACCGGGCCGGCGACCGGGCCGAACAGCTGCCTCGCGATGGAGCCGACGGACAGAAGCAGCACGATCCACAGCACCACGTTCGCGGCCAGCGCGCCCTGGTCCGAAGGGCCGAAGGCGAGGAAGATCGGAAACACCGCCGCCAGATAGCCCGGGCCGTAGGCCGTGTCCACGGTGAAGAAGGCGTTGACCAGGCCGCCAAGGCCGCCGGAGTGAAGCGCCTGGACCCACTGGAGCGTGTCAAGCAGGTACCGGGCCTCGTCCCACGGCGGAGTCGTGCGGTCCACCAGGATCCAAGCCACGGCGATCGCCGCCGATACGACAGCCACCAGGATCTCGGCCCCCCTGCACGGCGACACCCTCCTCCACCAGGCCACGCGCTCCTCGCCCGCCTCGACCTCGAAGCCGGCGTCGATCTCAGGCCTCGCGCCGGTCAGGGTCGCGGCCGGTTCTCCCAACGCCACCTCAGCGGGGAATCGAGGGAAGGTCGTACTCGGCGTCCACGTCGCGCCTCCGTTCCATCACACGCGGCGCCGGCCGGGACTCGGGCGACCGGTCGGGCCCGAGCTCGTCTGCCGAGGCGGCCGGAGCGAGAAGGACCGCGGGCGTGCCCCGCCGCCAGGGCGCCGCGAGCAGCAGCGCCAGCGCGAGCAGCAGCGTGGCCGCGGCCAGAATCAGAGAGCCGGCGCCCCCGAAGTCGAACCCGGCGGAGGTGCGCGTGCTGCCCGTCGCGTAGTCGATGGACCCGATGACGGGAAAGCCGGCGATGGTGTCGCCAGGCGGCACGTCGAAGTTGCACACGAGGTCGGAGTAGCCGCCCGCGGGAGTGTCGGGGATGGCCATCCCGCAGACGGCGGGGGCCAGGGGCGAGCCCGTCCTGGCGGCCTTCAGCGGGACCTGGAGGGTGGCGTGCCCGATTCCCTCACCGCCCGCGTCCTGCAGCACCACGTGCGCGACGCAATGCTGCACGGCCGTCGACGGCGCGAGCCCGGCGGCGCAAGGAGCGTCGATCACGCCAAAGGCCTGCCGGAAGTCCGGAGCACCGGGCTGGGCGCCACCACAGGCGCCGAGCACGGCCGCGCTCGCGGACGCGAGCAGAAGACGGGCCAGGGCACGCCTCATGCGACCGGGACCTCAGCCTCGCGGGCCACGCTCTCCAGGTCGGCCAGCTCGCCGCTCTCGAGCCGGCGCCGCATGAGCTGGCGCCGCACCTTGCCGTTGCTCGTCACCTGGATCGTGCGGGGCTCGACCAGGTACACCCTGATGTCCCCGATGCCCAGCCGGCGCGTGAGGCGTTCCTCGATCTCGGTCCGGAGGCGACCCAGGTCCTCCCCACGCAGGCGCGTCTCGGCGATGACCGCCATGCGCTCATGCGTCTCGCCCTCGCCCACGACGCAGCAGCGGCCCTTGCGCACCCCTTCCACCTCGCCGGCGATCGGCTCGAGGTCTTCGGGGTGGTACTTGGTCCCGCGCACGTTGACCACGTCCTTGATCCGGCCGCAGATGAAGAGTCCTCCGTCCTCGACAAAGCCCAGGTCCCCGGTCTTGAACCAGCCGTCAGGGGCCGCGTCCGGGTGCCCGCGGTAGCCGCGCGTGACCGAGGGGCCGCGGACCTCGATCTCGCCCACATGGCCGTCGGGGAGGTCCTGACGCAGACCGTCCACGATGCGCACCTCGATCCCGGGCGCGGCCCTGCCGACCGAGACGAGGGCGCGGGCTCCGGGATCTCCTGGCTCGACGTGCTCCACGCGCCGCCGCTCCGTCAGGCCCTCGCGGCTGACGGTGACCACGCGCGGCCGCGTGTTCCGAGCCGGCACCGAGACGGCCAGGGTGGCTTCGGCGAGGCCGTATCCGGGCACGATCGTCTCCGGGCGCACGCCGTAGGGGGCGAAGCGTTCGGTGAAGCGACTCACGGTGGCGGCGCTCACGGGCTCCCCGCCGCTGACCGCCACCCTCCAGGCGGCGAGGCTGACGCCCGCGAGGCCCTCGTCCGTGGCCGAGTCGCGCATCAGATCGAAGCTGAAGTTCGGGCCCGAGTAGTGCGTGCAGCCGCCGCGCCCGAACTCGGCGAGCCAGCGCCCGGGGTTGCGGATGAACCGCGTGGGCGACCAGATCCAGACCGCGGCTCCGAAGACCAGGGCGGTGAGCATCGAGATCAGGGCGAAGTCGTGGAAGAGCGGGGTCCACACGCCCCACGCGTCGTCCGGGCCGAGGCCGGTCGCCACGCCGAAGGCGCTGATCGCCGTCGACACGTTGGCGTGGGTCAGCTCGACCCCCTTCGGGGCGGACGTGCTGCCGGAGGTGTAGGAGACGAGCGCCAGGTCGCCGGGCGCCGGACGCTCGCGGGGCTCGAACTCGCGCTCCGGCCGCCGGGGTGAGCCGTCGATCCACGTGATCTCGGCGCTGCCGCGCACCGCGGCCTGCGTGTGCTCGCTCGGCAGCGACGAGTCGTGCAGCACGTGGCGCAGGCCGGCCGCCGCGATCATCCCGCGGATGTGCTCGGCGTACACCTCGACGTCCGCGAACGCGCCCGGAATCGGCATCGGCGCCGCGACGGCGCCCAGATGGAGGATGCCGAGGAGCCCGGGCACGAACAGCTCGTCGTTCCGCAGCATCAGGCCCACCAGCTCGCCGCGGCGCACGCCGGAGTCCCGCAGCGCCGCCGCGACCTCGAGCGATCTCTGCCGGAGCTCCCGCCACGAGATGGTCATGCCCTGCTCGGGAAGCTCGAGCGCCCTTCGCTCCGGCATCTCGACCGCGTGGCGGTCGATCGCGTCCAGGAGCGACGCCTCTGCCCCGTCCGGAAGGGGCTCACCCCGGAGGACGTGCGCCGGCGGATCCAAGTCCCCGCCCACGTTGGGAGGCTATCCGCCCGATGGCTAAGGGCGGGTAATCGGACGGCGAACGCCGGGCGCTACCGGACCGGCGCCGGAGGGTTGGACAGCTTCATCAGAAGCGGCACCTCGAGCACCTTCTGATGATGGATTCCGTGCTCCCACAGGCCGTCCTCGCCCCACGCGTCCCCGTGGTCGCCGCAGATCAGGACGTTCGCCCCGGCGAAGCGCTCCACGACCCCCGCGAGCTCCCGGTCGACCCACTCGAGGCAGGCGGTCTGGCGCCGGCGGGACTCGGCTGCGTCGTTGGTCTTGGAGAACGGGACGCACGGGTTGTCGTCGGGCGACCACGGCGCGCCCTCGTGGTAGTAGGGGACGTGCGTCTCGCCCACGTTGACGAACACGAGAACGGGCGCGTCGCCGGCGCGGTCAAGCTCCTCCTCCACGAAGGCCACCTGGCGGCGCAGCGACCACGGGTTGCCAGGGTAGAGGTAGCGCTGAAACGAGCCGGTGAGGACGTGGGCCGTGGGCGCCTTGGGGTCGAACCAGCCCACCGCGCCGGTGCCGATCGTCGTGTGGCCGAGCCGGCCGAAGCCCTCGACGATGTTGGCGCCCTCGAGCGCGACGAAATCGCGGCGCGTGTGCAGCGGCGGCGGATAGGCCATCTTGAAGATGCGCCCGAACTTCGGGTTGACGAAGGGCTCGTCGACCTCGAAGACGCCGGGGGTGAAGCCGACGAACATCGCCGCGTGCGACGCGTACGTGTAGTTGCCCGGCGCCATCGCGCGATGCGTCACACCGACTCGATCGAAGGCCGGCGTCGAGGCGCTCACGAACGTGTCGTAGCGGCAGGAGTCCAGCGTCACGAAGAGGAAGGAACGCGGGTGCACGGCCGCGCTCACTCCGCCACCTCCACCACGCCGAGTCTCCGCGCCAGCCCGAGCGCCTCGGCGCGCCAGTCGTGCGCGTGCGCGGGCGGCGGCGACCAGCCCGGCGACCAGCCCAGCCACTGCACGGCGAGCGCCAGCCGGCACCAGGCGAGCGCCTCGTCGAAGTCGGCGGCGGGCAGCGCGCCCAGCCGGCTCGGGCCCAGGTTCGCGCGGTACGCGGCCAGCATCGCGGCCCGATGCTTCTCCGGCAGCCTGCCGCTGGTCAGCGAGGCGAGGTCGAGCAGACCCGGGCCCACGCCCGCCGTCTCCCAGTCGATGAAGCGGATGCGCATTCCCGCCGGGGAGCGCGTGACCAGGACGTTGGCCGCGTTGAGATCGCCGTGGACGAGCGTCCCGGGCAGGGCCGCGACCCGTTCGGCGACGGTGGCATACCGGTCCCAGAGCGGGGCCAGCGGATCGCGTTTCTCGCCCGCGTAGGAGTCTCGGGCGCGCCGGGCCCACATCAGGTGCAGGGCCGGGTCGTCCCAGCGCAGCGCCGATCCACGAACCAGGCCGTCGACCCGCGCCTCGCCCCAGGCGTGCATCCGCGCCAGCCGGGCGGCCGCCTCGCTCCAGACCGCCCGGTCGCCGACCTGCCCCAGGTCCACGCTGCCGGCCCACTCGAGCAGCAGCCAGCGCCCGCCGTCCGCGAGCGTGCCGGAGGACAGGAGGCGCGGGGCGTCCGCGACGCCGTCGCCGGCGAGCACCGATTCGTAGACCCACGTCTCGCGGCCCGGGTCGCAGACGGCCTCCGGCTTGACCCCGCGCGCCGCGGGCAGCTGCGCGCCCGCGCCGGCCGCCTTGTAGACGGCGCGCACGCGCTCCCCGCCGGCGAGCGTCAGGTGCACGTTGAGGATCGAAGCGCTGCTCGCGTATGCGGAACGGGTGATCCTCATCCGCTCGACCGCGGCTCCATGCTCGTCTGCCACCCAGTCGCTCACCGCCGCCGCCACCCGCCGGCGGACCGCCGGGTTCATGCCGCGAGCACCCGGTCGACGAGCCGCCCGAGCACGCGGTCGGAGTCGAAACAGCCCTCGGCGATATCGCGCGCGGCGCGCCGGTGGCGCGGGTAGTCGGCCATCACCTGGCCGACCGCCTCGACCGCCTCTTCCGCGGTGGCGAACGAGAGCAGTCCCGCCTCGTGCTTTGCGCCGCCGGTGTCCTGCGCGATGACGGGCCTGCCGCTGGCGAGATAGCACGCGCTGCGGTCGCTGAACCAGCCGCTGCGGGACTTGACGTACATGCCCTTCGCCACCATGAACTCGGCCATGGAGCCCTGAACGAACTCGCGGTACCGGCTCGGCGTGGCCGCGACCGCGTCCGGGGGCAGCAGCCGCCAGCCGCCGCGCGTCAGCAGGTCGACGTCGGCGACCTCCATCGGATCGATGTCGAGCGCGTACTCGAACGCCTGGGCCGCGCAGCGCGCGGGCACGCCGGCGAAAGCTCTGAACTCGTGCACGCGCAGGCCGTAGTCCACGTCGCCGTAGCGGACCGGCCCGTAGGGGCCGCGCCAGCTTCCGATGCCGGTGACCGAGCGCCCCTCCTCGCCGCTCCACGGCCATTCGTCCAGCACGACCGGAGGCGGGGTGGTGACCCACTCCACGCCGCAGGTCGGGATGGCGCAGCCCTCGCGGCCGATGTTCTCGCCGACGGTCACGTACGCGTCGTGGCCGCGCACCATCTGAGCGAGGCCCAGCGCGTGCCACATCTGCGTGAAGCCCGGATCGAGGTCGAGAAAGACACGCCGCTCGGGCAGCGCCAGGAGGTCTTCGTCTCCGAGATAGCCCATCACGTTCACCAGCATGGCGGCGCCCTTCAACCTGCGCGCGAGCGCCTCGCGGCCGAGGCCGAACGCGCCGCCGGCGCCGTCGAGCACCGAATAAGGGATCTCGAACTCGTCCATCACCGCGGCGACGTAATCGACGTCCGCCGCCATCCCCGGCTCGACGCGGTCGATGAAGACCACGTCCCAGCCGAGCCGGCGCAGGCCGAGGAGGTGCTGCAGGAACACCCACGCATGTCCGCCGCGTCCGGGACGCTGCGCGATCGCGCCGGCGATTGCGACCGTCCCCCTTCTTTCCCTCACGGCTTCGCGCCCGCCCGCTCGAGCATCTCGCCGAGCACCCGGTCCGAGTCGAAGACGGTCTCGGCGAGGTCCCGGGCCGCCGCCGCGTGGGCGCCGTAGTCGGACAGGATCCGCTCGGCCTGCGAGCGAGCCTCCGCCAAATCCGTGAAGGTGAGCAGGCCTTCGCCGCGCGCGATATCGGGCGATACGCCCGTGTCCTGGACCAGCACCGGCCGCCCGCTGGCGAGGTAGCGGACGCTGCGATCGCTGATCCACCCCGTTCTCGCCGCGGAGTACACACCCTGGACGGGCGAGAGCTCCGCACCCGACCCTCCGACGTACCGCCGGAACGAGGCGGGGTCGCCGGCCACGGCGTCCGGGTCGACGAGCGACCAGCCGCCCGACAGGAGCGCGTCCCGATCGGCCGCGTCCTGGGGCGCGATGTCGAGGGCGATCTCGAAGCGCGCCCGGGGCGCCAGCCCCGGGAGCGTCCGCAGCTTGCGGAACTCGTGATGCTTGGCCGGAAGGTCGGTCACTCCGTCGAGGCTGACCGTCCCCGACGGACAGCGCCACGTGGACACGGTGGTGAAACGGACATCCTCACCGGCCGGCTCCTCGACCACGGGCCATTCGTCGAGCACGACCGGAGGCGGAAGGGGCCACCAGTCCACGCCGTCCTCTGGCACCGAGGACGAGCCGCCGCGGCCGAGGTTGCAGCCGACCGAGAAGAAGACGTCGTGCTCGGCGATGCTGCGGTGCAGCAGGCCGTCGCGGTGCCAGACCTGCGTGAAGCCGGGATCGGTGTCGATGTACACCGCCCGCCGCGGCCCGTTCACGATCCAGTCGAGCGTCGCGTGGCCGCTGACGTTGACCAGGAGCTCGGCCTCCACGGCGACCTCACGTACCCGCGTAGGCTCGAGCCCCGCGAGGGCCCGCTCACCCTGCAGCAGCGCACTGCGCCCTTCGAAGCCGAAATCCCGCGCGACGTCCTGGAAGAACTCCGGGCCGGCCGGGCCCTCGGTCCGCATCTGCTCGAACAGGTACACGTCGAATCCAAGGCGGCGCAGACCGAGGGCATACGACAGGGGCACCCAGGCGAAGCCGCCGTTGCGCGGCTTGTTGGCCAGGGCGCTCGCGACGATCGCGATGCTCACGACGGCGCCAGCCGGAACACGACGCCTGTGGCCGGGTCGTCCAGCACGGCGCCCCCGGAGCGCTCCAGGTGCAGCGACATGAGCGGATAGTGGTCGAGCCACCAGCGCGCGGGGTTGGGAAGCGCGATGTGCGTCCATCCGCGCGAGCGCAGATCCTCGAGCTGCCGGATCGCGGCGTCGTCGTCCGCCGGGTAGCTGCCCGCGTACGTGCCGTCGGGGAGCTGCGGGAAGTGGCCCGCGGTGTGGCCCGGGATGGCGCACATGCGGTCGTCGCCGCGGGTCGCCACGAGCACGCGCGCGCTATCGGGAAGCGTCTCGACCAGCGACCGCATGCGCCGCACGAGGTCCAGGTACGAGGGCTCGTCGCGGGCGGTGTGCCCGGGCCATTCGCGGTCCCACTTCTCCTCGAAGCGCAGCCGGTTCGCGGCGAAGATCGACTTCCACGCCCCTCCGCTCACGAGCCGCCCGAACGACGCCTCGCCGAAGTGGTGGACCAGCACGTCCTCCGCCAGCCGGCACCTCAGGCCCGCGGCCTCGATGCGCAGGCAGTAGTCGTCGTCCTCGAACATCCCGACGGCAAAGCGCTCGTCCAGCGGGCCGACCGCTTCGTACACCGATCGCTTGAGCGCGGCGCAGAACAGCGTCAGCCGGTCCGTATCGACCCCAGCGCCTTCGCGGCCGCGGGCGCGCGCGGCCTCGAGGAACTCGCCGTACGTCCGGTAGGAGACGCCGACGCGGGCCAGGCCCGGAGCTTCGTTTGTCACCGGGCCGGCGAGGCCGACCGAGGGCTCGTCCAGGTGGCGCAGCAGCCGCGTCAGCCAGCCGGGGGCCACCACGGTGTCGTTGTTCAGCAGGACGAAGGCGCCGCCCAGCGCCGCGTCCAGTCCGAGGTTCACGCCGGCCGCAAAGCCGAGATTGGTGCCCAGGAGGATCGGACGCACGCGGGCGTCGCGCGCCGCGAGCTCGAGCAGGTAGGCCGGGGTGCCGTCCCGCGATGCGTTGTCGACCACGACCAGCTCGAAGGGACATTGCTCAGGCGACGCCAGCACGCTCTCCAGGCAGAGCCGGGAGAACGCCAGGTTGTCGTGCGTGAGCACCACGATCGACGCCGCAGGCTCGCCCGCCGGGGCCGGCGCGGGAGGCGCCGGAGCCGGCGCGTCCAGCACGAACCGCTCGGTCTCGGCCGCAAGCCTGGCCGGGCGCTTGGACACCAGCCGCAGGTCCAGGTCTGGCGGGAAAGCGGCTCCAGACATCGCCCTAGCGGGCCGCGGCGAGGGTGCGGCGCCGGCCTGTGACGGGCAGGCCGAGATCGCGCAGCAGGCGGCCGAGCACGATGTCCGAGTCGAACCACTCCTCGGCGATCCGGCGGGCGGCCCGCCGCTGCCGGTCGTAGTCGGACTCGATGCGCCTGACCGCCTCCGCCGCCTCCTGCATGGTCGAGAAGGCGAATAGTCCGGCGCCGGTCGGAAGGATGTTGCCGAACGCGGTGTCCTGCGTGACCACCGGCCGGCCCGAGGCGAGGTAGCTCGCGCTGCGGTCGCTGAACCAGCCGCTGCGCAGCCTCACGTTCTGGTCCTTGGCGACGGTGAACTCCGCGCGCGAGCCCGCGATATACGCGCGGTAGGCGTCCGCGTCGTACGAGAACTCGAGCGCGTCGAGCACGTTCCAGCCGTGGACCCGCAGCAGCGCGGCATCGTCGGGTCCGCACTGCGACAGCGCGAGCTCCATGCGCGCGCCGGACCGGCGCGGCAGGTCGATGAACTTCAGGAACTCGACCCGCTTGCTCCACGTGTAAATCTCGCCGTCGAGCGTCACGTCCTGATGCTGGTTCCAGTTGCCGACGCTGGTGAACGGCCGTGACGTCTGGCCGGCAAACGGCCAGTACTCGAGCACGATCGGCTGTCGCGTGGGCTGAAAGTCGAAGCGAGGCGACTGCGGGACGCGGCAGTCGGGCGCGCCGTAGTTCTCGCCGTACGAGAAATGCGCGTCGTGCATAGCCAGGAAGTCGATGTCGACCTGGTTGCCGTTGGCCACTCCCACCTGGATCGGCACCGGGTCCGTCTCCAGGTAGACGAGGCGCCCCGTTTTTGTGTGCTGAGGCAGCGGGACTGTGCCGCCGTGGAGGTTGATCAGCGCCGCGGCCTCCTCGTAGCGACGATCGAGCTCGGCCTTCGTCATTCCGTGGTGCCGCTCTTCGTTGTGCACGTCGACGTAACACCACCGGCCGGCCATGTTCACTCTGGCCATCGCCGAACGGATCAATTCGACCGCGAGCGCGGTGCCGTCCTCGTCTGAGCGCCGCGTGATCTCGTGCGGGTAGCGGCCGTGCGTCTCGACGTAGTACACGTCATAGCCCAAGCGCTGGAAGCCGACGATGTACTGCAGGGTCTGCCAGATGACGCCGCCGACCGGCATCGGGCTCATGCTGCCCAGGAGGACGACGCTGGGCCGCGTGGACGGCAGGGCGACGGAGAGGGTGAGCGCGGGCGGCGGCTGCGGCCTGGCCGGCGGCTCGGTCGCCGGGGTCCGGGGCGCGGGCGGGGCGGGCGGGGCGGGCGCGGCCGTCTTTCGCCCGCGACCGGAGCGGCCCGGCCTCCAGGCCGCCGTCTGCCGGCGGGCGGCCTCGGCCAGCATGTCGCGGTACGACATCGTGATGTTCCGGGTTCCCGGCAGGGGAGCCTCGGGGTCGATGGTCAGAGTGAACTCGTCGTCCCGCCACGTCAGGGCGAGGATCACGAGCTCGTCGCCCGAGGCCAGCTCGCCGTCGGCTGAGTGAAAATCGCCGTTCTCGGCGAAGATCACTCCGCTTCCCTTCCGGTGCTTCAACCGGATGCTGCCGGTGTATCGGCCGCCGCGGGTCTGGGCCCGGTCGACCAGCTGCACCAGCGTGTTGCGCTCGAGGAGCCGGCCGGCCTTCGGGGCCGCGATCTCCTCCGGCTCCTCTTCCCCGACGGTATGGTGCCCGTTCGCGCCGTTCGCGCCGGCCGCCTCACGGTTGGGGACGAAGCTCTGCAGCCGGCTGAACATGGCGAACTGGCCGTCCCTCCCCATCAACTCGGCGGGCGTGCCGTTCTCGATCAGCCGCCCGTGATCGAGCACGAGCACTCGGTCCGCCGCCCGGATGGTGGACAGCCGGTGCGCGGCAATGAACGTGGTCCGCCCGGCGGTCAGGCGCTCCAGCGCCTCGAGGATCCCGGCCTCGGTCTGCGAGTCGATCGAAGAGGTGGGCTCATCGAGCACGAGGATCGGCGCGTCCTTCAGAAACGCCCGGGCCAGCGCGATGCGCTGCCTCTCGCCGCCGGAGATGCGCGCGCCCCGCTCGCCCAGCACCGTCTCGTATCCGAGCGGAAGGGCCTCGATGAAGTCGTGAGCGTTGGCAGCCCTGGCCGCGGCCTGGATCTCCTCCATCGTCGCGTCGGGCCTGGCGTAGCCGATGTTCTCCGCGACGCTGCGCGGGAACAGCAGCGGCTCCTGTCTGACCATCGCGATCTGGTGACGGAGTGACATGAGCTTGAGGTCCCTCAGGTCGTGCCCGTCGATCTCGATCGAGCCCGTCGTCGGATCGAAGAAGCGCGGCAGCAGCTGAAGCATCGTCGATTTGCCCGCGCCGGTAATGCCCACGACGGCCACCATCTCGCCCGGCTGGACCTCGAAGTCGATGTCCTGCAGGATTCCGGACCGGCCCGGGTAATCGAAGCCGACCTGCTTGAATCGCACGTGGCCCGCGACCCGCTGGATGTCGACGGCGCCGTGCCGCTCGGTGACCAGCGGCTGCCGCTCGAGCAGCTGGCGGGAGAACATGATGCTCACGCAGAGCACCTGGAGTTGGGAGGCCGTGTGCGCCAGGGCCTCGAGCGGCTTGTACATCGACGCGATGTACGCCATCAGCACCAGGAGCGCGGCGATGGACGTGCGCCCGCTGAGCACGTGCTGCGCTCCCTCGTACAGCACGGCCGCGGTGCCGCCGGCCGTGATCAGGGCGACCACCAGAGAGAAGACCGTCTGGCGCACCGTCACGCCGACGCGCATGTCCCGCGCGCGCTCGCCCTGGTGTCTGAAGCGGAGGTGCTCGTCGCGCTGCCGGTTGAACGACGTGATGACGTGGATCATCGACATCGCTGTGTTGACCATCGTCAGCGAGATGCCCTCCAGGCCCCGGACCGTGACCAGGCGCGGCTCGATGCGCTTCGCGTAATAGCCGGTCGAGTAGTAGATGAAGGGCACGACCGTCAGCGCCAGCAGCGCGAGCACGGGATCGAGGCTCAGCGCGATCACGAAATAGCCGATCAGTGTGATCAGGCTCTGCGCCAGCGGTGGGACCGCGACCGCCATCGCGCCGACGGACCGCGCCTCGTAGTTGATGCGGTACATGAAGTCACCGGGCGCCGCCTCGTCCGTGAAGCAGTCGCTCAGCTCGAGGCAGTGCGCGAACAGCCGGCTCCGGAAGTCCAGCGCGATGGACAGGTCGAGCCTGGTGTTGATCCATTCGCTGAGCACCGCGATGCCGTGCACGATGAAAACGAGGAGGAAGCCACCGGTCACCGCCGCCGTGATCAGCACGCCGGCGTTGAGGCCGAAGATGTCGCTGATGGGCGCGGGCGGGGGCTTGCGCACCAGCACGTAGCCGACCAGGAGGGCGAAGGGCCACGGCGAGGCCAGGTCGGCCAGCGCGCCGAACACCGTGAGCACGATCGATCCCGCCGCCAGCCGCTTGTAGCGGCCCAGGTACGGCACGAAGGTCCACGCTGCGCGCCAGTAGCGCCGGATCATGAGTTGGCCGTCTCCCCGATGCGCGGGGTGGACGTGATCGCGCCCTCCGCGGGGTGAGCGGCCCCCTGGCGCGTGACGCCGATCGCCTCGACCACGAGGGATGGAATGACGAACCACGTGCACCACAAACCTCGCGCCAGCTCGACCCCGACCGCGAGCAGCACGATGAGCGCGGCGATCGGAGTGGCGGTCGCCGCGAGCGCGGCCAGGACCAGGAATCCCGCCAGCGGCGCCGCGCGGAGCCGGCTCCGGGCGCGGAACTGGACCACGCCGGGCACGTGCGCCGTCGAGGTGACGTCGCCGGCCACCAGCGTGGAGGCGAGCACCCGGCAGTCGTGCTCCTCCCAGCCGGTGGAGGTGATGACCGCGAAGCTCCTACGCCGGAAGTGCCGCACCAGCTCCGCCGCCAGGTCGACGCGCGGCGTCTGCGTCGCGACCATGACCATGTTTCGCTTTCGCGTCGCCCATCCCGCGCTGCTCCACGGGGCGGCCTGCACGCCGCGGCTCGCGTCGTCGAAGTACGCCAGGCGGCCGAGCAGGCGGGCCACCGGCTGCAGCACGAAAAGGGTCGCGACCTCGAGCCGGAAGCCGAGGCTCAGGCGGGGCATGGTGCGAGGAGGCCGGATCCGCGCCGCGTCGACCGCGAACAGGCCGGCGATCAGCCCGAGCGCCACCAGCCCCGCGCCGCGAATCCCGGGCACGTTGCTGAGGAGGAAGGGCACGAGGGCCACGGCCAGCGGGATGCCGGCCTGGTGCGCCAGGTCGAAGGAATGGTCCTGGCCGCGGTAGATCGACTGGAAGGCGGCCGTGCCGAAGCGGCCGCGGTACACCGGCTGGCGGGCGAGCAGCGGTGGGAAGCCGTTGTAGAGGGCGCCGCGCCATCTCGCTCCGCCCAGGCTCGTGAAACGGTCGGGGTGGCGGGCGGCGACGAGGGTTTCAGCCCGCCCGTAGCCCTGCTGCTGGCGCAGATACGCGCGCCGGCCGCCGCGACGGTGGTGCCAGACGGTCGCGGCCGGATGGAAGGCGATCGCGTATCCGCGGTCGAGCAGCCGCCAGCAGAGGTCGACGTCGTCGCCCGCCGCGGTGTAGATCGGGTCGAAGCCCCCGATCTCGATCACCATCTGCCGCCAGAACGCCATGTTGCAGCCGGGAATGTGCTCGGCCCGGTCGTCCGTGAGCAGCACGTGCGAGGGGCCGCCCGGGGCCCGCGCCACGGCCTGCGCCTTGAGCGGGTCTGATGGGGGAGGCAGGTTGGGGCCGCCCACGGCGGCGACGTTGGCGCGGTCCATGCCGAGCGCCAGGTAGTACGGCCACTCGGGCGAGGGATATGCATCCGCGTCCAGATACGCGACGACGTCGCCCCGGGCCGCGGCCAGGCCCGCGTTCCGCGCCACCGACAGACCGGCGTGCGGCACCGAGAGCACACGCACCCGCCGGTGGCGGCGTGCGATCTCCGCGGTCGCGTCGGTCGAGCCGTCGTCGACCACGATCACCTCGAGGTTCGGGTAATCGAGCGCGCAAACGTGCTGCAGGCATTCGTCGATCGTCGCGGCCGAGTTCCACGCGCAGATCACGACGCTCATCGAGGGCCACGCCCAGTCCAGGTCGCGGACGGTCATCGCCTGGGCCTTCGCCGCGCGGGCGAGCGCACTCCGGGGGGTGCGATCGGCGCGGGTCAGTCCGAACCTCCACCCCTCGACCCGATTCCCTCCGACGTGCCAGTCGTCCGTCCAGGAGAACAGGCATGTGCCGGCCGCGCCGCGCTCGAGCGCCACCTTCACCTGCTCCTCGATCAGCACGGCCTGCGCCTCCTCGTCGGCGGCCGAAGCCCCGGCGTGCAGCCCGAGCTCACCCAGCAGCAGCGGCCGGTCGCCGGCGAGGTTGTGGAGGCGGTTCAGGTAACGGCGGAAGTCCTCACTCCGCTCGAGGAAGACGTTGAACATGACGACGTCTGTACGCTCGAGCGTCAGGTACTCGCCCGTGGGGTAGCCGCCGTAGGTGACGAGCATCCCGGGATCGATCCCGTGCGCCAGGTCGGCGAGGCCTTCCAGCACGGACGCGACAGCGCCCTTTCCCACCCAGCGAATCGCATCCGCGGGGACCTCGTTTCCGATGCAGACGGCGAGGACCTCGGCATGGCCCGCCAGCCGCTTCATGTCCGCCCTCACCTGCGCCGCGGCCTCGGACGCGATGCGCGCCCGGCGTCGCCGCCCGTCGCCGACGAGGTATCGCCAGTCGGGATAGAAGATGCCGGCGATGACGTGCAGGTCCTGCTCGGCCGCGATGCTCAGGAGGTCGGGAGGCGGCGCGGTGTAGGTGCGGAGCGTGTTGAATCCGGCCGACCGCATCGCCTCGAGATCCGCGCGAATCTGCTCCGTGTCGGGGTACAGGGCGCCGTCGGCGCGAGGCGCAAAGGTGCCATAGGTCACACCGCGGACGGTGAAACGCTCACCGTCCAGGGCAAGAAACTTGCCGTCGACACGGACGCGTCCACGGGCCCCAACCGACCGTCCGTTTGACTTACCCACCCACGTCTTCCCTCGGGGAGCATGGCCAGGGCAGGGGAACGGCTTGCGAACGCCAAGCGATCGGCCGGTTAACGGTTTGTGGCTTCCTGCCGCGCCGCAAAATGCGCCCTAGAATCCGCGAGCGGTGGGTGCTTCTCGCGGGCTTCGTGTCCTGCTTTTCGCTCTTGCGGCGACGTCTCTGTGCGCGTGTGCCGACCCTTCGGTGGCGAGCGACACATCGCCGGCTCCCTCTCCCAGCTCGCCCTCCGGAGCGCTGCCCCTGGTCCGCACCGGCACCGTCCTCCACGCCGGAAGCTACTGCCAGTTCATGCAGGTGGTGAGCCCCGGAGACAACACGCTGCCGGTGACCGGCGGGTGTCTCTTCAACATCAGCACGCCGGCCGACCTGTTCGCGACCGACGGCGGCGACTACTCGGTCTCCGAGGTAGTGGGCACCGCGAGCCTGGGCGTGCGCGGGCCGGCGGACTCGAAGGTGATGGTGATCTGCCGCCTGTCGCCGCGCGCGCAGTTCTGGTTCTGGGTCTCCGCCGACGGCCACTGGAACGTGGACGAGGTGAACGACGTGCACCACCCGCAAGACCTCGTGGGCGCGGACCAGGAGGAGCAGATGCGCCAGTACGTCAAGTCCGGGGGCCACCTGAACGATGTGCAGTTCAAGTGCGCCGGCGGTTCGACCAGCCGTGAGGTCTCGCTCGCGCTCAACGTGAACGGACAGCAGTTCGCTGCCCTCAGCGTGCCGATGCCGGCCATCGCCACTCCTTTGGCGCGGCCCTCCACTCCGTGGTTCGTGGACCTCGGCGCGCGGCTCACCGCGGGCGGCACGCTCGAGGGCACCGTCGCTCGCGTGACGTTGTACGAGCACGAGTGAACGCGGTTCCGTGAGCGCGATCACGGGGGCGGCCGGCACGCCGATTGAGGCGGGCCGTGCGAGCCGCCTCTCCGCGGCCGCTCTGAGCGGGTACCTGCCGGCCTTCCTCGCCGCCGCCCTGCCGGTCTTCGTGGCGCCCTGGATGGCGGACCGGTTCATCCTGCCCCGCGCCGCCCTCGTGATCGGCGGAGCCTGCCTCGGAATCGCGCTTGCGCTCCAGTTCGGGCGCGACGGCACGCTTGGAGCGCTGCGGTGGCCGCTCATCGCCTCGGCGGCGGCGGCCCTGCTCGCCTTCGCGTTTTCGACCTCGTGGCCGCTCGGCCTGGCGGGGTCCTACTTCCGGTACGAGACGCTGCCGGTGCGGCTCGGCTACCTCGGGCTCCTGGCCTCCACGGTATGGCTGCTGCGCGACGCGCGCCAGCGCGACTGGCTGATCGCCGCGTTCGTCGCGGGCACGAGCGTTGCCTGCCTCAAGGCGTGGGCCCAGTGGGCGCAGCACGTTCCCTTCCGGCCGGACGGAGACCTCGGCAACGCCAACATGCTCGCCGCTCTCGTGGCCATGGCGGCTCCCCTCGCGGTGGAGCGCGTGTGGCGCTCGCGCGGCCGGCCGCTGTGGGCGTGGGCCGGGTCTCTGGTTCTGCTCGGCTTCGGCCTCTACGTCAGCAATTCCCGAAGCGGTTTCGTGGCCGTGGCCGTGGCGCTGGCGGTGATGGTTGTGCTGGCGCTGCCGCTGCGGCTGGTCGCGCTCGCCGGGGCCCTCGCGGCGGCCCTGGTTCCGATCGGGCTCGTCGTCCTCGTGTACTCGCCGCTGCGCCGGCTCAACGGCGACCCGCCCAAGCTGAGACTGCACCTCTGGGCGGACGGCCTGCAGATGGTTGCGGCACGGCCGCTCACCGGTTTCGGCGAGGACACGACCGGCGTGAACCTCGGCCATTTCCTGCACCGGGACTATGCCACCGGCGTGACGTTCGACCGCATCCACTCCGGGCCCATCGACCTGGCCGCGACGCAGGGCCTGCTCGGGCTGCTGGCCACGGGCTCGGTGCTGGCCGTCCTGGCCTACTTCGCATGGCGCCGCCGCAGGGACCCCGCCGTGCGGGCCCTCGCCAGCGCGCTGGCCGGATATTCGGCGTGGGTGCTGGTCAACTTCGACTGGGCGCCGGTGACCGGAATGTTCTGGGTGCTCGCGGGCGTCCTGTGGGTGGCAACGTCCGGGCCGCGGCCCGCGACCGCCGCAACGCCTCGGACTGTCGCCGCGCGACCCATGGTCGGCGCGGTCGCGGCGGTGCCAGCCGCGCTGCTCGCGGTCGCGTTCGGCTTCCTGCCCATGCTCGCCGACACGTGGTATTTCCACGGCCTGGCGTCGCGCTCGGTCACGGTCGATCCGCTGCAGGCGCAGTACCACTGGCAGCTCGGCACGATCTCCGAGCTTCAACTCGCGGCCGCGCTGGGCGAGTCGGAGCCTGGCATGTACGTGCAACTGGGCGATCTGGAGCTCGACCGCGGCGATCGGGGCGCGGCCCGCGCGGCGTACCGCCGGGCGCTCGAGATCGACCCGTACTACTCGGACGCCGCCCAGCGTCTCGCCGAGCTGGGCCTCTGAGGGGGCGCGACTGCCTCACCGGAGCCAAATAGGCGGGGATTTTTGCGTCGGGCCGGTTACCCTCCGCGTTCTCTATTGCGGGAGACATGAGCATGAGCTCGAGAACGCGAGAGAAGCAGAACGTTCTGCTGGTCGACGATGACCCGGCCGTATCCGGCATGTACCAGGCCGGACTCACGGCGGCGGGTTTTGCGGTGACGGTCGCCGGCAGCGCCCAGGCCGCGCTGATGGCGATCCGGCACGAGCATCCCGACGTCGCCGTCCTCGACTGGCAGATGCCCGAGATGCGCGGGGACGAGCTGCTAGACGTGCTGCGCCAGGATGCGGACACGCGCGAGCTGCGCGTCCTCTTCCTGAGCAACTTTCCGGCCGACGATCCGCTCGTCGCCGGTGCGATCGTGTGCGGGCGCCCGATCCGCTGGCTGGTCAAGTCGCGCACGACGCCGCAGGACCTGGCCGGCTACATCATCGCCGCGCTCGACGGCCCGAGCACGCCGCCGACTCCGCCCATCGTGGCCTAGACCAGGTCGACCGCCTGGTCGTGCGACGATAGTCGCGCAGACGTGAGCTCCGAACTGCTTGAATCCGCGCGCGCGCTGGGGCCGAAGATGGTCGCCGACCGTCGCACCATCCACTCGCACCCCGAGATGGGCTACGAGGAGCGGCAGACGTCGACGCTCGTGCAAGCGCGCCTGCAGAACCTCGGCATCCCGTTCCGCGCCGGGCTCGCCACCACCGGGGTCGTGGCCGAGATCAAGGGCGAGCGGGGCGACGGGCCGTGCGTGCTGCTGCGCGCCGACATGGACGCCCTGCCCATCGATGAGCAATCGGGCGTGCCCTTCGCCTCGGAGATTCCCGGCGTGATGCACGCGTGCGGGCACGACGCGCATACGGCGATGCTCCTGGGGGCGGCGCAGCTGCTGCTGGAGCGGCGCTCCAGCTTCGCGGGGACGGTGAAGCTGATGTTCCAGCCCGCGGAGGAGGGCGGCGCAGGGGCGGCGCGCATGATCGAGGACGGAGTGCTCGACGATCCGAAGGTCGATGCCGCGTTCATGCTCCACGTCCGGCCGGAGCTCGACGCGGGCCAGGTCTCGTACGGACCAGGGCCGCTGCTTGCGGGATCGGACGCGTTCACCATCACCATCGAGGGTCACGGCGGCCATGCGGCGGCGCCGCACGCGACGGTCGATCCGATCGTCGCCGGCGCGCAGATCGTCATGGCGCTTCAGACGCTGGTGGCTCGGGAGGTGGATCCGACCGTGCCCGCCGTGGTCACGATCGGCGCCTTCAACGCGGGGAACAAGTCCAACGTGATCCCCGATCGCGCCGTGCTGAAAGGCACCATCCGCGCCTTCGACGACGCTCTGTTCGCGCACCTCGAGCAGCGGCTGCGGGAGGTGGCCGGCAGCGTGGCGGCGGCGCTTCGGGCGAAGGTTCATTTCGATTTCGAGATGCGCTATCCGCCGTCCGTGTGTGATCCTGAGATGGCGGAGCAGCTCGGCGCCAGCGCCCGCTCGCTGCTGGGTCCGGACGCGGTGCTGCAGTCGTATCCGGAGATGGGCGCCGAGGACTTCGCGTTCGTGCTGCAGAAGGTGCCGGGAGCGATGCTCTGGCTCGGGGTCAAGGACCCGGCGTGGGCCGAGCCGAAGGCGCTGCACACCGCCACGTTCGACCTGGACGAGTCGGCGCTGCCGGTGGGCAGCTCGACGCTGGCCGGCGTGGCCCTGGACTACCTGGCCCGGCGCTGATCCCGGGTCGCCGGAATGTGGCGCGCGTTTCGCGCCACACGAGCGGAATCCGCGCGGCATTGCGCGCGTTGTGCGCCAAACGCGCTGAGTGCCCGCCGGGGCTGAGCGCCCACTGCATGGCGGTACCCAGGCCTCCGGACACGGGACAGTCGTGACGGTTTGAGCGACGCGGTGGGCACATCGCCCGCCGGCTCGGGAGCATGCCCGAGTCAAATGCCCCATCGACTCCGGAACCACGGATTGCGCCGGCACCTTCGCTGCGGTTCTCTTGCCTGACGCGCCTTGGCGCGCGCAAGTCAACCAGCAGGAGGGTGTGCAGTGGCGTCAATCAGGATCAGTTCTCGGTGGTTGAGATTAACCCTGGGCGCAGGGTTGGTCGGCGCGATGTCTTTGTTCGCCCAGGGAGGTGTCATCGCGTCGGAGGGCAACTCCAGCTATCTCGGCATCCTGTCGTCCACCCCTCCAACGGGCTTCACGCCCTCGCCCCAGTGGTACTCGCTCGCCCAGGGTCAGAAGACGCTCACCTTCAACGTGAACGTGACGAATCTGACTGACGGGACGCAGTCGATGAACCTTCAGCTCAACCTGGACCACATCACGTCCTATCCGATCAACGGAGTGCAGACCGACATCTCGGACGGCCAGCCCGGCGTCCTGAGCGGCGCGATCGTCGATGGTCATTTCAACGAGACGCTCGCGACCGAGGTCCAGGACCCGAGCGGCACGATCACGGCATTCTCAATCGCGCCGCACGCGACCACGACGTTGTCGTTCACGCGAACGCTGACGGCCTGCGGCTACTACCAGGTCGACATCTTCAAGCAGGGACTCGCCGGCCAGACCGGCCTCGCGGCCTTCGAGATCCGTGTCCTCGGCTGTGGCGCCCCCAGCATCACGACCAACGCCACCCCGACGTCGGGCTTCGTCGGCACCCCTCTTTCCGACACCGCCTATGTCACCGGCGGGATCAACCCCACCGGTACGGTCAGCTTCTCGCTGTTCGCGCCGGGCGACCCGTCGTGCTCGACGGACGTCAGCGGGTCGGCTTTCAAGGGCATCGCGCTCAGCTCGGGGCAGGCCTCGTCGCCCACGTTCGTGGCGACGCAGACAGGCGTCTATCGCTGGATCGCTACCTACAACGGTGACGTCAACAACGCGGCTGTCTCCAGCGGCTGCGCCTCGGAGCAGGTCGTCATCGTTCCGACGACGCCGGTGATCCAGACGACCGCCACGCCGGCGAGCGGAACCGTCGGCATCTCCATCCACGATTCCGCATCCGTCAGCGGCGGGTTCAACCCGACCGGCACCGTCACCTTCGCGCTTTACGGGCCGGGCGACCTGGCTTGCGCCGGTCCGAACCTCGTGTCGGGCCTGGCGGGGTTCGCCAACGTTGCGTTGAGCGGCGGCGTCGCGACGTCGCCCGACTTCCCGACCAGCCAGGCCGGCACGTACAGCTGGGTGGCCACGTACAACGGAGACCTCAACAACAACGCCGTCGCCAGCAACTGCGGCGACGAGACGGTCGTGATCAAGCAGGCCATTCCCTCGATCGTCACCGTTCCGAACCCCGGGACAGGCACGATCGGCACCAGCATCTCCGACAGCGCCACCGTCAGCGGCGGGTTCAACCCGACCGGCACCGTGAGCTTCGCGCTCTACGGCCCGGGCGACTCCACCTGCAGCGGGACGAACTTCGTGTCCGGCGCGGTCGGATTCGCCAACGCAGCGCTGAGCGCCGGCACCGCGGCTTCGGCCGGGTTCTCGGCCACCGCGGTCGGAACCTACAACTGGGTCGCCACGTACAACGGCGACGCGAACAACAAGTCCGTGACCAGCCCATGCGGCGCCGAGCAGGTCGTCATCACCAAGCCGCTCGGAGTTCAGGGCTGCACCCCCGGATTCTGGAAGAACCCCAAGCACTTCGCGCTCTGGACCGGCTATTCGCCGAGCCAGCTCGTGAGCTCCGTCTTCACGGTACCCGCGACCTTCCCGGACGGGAGCAACGGCACGTCACTGGCCGGAAGCTCACTCGCCGGAGCACTCGCCTTCCAGGGTGGTAGCACCATCAACGGGGCGGCTCAGATCCTGCTCCGCGCCTCGGTCGCGGGCCTCCTCAACTCGACCAGCTCGGGCGTGGCCTACTCGATGACCACGTCGCAGATCATCTCGTCCGTCAACGCAGCGCTCGCCAGCGGCGACCGCAACACCATCCTCAATCTCGCCACCCAGATCGACAGCGCCAACAACGGAGCCGGCGGCTGTCCGTTGTCCTGACCCAGGGGCATCGTCACCAGAAGACCGAAACCGGGCGACCGCGTCGCCCGGTTTCCCGGTTCTCCAGACCCCGACCCGGCGCGCAAGGTTTGAGCCCGAACGCCGTTGCAAGCTCCCATCGCGACAAGGAAGGGGTAATTACGTTGGAATCGAAGAGGCCTGCCTCAGAGAGGCATCGAGGATCCCTGCCCAAACCAGCGCACATCGGCCTGATGTTGCTCGGCCTTGCGTTGTTCGCCGTCGCATCCACAGGTTTCATGCTGGTCCCGGCTTCCGCCTCCACGAGCGCGGCGGCGGGCATCAACGTCGAACCCGCGGCCCGGCCCTGGCAGTACGTGGGCGCCAACCCCGACGGCTGGTGGTGCCCCAGCGCCAGCGCCTGCACCACCTCCAACCCGCTCGGCCGGATCGACACCGAGATGGCCCTCGCCCAGCAGCTCCACGTGGCCAACATTCGAATCGAGATCCCCTGGTTCCTGGTCGAGCCTTCCAACGGCGGCTACAACTGGACCCGGGCCGACTACATCTTCAGCAGCGCGGCCGGTCACGGCATCGTGCTCCAGCCCATCCTGGTCTACACCCCGGCCTGGGACGGCGGCTACAACGCCTTCCCCCACCCGGCTGACTTCGGCGCCTTCGTGAGCGCCTTCATGGGCCGCTACGGCAGCCGGATCAACGCCGTCGAGATGTGGAACGAGCCGGACGGCGGGCAGTCGCTGGTCGCCAACAACCCGGCCCAGTACGTCCAGGACATCCTGATCCCGGGCTACAACGCGGTCAAAGCAAGCCCTTATCCCGGAGTGCGGGTGATCGAGGGCGGCAGCATCAACGACTCAGGGGTCTGCTGCCCCTGGCTGAGCGGAATCTACGCCGCCGGCGGCGGCAGCTACTTCGACATCGCCGCCTTCCACGACTACGGGGGCAACTACGGCTCGGTGGTCCAGGCATACCGCGGAGTGCTGAGCGCCCACGGCCAGGGGGGCAAGCCGATCTGGATGGGCGAGTACGGCGTGAGCGACTCGACCGGGAGCCAGCAGTCCTCGCTGATCAACGCGGCGCTGACCGCGACGCCGGGCCTGGCGATGGCACAGTACTACACGCTGCGCGACGAATCCGTCTACCTGTGCTGCCCTCCGGCCCAGACCGGCGAGCACAAGCTGTTCGGGGTCGTCGCCGCGGACGACGTCACGAAGAAGTCGAGCTTCTACACCATGCAGTCCCTGCTCACGGGAGCCGCGCCGCCTCCTCCCCCGAGCGCCGCGCCGCCGCCCGCACCCTCGCCGACCACAGCACCGGCACCGGTACCGGCTCCCTCGGCGGTACCGCAGCCGAGCAGCGTGCCCGTGCCTCCGCCCCCATCGACGAGTCCCACCGGGGCCGGGCTGAGGGTCAGCGGCAATCAACTCGTCGACACCAGCGGCGCGGTGGTTCGTCTCCACGGAGCCAACATGGCCGGCACGGAGTTCGTGTGCGCGCAGGGCTGGAGCTCCGATCCATTCGGCGGCCAGCCAGAGGACAGCGCGCAGACCTTCGCCGCGATGCACGCCTGGCACATCAACGCCGTGCGCGTGCCCCTCAACGAAGACTGCTGGCTCGGGATCAACGGCGCGAAGATCGGCGGCTCCGCCTATCAGGCCCCGGTGATCAAGCTCGTGCACGACCTCCGCGCCGCGGGCTTCTACGTCATCGTCGATCTCCACTGGTCGGCGCCCGGAACACAGCTCGCGCTGAGCCAGAACCCCGCACCCGACGAGGACCACTCGCCGGCCTTCTGGAAGTCCGTCGCCGCCACGTTCGCCAATGACCAGGGCGTCATCTACGACCTGTACAACGAGCCGTTCTTCTACTGGATCGCGCCCGGCGGACCGAACGAGTGGAGCTGCCTGATGAGCGGCTGCACGCTGACGCAGTACGAGACGGGCGGCACGCCGTTCACGGTGACGGCCAACTGGAGGTCCGCGGGCATGAACGAGCTCATCGCCGACGTGCGGTCCACCGGCGCGCAGAACGTCCTGATGGTCGCCGGCACGAACTGGGCGCGCGACCTCTCCGGCTGGCTGGGCAACCGGCCCTCCGGGTCAAACATCGCGGCAGCCTGGCACAGCTATCCAAGCGCCAATCCGAGCCTCACCTCCGAGTGCGCCGCCCAGTCCTGCTGGGACGCGGTCGTGGCGCGCGTGGCGGCGGCGGTGCCTGTCGTCACCGGCGAGACCGGCGACTCGGCGGCAGGACCCCAGACGTACCTGCCGGCATTCCTTCCCTGGGCTTCCGCCCATGGCGTGAGCGTCGTCGCCTGGACCTGGAACGCCTGGACCAACCCTGACGACGTGCTCGTCACGAACATGGTTTCCGGCTCGCCAACCGCGGGCGAGGGCGTGACCTATCGCGCCTGGCTCGGCGCTCAGCCGGCGGGGAGCCCCGCGCCGGTTTCCACCTCCTACACGCCGGGTCCGGTTCCAGCGCCGGTGGCCGGAGGCGTCACATCCCCGAGCAAGCCCACCCCGGCGTCCACGAAACCGCCGGTCGCGGCAGCCCACCCGACGGCCCGCCCGACCGCGGGACATGCCACCTCCGCTCCGCCCAAGAAGGCCGTGTCCGGCCCGGTGGATCCGGTCAAGGCGCGGACCGACCCGCAGACCGTGGCCTTCACGCTGAGCGCCGCGGACGAGTTCGGGCTGCGGGCGATCTACCTGGGGTTCGCCTTCATCGGCCTGGCGGCCGCGATCTGGGGCGCGGCGCATATCGCCGCGGTGACGGCCAGGCTCGCGCGCCCGGCCGTTCCACACCCGATCTGAGGAGATCGACCTGGCGGCGGAGGCCGAGAGCCTCGCGCCGCCGGGCTCAGACCTCTACCAGACCCTTCTTGACGGCGTAGAGCACCGCCTGCGACCGGTCGTAGATACCGAGCTTCTCGTACGTGTTGCTGACGTGGTTGCGGACCGTCTTCTCGCTGATCTTCAGGCGGAAGGCGATTTGCTTGTTCGCCATCCCGTTCGCGAGCAGCTTGAGGATCTCGATCTCCCGGTTCGTGAGTCCGTCGTAGAACTCCTTGGGAGTTGTCGTGCCCGTGAGCATCTCCAACACGCGATTGGCGACGACGCTCGCCATCACACGCTCGCCGGACAGCACGGCCGCGATGCTGCTCACGATCGCCGCGGCCGACGAGTCCTTCAGCACATAGCCGCTCGCTCCCGCCTTGAGCGCCTGTATCACCTGGCTGTCGGTCTCGAAGGTGGTCAGCATGAGGACCTTGACGTCGGGCGCCGCCTCGACGATCTGGCGCGTGGCCTCGATGCCGTCGAGGTTCGGCATCTTGATGTCCATCAGGACGACGTCTGGCTTCAGCTTGATGGCCTGCTTGACCGCGTCCAGCCCGTCAACCGCTTGGCCGACGACGTCGACCCGCTCGTCTTGCGCGAGCAGGCTGGTCAAGCCTGTCCGGAACAGCGTCTGATCGTCGACCACCAGAACCCGTGCACCCCTGACTGCTACGCTCACAAACTCCTCCTTTAATCCGCGGATCGTCCGAGCTCCATCACCGATTCCCTGGGAAAGATCGCGCGCACCGTGGTGCCCCGCCCGTTCTGGCTCTCGACGGCGACGTTGCCGCCGAGGAGCAGTGCGCGCTCCCGCATCCCGATCGTGCCGAGGCCGACCGGGCGGTCGGGGTCCGTGTCGACGCCTCGACCGTCGTCGGATATCGCAACCTCGAGCTCCGTCGTCGAGCGCACCCTCAACGCGATGCGGACGCTCTCGGCGCCGCTGTGCATGCGGACGTTGGCGAGGGCCTCCTCGACGATCCGGTACAGGTTCAGCGAGGCGTTTTGCGACAGGTGGTCGGGCCAGGAGTGCGCGACCTCCACGGTCGCCTTGATGCCGGTCTTGTCGCGCGACCGCCCGGCCAGGGCCCTCACCTCGTCGACGAAGGATCCTTCGAGCACCGATTCTCCACGCAGGTCGTGGAGCAGCTGGCGAATGCTGGCCAGCACCTGGCGCGTGGCACCCTGGATCTGGTCGAGCTCCCGAACGACATCCGACCACCCCACCTGCTCTGACTTGAAGTTCTCGACGTCGACGAGCAGCCCGGTCAGGGTCTGAGCTACGCGGTCATGCAGCTCCCTGGCGAGGAGCCGCTTCACCTCATCCTCAACCCCCGCAGCCTGGGTCTCTGTCGTCAGCTCCAGAGGACTGACGACCCCAAGCTGCGTAGCCACCCCTTGCTCCTCCCAATAGTTGGCGGAATTCCGATGGGAGAACCCGCACGGAGCAACGCCCACGGGACAGGCCTTGCTTTTACCAGGGCAACCTCCCTCCCTTTGCCCTGATTTCTCGTGTCGGATATGAGGCTAACTGCCCAGACGGCGCGGGTCAATGGTGCGAAATGACCATCTTTTGCGATTGGTGAAGATCGACGTTAAGCGGCGACTGTGGAGGGCGCCGGGCTAGCGCCGGCCGGCCGCCTGCGCCCAGGGTTCGGCCGTGACCATGGCAACCGCCTGCGACCGGGTTCTCACGTTCAGCTTCTTCAACACGTTCTGGACGTGCTTGTTGATGGTGGTGACGGAGACGCCGAGCCGAGCGGCGATCTCCTTGTTCGAGCGTCCCCGGCGCAGCTCGGCGAGCACCTGGAGCTCGCGGCGGCTGAGGCCCGCCTGCCACCTCTGTGCGGCCCCGTTCGTCCGGGCCCTCGCCTCCAGCAGATCCCGAAAACCGAAACGCCCGAAGTTCGGTGACGAGAGGCCCCGAATCGTGGCCACCATGTCCGCGATCGAGAGGTCCTTCGGCAGGTATCCGCTCGCGCCCGCGGCCCGGGCGGCGGAGGCGGCCTCCCAGTCCAGCGAGGCCGAGACCACGATCACCTTGATCAGGTCCTGGGACTCGCGGATGCGGGAGATCGCGGCGAGCGCATCCTGGCCGGGACCCAGGCTCAGATCCATGAGGATCACGTCCACCGGGAAGTTCTCGATCATGGAGAAGAGGTCGTCCACCCCGGGAAGCTCCCAGAGCACGGAAAGGTCGGTCTCGCGCTCCAGTGCGCGGATCAAACCCAGCCTGAAGACTGGGTGGTCGTCGACGATCCCAAGCCGAATCAGCCCAAACCCCTCCGGTTCAGCGCGATCCGCGTCGCACCTGTTGGCGCGAACGATACAACGCCGCCATGCCGCCGGGCCCGCCGCTTGCTGTTTGAGGCATCGTCAAGACGTAACGCGCCGGCGCGGCCCGTCGGTCTCAGCTAACGCCGCGCGCCGGGAACCGCCTCCTCGAGGTTTGACTTGAGGGATTTCAGCGACTCGGCCGGCACCGGAGCCTCCTCGACCCAGACGAAGAACGCGTCCGCGATCCGCCGCCAAACGGCGACCTGCCGGGCCATGCTACGGTGCCAGTAGAACTTCGACCATGCGGCGGCGGCAAGCCAGCCGGCGATCGCGCAGCAGAGCGCGCCGGTCGCCACCTGGAGCCAGTCCGACCATCTGGAGGGGTTCAGCCCAGCCAGGATGACCAGCCCGAGACCAAAATTCGCCACCACTCCGAGCGGTAGGAACACAGAGTAGAAGAGTCGCTGGCTTCTCGATTCGCGCACGCCGGCGACCATCCGTTCCCCCAACTCCATGGCGAGAGGATGGCACGTCGCCTGGCCGATTCAAATGAGACAAATGTCCCGCCCCGGGAGCAGCGGCCGCGAGCGGTCGCCTGACCCGAACGGGACCGCGGAGCCGCTAAAGCGGTGTTCCGCCGGGCCCGGCCCCCGGGTCGCCCCTCCGTAAGTTCGGGACCCTTTACTCCGCACGCCGCCGGTTTGGACCCAATCACCGCCCTAAAACCTTGTGATTTCCAAGGCAGTCCTCATTGCTACCGGGACAGGTCCCACAGCCGGGGTGCCGCCTCATGGCGTGGTCTTCCGCGGAGCCGGTCGGTCCCGAATCGATTTGACGCCGTGTCTTGAGCCTAGTACTACGATCCCATTACGGTCCGCTCCGATCGGACCATACAGTTCGGACGTGATCGTGGTTCCTGCGTCCACATCCGGTCCGGGGATCGAAGATCACGCGCCGCCGACGGTCAACGCCCTGATCGTCGACCGCCAGCCGCTCTTCCTGGCCGCGCTCGCCTCACTGCTGGAGGCGCCGCCGATCTGCGCCGAGGTCATCTCGGCCACGCGCTCGGACGTGGCGCTCGAGCTGGTGCGAACCCGACCGCTGGACATCCTTTTCTGCGAGATCTCCGCGGAGCCGCTGTCGGGCGTGGACCTCGTGCGCACGCTGCAAGCGGAGGGGGTCCGAGTCCCTGTCGTTCTCCTCGGCGAAGAAGGTGAAGAGCGCAAGCTCGTGTCGGCGGTCGGCCTGAACGCCGCCGGCGCGTTCTCGAAGAGCTCCGCGCTGAACGCGTTCCTGGTCGGCGTCAAGGCGGTCCTGGCGGGCCACCGGGCAATCGCGGCGGAGGTGCTGCTGGAGCTGCTGGAACGGCCGGCCGCCTCGCCGGCGGCGGTGCCGGCGAACGCCGGCCAGCTGTCCCCCACCGAGCTCGCGATCCTGGCCATGATCGGTCAGGCGCAATCGATACCGACGATCGCGGCGAGCCGAGGCATCAGCCACAAGACCGTCCGCAACCATCTGGCGAAGATCTACCGGAAGCTCGAGCTGCACGGAAGGACCGAAGCCGTCCTCTGGGCGGCGCGCATGGGGCTGACCGACGCCTGATCCCCTGCGGACCGTTGGGTCGCCGAACGACCAGGGCTCCACATTGTCCCGGGGCGGTGGGGTATCGGCCTATGGAAGTCGGCGGGCTTCTGCGCCACCCTGTTTCGGACCGTGGTCGATGACGTCCGCTCCTGGATCCGTGCCGTAGGCAGGCCGCGTTCGGCTCCGCAGGATGCGATATCGCACCCGGGGCCGGCGTTCAGGTGGATTCGACGCCTCGCCTTTGCCGGCGTGGCCGTCCTCCTCAGCACGCTCATGGTCCAGGGCCAGCACATTCCCGCCGCCGCGTCGGCCGGGCCCTCGTTCGTGCAGTCCACCGGCTCCACGACGAAGACCAAGTTCGCCTTCGCCTCCGCGGTCGCCGCGGGTGACCTGCTCGTCGCAGGGATCACGACGAACGACGGCGGGACGGATCCGATCACGGGCGTTTCGGACACCCTGAACGGCGCGTGGACGAAGGTGACGTCGCTGCGGTACGGCAACGGCCACGTCGAGCTGTACTACTTCGCCGGGACGGCCGCCGGGATCGACTACGTCACGTTCGCCGGCAGCCAGGCCGCGTTCGACATCGCCGAGTACAGCGGCGTGCAGCAAGGCGTGGCCGTCGACCAGTTCGCCACCAGGGCCAGCAGCGGGAGCTCTCCGACCGCCGGCCCAACCACCGCTATAGGCGGCGCCGGCGAGCTGGTGGTCGGCATCGGCGGCGATCCGGGGCCTTCCTCATCGGCGACCCAGTTCACCGCCGGCACCGGTTTCACGATGCGCGTGCAGGCGACCGTGGCCTACGTCGAGGCCAACGGAATCGAAGACGCGCTCTCGACGTCGAGCGCGGGCCAGACGATCACGATGAAGTCGACCGCCAGCACGTACTACGGCGCCATCGTGGCGGTGTTCAAGGCGGCGCCGACCGCAGCCCCCAAAGCCGGCCTCACGGTCACCCCGGCGTCCGGCGCGGCCCCGCTGGCCGTGACCGCGGATGCGTCCAGCTCGACAGACCCCATCGGGATCACCTCCTTCACCTTCAACTTCGGTGACGGCACGACGGTGGGACCGCAGACGGGCGCCGTAGCCACGCACACCTACAGCGCGGGCGGCAGCTACACCGTGCAGGTGACCATCGCCGACAGCGCGAACGCCACCTCCACGGCGACCGCCCCGGTGGCCGTCGGCGCGCCGGTCGCCTCGCTGACCGTCACTCCCAGCGGCGGCGCGACGCCACTCTTCGTCACGGCCGACGCGTCGAAGTCGACCGATCCGATCGGAATCACCGGTTATTCGTTCACATTCGGCGACGGGTCGGCGAAGGTCGGCCCGCAGTCCGGCAGCAGCGCTTCTCACACCTACGTCACAGCGGGTACGTACACCGTCACCGTGACCGCGACGGACGGTGCCGGAGCGAGCTCCAGCGCGACGGCCACAGTGGTGACGCAGGCGCCGCCGAACCCCGCGCTGACGGTCACGCCGGCCGCCGGACCGGCGCCTCTCTCGGTGACGGCCGACGCGTCCGCCTCGACCGCGGGGTCGAATCCCATCAGCAGCTACACATTCGCATTTGGCGACGGGACGTCAGCCGGCCCGCAGGCCGGCGCCACCACCACTCATTCCTATGCCGCCGGAGGTACCTACACCCTGAAGGTGACTGTCACCGACTCGGCCGGCTACTCGGCGTCGACCAGCAAGCCCGTCACGGTCGGCTCGCCGAGCGCCGCCCTCACGGTCAGCCCCGCGGCCGGCGCCGCACCGCTGTCCGTCACGGCCAACGCGTCAGGCTCGACGGACGCGCTGCCGATCACCGGGTACACGTTCAACTTCGGCGACGGCACTGCCGCCGTAGGCCCGCAGGCCGGCTCCACGGCCACCCATCGCTACGCCACCGGAGGCGCGTACACGGTCGTCGTCACGATCACGGACGGGTCGGGCGCCACGGCCAGCGCTTCCGCGACCGTGACGGTCGGGGCGCCCCAGGCGGCGCTGACCGTCTCGCCGTCGAGCGGCGCCGCCCCGCTGACCGTGACGGCCGACGCTTCCGGCTCGACCGACTCCATTCCGGTGACCGGCTACACCTTCGATTTCGGCGACGGCAGCCCCGTCACAGGACCGCAGCCGGCGGCGACGGCAAGCCATGTGTACTCGGCCGGAGGCACCTTCACGATCAAGGTGACGGTCACCGACGGCGCTGGAGCGACCTCGAGCGCCACCCGAACCGTGTCGGTCGGCGCGCCCGTCGCGAGGCTCACCGTCACTCCGTCATCCGGCGGCGCTCCTCTGAACGTGACGGCAGACGCTTCGACGTCCACTGACCCGATCGGCATCTCCTCGTACACGTTCAATTTCGGCGACGGCACGATCGTCGGTCCGCAGGCCGCAGCGACCGCGACCCACGTGTACACGATCAGCGGCCCGTACACCGTCACGGTCAGCGCGGCCGACTCGGCGGGCGCCACCGCCTCGGCCTCGGCCACGGTCACCGTCACGGTGCCGCCGGCCGCCTCCCTGAAGGTGAGCCCTTCGAGCGGACCGGCCCCGCTGGCCGTCACCGCGGACGCCTCTGGCTCGACGGCCGGAACAAACCCGATCTCGTCCTACACGTTCGACTTCGGTGACGGTACGAAGGTGGGCCCGCAGGCGGCCTCAACCGCATCTCACACGTACACGGCCGGCGGCAACTTCACCGTCACGGTGACGGTCGCGGACAGCTCGGGAATCAGCTCTAAGGCCTCCACATCGGTGGTGGCAACCGCTCCGCCCACCGCCACGCTCTCGGTCTCACCCTCCTCGGGGGCGACGCCGTTGCAGGTCACCGCCGACGCGTCGGCCTCCACGCCCGGCTCCAACCCCATCGCGTCCTACACGTTCTCCTTCGGCGACGGAAGTGCCGCGGTCGGACCACAGGCTTCGCCGACCGCGTCCCATGTCTACAGCGCAGCCGGAACGTTCGTGGTCACCGTGACCGTCGCCGACACGTCCTCGGCCACCGCGACGGCCGGCAAGACCGTCAGCGCGGCAGCTCCGCCCACGGCCGCGCTGTCCGTGTCGCCCAGCTCCGGCGGAGCGCCCCTCACCGTCGCCGCCGATGCCTCGGCTTCGTCGGCCGGCACGAACCCGGTCGCCTCTTACAAGTTCGACTTCGGTGACGGAAGCGCCGCCGTGGGTCCCCAGGCCGCCGCGACAGCCTCGCACGCGTACACGGCAGGCGGCGTGTTCACGGTCCGCGTCACGGTCACGGACTCGGGCGGATACTCGGCCTCGACCACACGGACCGTCACCGTGGGCGCGCCCAGCGCCAAACTTTCAGTCACACCGTCCGTGGGCGCGGTTCCGCTCGCGGTGACGGCCGACGCGTCTGCCTCGACCGACCCCATCGGCCTCACGACATACACCTTCAACTTCGGCGACGGGACCGTGCTCGGCCCGCAGGCCGGGTCGGCGGCGGCGCACACCTACACGTCCGCGGGCGCCTACTTCGTGACCGTGACGGCGACCGACTCCGTAGGGGCGACCTCCAGCGCGACCGTGCAGATCTCGGCTGTCAACCCGCCGAAGGCGGCTCTCTCGCTCTCGAAAAACCTCGGCGCCGTACCGCTGGCCGTGACCGCGGATGCGTCGGCGTCGACGCCCGGAACGAACCCGATCACCGGCTACACGTTCGACTTCGGCGACGGCACGACGCTCGGACCGCAGACCGCCGCCACCGCCACCCACACCTATTCATCGGCCGGCAGCTACACCGTCAAGGTCACGGTGACCGACACGCAGGGCGTTAGCTCGAACGCATCGGCGACGGTCCAGGCGGTGACGCCGCCCAGCGCCCGGCTCACCGTGACACCGCCCTCCGGCGGGGTGCCGCTCTCGGTGACGGCCGACGCGTCGGGGTCGGCGCCCGGCACCTACCCGATCGCGTCGTACACCTTCAGCTTCGGTGACGGCTCCCTGCCGGAACCGCCAACGTCCACGCCCTCGTACGGACACGTCTACTCCAGCGTCGGCACGTACACGGCCTCCGTGATCGTGACCGACACGGCAGGCGTCTCGTCGAGCGCCAGCGCAACCGTCACCGTGGTGAATCCGCCGAACGCGGTGCTCAACGCCACGCCCAACAGCGGCGCGGCCCCGCTGGCCGTGACGGCCGACGCGTCTGGGTCGAGCGACCCCGTCGGGATCGCCTCATACACGTTCAACTTCGGAGACGGTTCGCCGGTGATCGGGCCGCAGGCGGCGGCGAAAGCCACGCACAGCTACAGCACCGCGGGGAACTTCACGCTCACCGTGACCGTTCTCGACAACGCATCGGCCGGCTCCACCGCGACTGCGGCGATCGACGTGCTCGCTCCTCCGACGGCATCGCTGATGGAGTCGCCGATCTCCGGGTACGCGCCGCTCACGGTGACCGCCGACGGGACCGGTTCGGCCGGAGGCTCCTTCGCCATCTCGAGCTACACCTTCAACTTCGGTGACGGCACGGCGGTCGTCGGCCCACAGTCCGCCGCCACGACGAGCCATGTGTACGCGAGCCCTGGAAAGTTCACCGCAACACTCACGGTGACGGACACGCAGGGAAACACGGGGACCGCCACCGCGTCCGTCACCGTGTCCTCCGGGATCCTCGTCCAGGACACATTCGTCCGCGCGAACCAGAGCACCTGGGGCACGGCGTCGAACGGCATGGTGTGGTCGCCCTCGAGCTCGGCGATGTCGATCGCGAGCAACGAGGGCGTGATCTCCAACACCGCCAGCAGCCTGTTCGGAACTCTCGGCAGCGGAACGACGGTCGATGGCAACGGTCTCGTCAGGTTCTCGCTGGCCTCGACGTCGGACACGGCCGGCATCGCGCTTCGCATGCAGTCGAACGGCAACGTGTATCTCGGCCGGTACGACGGGGCGGGACACCTGCAGTTCGAGTACAGGATCGGCACGAGCTGGACTCATGTTTCGCTTGTGAATTTCACGCCGGCGGCGAACACGTTCTACTGGATGCGCTTCCAGGTCCAGGCCACCAACGTGAGCCTCAAGGCATGGCAGTACGGAACGGCTGAGCCCGCGGGATGGGCCTGGACCGGAAGCGTGAGCGGCATCAGCTCGGCCGGGCTCATGGGCCTGTATGCCTACGCGGCCTCAGGGACGCCGGTGCAATTCGACAACTTCTCGGTGTCGGCCGTCGGCAACCCGGTGCCGAACTCGACCATCACCGGCACTGTCACCGACGCGACGACCACGCTTCCCGTGGCCGGCGTGCAGGTTTCCACCCTGCCCCTGACGACGACCGCCGTCACGAGCTCGTCCGGAAGCTACACGTTGAACCTCCCGGCCGGCAACTTCACGGTCGTCTTCACCGGCTCGTCGGCCGGCTACAACGCGAACTTCGTCAACAACGTGCAGGCGCCGATCAACGGCACCGTCTCCGCCAACCAGGCGCTGACCCCGATCCCGCTGCAGGTCGCGATGGACGCATACACGCGTCCGAACCAGTCCAACGGCTTTGGCACGGCGAGCGACGGCCACGTGTGGTCGAGCGACCTGGGCGTGTATCCGGGCGCTCAGGCGGGGATCACGAACAGCCAGGCGTGGGTCGACGCCCAGGCATCGAGTCAGACCGACTTCGACACCTGGATGGGCTACCAGTACGTGAACCAGGTCGTGACCGTCGACCTCGACATGAGCACCATCCTGGTCGACCCCGTGTACCAGCACGGAGCGCGCCTGCTGGCCCGCGTCCAGAACTCCACGACCTGGGTGCTCATGTCGATCAACCCGACCGCGCAGGATCTCGAGCTGTGGGTCGCCGTGAACAACAACTGGACCGAGCTCGTCGCGATCTCGCAACCCGTGGCGACGAACGTCTGGTACCACGCCAAGCTCGCCACGATCGGCAGCCTGGTCGAAGGCAAGATCTGGCAGTTCGGCACGGCCGAGCCGGGATGGCAGATCACCGCGACGCAGAAGCTCCTCACGGGCGGCGGGCAGGGCGGTCTGCGCACCACCGGCGCGTACGCGCAGTACGCGAACTTCCAGCAGGTCCCGGTGACGCAGATCTCGGGCATCGTCACGTCGCAGTCGACGAGCGCGCCCATCGTGAACGCGACCGTCACGCTGAGCAATGGCGCGACCACGACCACGGACGGCTCGGGGTCGTACACGTTCACGAACCTGTTCGGCGGCTCGAGCTACACCGTCACGGCGTCGGCACCGGGTGAGACTTCGGCCTCGGTCCAGGTGGTGCCCGCGACCGGCACGACGGCGCCGGCGAACATAGTCCTCTCGCCTTAAGGTATTCTTCCTCGTCGGGTTGGGACGAAGTCGCGCTCGTCCCATCAGGCATACCGCCATGCACAGGAAGCCCTCACCCCTCATCCGCCTTTCCGCCTTTTCGTGGCGTTTCCTCCTGGTCCTGCTCGCCTACTCGTTTGCCGCCGGAGCTGCTCCGCCGGTGACGGTTCACGCCTCCACGAGCGCGGCGGGCGGCATCAACGTCGAACCCGCGGCCCGGCCCTGGCAGTACGTGGGCGCCAACCCCGACGGCTGGTGGTGCCCCAGCGCCAGCGCCTGCACCACCTCCAACCCGCTCGGCCGGATCGACACCGAGATGGCCCTCGCCCAGCAGCTCCACGTGGCCAACATTCGAATCGAGATCCCCTGGTTCCTGGTCGAGCCTTCCAACGGCGGCTACAACTGGACCCGGGCCGACTACATCTTCAGCAGCGCGGCCGGTCACGGCATCGTGCTCCAGCCCATCCTGGTCTACACCCCGGCCTGGGACGGCGGCTACAACGCCTTCCCCCACCCGGCTGACTTCGGCGCCTTCGTGAGCGCCTTCATGGGCCGCTACGGCAGCCGGATCAACGCCGTCGAGATGTGGAACGAGCCGGACGGCGGGCAGTCGCTGGTCGCCAACAACCCGGCCCAGTACGTCCAGGACATCCTGATCCCGGGCTACAACGCGGTCAAAGCAAGCCCTTATCCCGGAGTGCGGGTGATCGAGGGCGGCAGCATCAACGACTCAGGGGTCTGCTGCCCCTGGCTGAGCGGAATCTACGCCGCCGGCGGCGGCAGCTACTTCGACATCGCCGCCTTCCACGACTACGGGGGCAACTACGGCTCGGTGGTCCAGGCATACCGCGGAGTGCTGAGCGCCCACGGCCAGGGGGGCAAGCCGATCTGGATGGGCGAGTACGGCGTGAGCGACTCGACCGGGAGCCAGCAGTCCTCGCTGATCAACGCGGCGCTGACCGCGACGCCGGGCCTGGCGATGGCGCAGTTCTACACGCTGCGCGACGAATCGGTCTACACCTGCTGCCCTCCGGCCGCGACCGGGGAGCACAAGCAGTACGGCGTCGTCGCCGCGGACGACGTCACGAAGAAGTCGAGCTTCTACACCATGCAGTCGCTGCTCGGCGGCTCGTCGCCTCCGCCGCCCCCGCCGCCGCCATCTTCGGCCCCGCCCCAATCGAGCCCGACACCCACGTCAGACAATCCCGCACCCGCGTCGGTGCGGCCGTCCACGCCGGCCAATCCGACGCCGGCCAACGGAAAGAAACCAGGCAAGCCGACTCCATCGTCGTCCACGTCCCTGAATTCGACGGGGACCTCAGGAGGCGGCTACGGGAGCGCGGGCGGCGGCACCGAGCCTCCCGCATCCGCAGTTCAGAGCTTCGTATCCAATCACCAGGGTGGCGCGGTGGCGCTCGAAGCTCTGCTCGCCGTGGTGGCCCTATTGGGCCTCGGCCTGGCGGCGTCGGGTGTCGCGCTGGTCGGTGACGTGCCCGTTCTCGGGCGCTTCCGAGTCGCGGCTCGACTCGGACAGGGCAGATCCGCGGTCGGTGTGGGTGTAGTCGCCATCGGGCTGTTCATCGCGGTTGCCGCAGTGGTGTTCCTGCCGATTCGCTGATTCACGCGAAATTCGGGTAAAAAATTGTTTCGCTCCTCATCACGGCTATGCCGTGCTGCAACGGCAATGTGATCCTCGATTCCACGCATGCGATCACTCGTGCGATTCCAAGGGGCCTGGACGCGTCAGCGCGGAACGTAACCGCGCATGGACACAAGATTCGCGGTTAAGGACAGTTGACCTTTGCCTGATGAGTCTTTTAGACTGCCGCCCGGCGGTCAGGCCTAGGCCGTCGGGGACAAGCACGAAGGGAAAATCTGAGGCTCTCTTCGAATCACCAACGCAGAAAACGCGCGGTGAAAGTCGCCCGATGTGGGACTGGGCAATCTAGAGACCGCTGACATACCGGCCGTAACGCATTACGTCCACCGCGCTTTCGCATTGCCGTACGCGCCGTTGATGCGAGCTGCTCACAGGGATGGCTCTGTCATGCCTGTGACGGTGGACCAAGGGGGTACAACGCGTTGCACGCAAACAGCTTCGAGAGGCCAGAGGTAAGGCCTTACCGATCACAGGACGGGAGGCGCTCGAGCCTTCGACTCTCTCGGTCGCTCAACTTCGGCGTCGTGCTGATGGCGCTTGGCGCGCTCATCGCGGGCGGGGTGGTGGGGAGCGGGCCGGCCGCTGCGAAACCCGTCGCCGCGGTGCGGCAGGCCGGGATCAACGTCGAGCCGTCAGCGCGTCCATGGAGATACGTGGGCGCCAATCCGGACTCGTGGTGGTGTGTTGCACCCAACTGCATCTCCAACCCGACATCGGAGATGCAGGCTGAGCTCGGGTACGCCCATCAGCTGGGAGTCGCCGACGTGCGGCTCGAGTTCCCGTGGTTCTTGATCGAGCCGGGAAATGGCGTCTATGACTGGTCCAGGTCGGACCAGATCATGGCGGCCGCGAAATCCGCAGGAGTCACGATCCAACCGGTCCTGGTGTTCACGCCGGCCTGGGCCGGATCGAACACGACGGTGGCGCCGCCCGCGAGCGCGTTCTCTGGATTCGTGACCGCATTCGCCCGGCGGTACGACCATCAGGTCCCCGTCATCGAGATGTGGAACGAGGCCGACCACGGTCACTACTGGAACTCCGGCGAATCGTCATACGTCACGGCGATCTTGAATCCCGGATATCAGGCCGTGAAAGCCGTCGACCCCGCGATCAAGGTGGAAGTCAGCGGCACGGCGAACGACCCGACGACCAACGGCTGGTTGTCGACGCTCTATTCGCTGGGAGCCCAGTACGACATCATGGCCTTCCACAACTACGCCGGAGGGGCGTCCTCGGAAGCCCAGGCGATCCAGTCCGCGATGGCGAGCCACGGCGACAACCGGCCGATCTGGCTCGGTGAATACAGCGTCGATTCCACCATCGGCGATCAGTCCGCGCTGATCACCAGCACGCTGACCAGTGCCGGGCCGATCGCCATGGCCCAGTGGTACAACCTGCGCGACGACAGCGCCTACAACTGCTGTCCGGCCGTTGCGGCAGTGTCGGCGCACTGGGGCGTCATGACGTCCACGTATGCACCGAAGGCGGGATTCACGACCATGCAGTCGCTCCTCGCCGGTTCGGCGCCGGCCCCGTCGCCGAGCGTCGCTCCGACCCCGCCACCGTCGCCTTCATCGACGCCTTCCCCGACGCCTTCGCCCGCCCCATCGCCCACGCCCGCGCCTTCGCCCACACCTGTCGCGACGGGCGGTGCGGGTCTTCACGTGAGCGGGAACCAGCTCGTCGACGCGACCGGCAAGTCAGTCCTGCTGCACGGCGCCGATATGGCGGGCACCGAGTTCGTGTGCGCACAGGGCTGGAGCGGGGATCCGTTCGGCGGCCAGCCTGAAGACAGCCCCACCACGTTTGCCGCCATGCGCTCATGGAACGTCAACGCGGTTCGCGTTCCGCTCAACGAGGACTGCTGGCTCGGCATCAACGGGGCGAAGATCTCCGCCTCGACCTACCAGGCGGCCGTGACCAAGCTCGTCACGGACCTGCGATCGGCGGGCTTTTACGTGATCGTCGACCTCCACTGGTCGGCTCCGGGCACCCAGCTGGCGCTGAGCCAGAACCCCGCCCCCGACGAGGACCACTCGCCCGCGTTCTGGAAGTCGGCAGCGGCCGCTTTCGCGTCCGACCCCGGGGTGATCTTCGACCTGTACAACGAACCGTTCTTCTACTGGATCGCCCCCGGCGGTCCCGACGAAAACACCTGCCTGTGGAGCGGGTGCACCCTGACGCAGTACGAGACCGGAGGCACTCCGTTCACGATCACCGCGAACTGGCGTTCCGCCGGATTCAACGAGCTGATCACTGACATCCGCGCGACCGGCGCGAGGAACGTGATCATGGCGGGTGGCACGAACTGGGCTCGTGACCTCTCAGGCTGGCTGGCCCATCGGCCGGCGGACCCGAACACGATCGCGTCGTGGCACAGCTACCCGTCCGCGAATCCCAGCCTGGTCAGCGAGTGCGCCGCGCAGTGGTGCTGGGACCAGGTCATCGCACCGCTCGCGCAGAAGGTGCCCGTGGTCGTCGGCGAGACCGGCGACTCCACCGCGGGTCCCGAGACATACCTGCCCACCTTCCTTCCGTACGCAAAGGCCCACGGCCTCGATGTCACCGCCTGGACCTGGAACGCATGGGCGGACAGCAGCGACGTCCTGGTCACCGACATGCAGGCCGGGACGCCGACCGCCGGTGAAGGGGTGGCGTACAAGGCCTGGTTGAGCGGTCTTCCCATCGGGGCCGCGCCGGCACCTTCGCCGGCACCTTCGCCGTCACCTTCGCCGGCACCGGCGCCATCGCCGTCGCCTTCAACCTCGCCGTCACCGTCCCCCACCCCCGCGCCGGTACCGTCGCCCTCACCGGTGCCGTCACCCTCGCCCGTACCTGGCGGATCGGTGATCTTCTCGGACAACTTTGCCGCGGACGCGGTCGGATCAACACCGTCGGGATGGGTGCCGTCGGGTCTCAACTCGACGTGGTCCGTCACGGGCGACCCAACCCGGTGCGTGGCCCACAGCGGGTGGTCCGGAACACTGGCCGCCGGCAATTCCGGATGGTCGAGCTACGACGTCAGCGTCGTGGTGAAGCCAAGCGCCTGGGCCAGCGAGGTGGACGGTGTGACGTTCGCCGTCAACGGCTCGAATCACTACAGCTTGAAGATCGTCGGAGGCAACCGGCTCGTCATCACCAAGACGATCTCAGGCACGGAGTCCACGCTCGCCAGCGCGGCTTACTCCTTCAGCGCGAACACCTGGTACACGATTTCCGTATCGATGTCCGGCGGAACCCTTTCGGCCTACGTCGGCTCACTCCGCGTGACGCAGGTCAGCGATGGCTCATTCAACTCCGGTGGCATCGCGCTCGAGGCCAACGACCCGGTGTCGTTCGGGAGCGTCACCGTGACAAAGGTCGGTACCACGGGCACCCCGGTGGCGCTCGGACCGTCGCCTCAGCCGACTCATCTCTGAAAGCTCTTTCGGGAGGGCTCGCTCCTTTGACGGGGGGCGAGCCCTCGCCCCGACCCTGTTCAGCCTGACCGGCGCCCGGATACGGCGTACGACTCGGAAAGAGGCAGGAACGTCAAGCGCCGAGCCTGCGAGCCGGCGGAGACCCACTCCCACGACCTGAGCGTCGCCCACAGCAACGGCCGCTCCGCCTGCGGCGGGACGATCGGGTACTGCTTCGTTCCCCGCATATAAATAGGAAGGCCGAAGATGACCGGGCGCACCGTGATGCCCGTCAGGCCGGCGCGCCGGAAGGCGTCCACCATGGCCCGCACGGGGATGTAGCGCTGCCAGAAGTCGCGGTTCAGGGTCCGGCCGGTGAGCCGCCGGGCGAAGGTCCGGGGGCCGAACCAGCGCTCCCGGCCGGTTCCTCGCCAGACCGAAAGAGGCGTCTTGGTGATGACGACGGCCCGGCCGCCCGGCGCCAGCAGGTCGCCGAAGCCCTCGACGACGCTCCGCCATTCGGGCACGTATTCGAGGACCCGAACGCTGATCAACCGCTCGAACCTTTCGCCCTGAGAGTGGAAGCGGGCGACGTCGGAATGAACGAACCTCACGTTGGGACGGGACGCAAGCGCATGCCGCGCCTGGGCGAGCATCTCGGTCGAGATGTCCACCGCGGTGACCCGCTCGGCCCGTTCGGCCAGAATCTCGGTCCACGTTCCGGGTCCGCACCCCAGCTCGAGCGCGCTGGCGGCACGTTCCGAACCGAGGCCGTCCTCGAGCGCCACCCGCGTCACGTGCTTCTCGAACCGGGTCAACCGGTTCTTCTCCCAGCGCAGCTGCCGGTAATAGCCGGCGGCCTCGTCGAACACTCGGGCGACCCCGGCCTGAACCGGTGCGACCGCGTTGTTTTCGCCGATCAAAGTCTCATCTCCTCTGCCTTGCCAATCAGCTGGGCGTGGAACTGCTCGAGCCGCCGCGCCGCGACGCTCCAGCTGTAATCGCGCACGACGAGCTCCCGCCCGCGCGCGCCCAATTCTGCCGCGAGATCCGGGCTGCTCATCAGCCCTACCACGCGCTGTGCGAACGTGTCCGGCTCGTCGGCGATGGACAGGTGCTCGCCGTCGACCACGGCCAGTCCCTCGCACCCGATCCTGGTGGTGACGACGGCCTTCTCCATGGCGAGCGCCTCCAGGATCTTGAGGCGCGTTCCGCTGCCGGAGCGGAGCGGCGCCACCACCACCGCCGCCTTGCGCAGGTACGGCCGGACGTCGTCGACGAACCCGGTGAACTCGACTCCCGGCGGGGCGGCGCGAACCAGCCAGTCCGGCGCCCCCTGGCCGACCACGACAAAACGGGCCGAGGGCCGAAGCCTTCGGATCGAGGGAAAGACGTGGCGCGTGAAATGGTCCACCGCGTCGGTGTTGGGCCGGTAGTTGATGCTACCGACGAACACGATCGTGTCCCGCTCGGGCGCCTCCGAAGAAGGTGCGAAGTCCTGCACGTCGACGCCGTTCGCCACCACTCGGCCTCGTTTCTCGGGATCGATTCTGCGCATGACGGCCAGATCGGACTCGGAGGTGAAGACCACGCCATCCGCCCGCGACCAGGCCCGGATCTCATCCCGCCGGGCTTTGACGGCCTCGACCCGTCCGAACCAGCTCCTCGCAGCGCCCCGCTCCGTCCCGGCGATGCGCGACAGCAGCATGAACTCGACGTTGTGCTCGTCCAGCACGATGGGCACATCGCACTCCGGCATCGTCGATGCAAGCTGACTGGACTCGACCTGGACGATGTCGAACCGACGGGCCTCCAGGATCCGGCCGATGGCCCGCGTCATATCGCTCGAGCGGAGCCTGCTCATGTGATCCGAGTGCGCCGACGCAAGCGAGCTCACCTGCCGAGCGCGCTTCCACCGCCCTCGCGCCGGCGGCGGTACGAGCTGGTGCCCGTCCAACCAGTCGGCCAGCAGGCTGTCGTCTCCCGTGGCGTTCTCGCCCGAATAGGTCAGCAGGGTCACGCGGTGCCTGGCCGCCAGGTGCCGCGCCAGCTGGTAGACCCGGACTGCAAAACCCCAGGTCGGCGGGTACGGCCACGAGGGAGCGACGATCAGGATCGAGCGGGCCGGAGCGCCATCGGTCTCGGACCCGACGCCCGGAGGGAGCTGCACCTGCAAATCGGCACGTTTGGGCGATCGGCTGACCATCAGACAGGAAGGTAGGCGAGAGGCGCGATTCTTCCCATGGGCAGTTGCCGACCACAGGCTCGACTGGGCTCGCCCACACCCGGGACCGGTGTCCCCTCGCCCATGGGACTTTCCCCTCTTGCGGTTCCGAAGCCGTCAGTTGTGCGATCGGTGCGCCGCTCATAGCTTGGAGCTTCACCGCCACGATGGAGAAGAAGACACGCCTTTCGATTCTCGTTGCGGCTCACGGCGGCACCTTCAGCGGCATCGACAGCTACGCCGAGGAAATCGCGGAGGCCGCGGCCTCGGCGGGTCACGACGTCGTCCTGGTCGCAATCGGGCGGCGGGCCGCGTCAGAGCTGGAGAGCCGTGTGAGCGGACGCGGCGTCCGCGTGCTGGCGACGCGTGAGCCCTCGACGTCGCCGTGGAGCCGGCTCACGAGGAAATTGCCGACGGCAGCCCTGTCGGAGCTGCGACGGCTCATGGTGGACGCGCTTTCCGAAACCGAGTCGCGGTTCGACGTCGCCCACGTCAACCACGCCGCGCTGAGCCCGGCGGCCAAGCTGTTCGCGGCCCGCGTCGTCGCGGCCGGGTGGTTCTATCCCCACCATGCCACCGGCCGCCTGGCCGAGACCTGGCGCCACACCGGACGGCGGTTCCCGAAGAGCGCGGCGCTCGCCGTCAAGGGCCTCGCCCACTACGTGAACGACAACGTGGGCTATGGGTCCTGCGATATCGTGTCCGCGCCGACCGAGCGCCTGGCGGCGCAGCTGAGGTCGACGGGAGTCGACGCGGTGGCCTGCCCGCCGCCGATGCGGCCCGCCGGCGGGCACATCGCCCACTCGTCGCAGCGCTCCCCGGGTGGAGCTCGGCTCGCAGTCTGCTGTGGGGACCTGACGCATCCGCGAAAGAACGTCGCGGCCGCAATCGAAGCCGCGGGACACCTGGCGGCGATGGGTCCGGCGGTGGAGCTCATCCTGATCGGACGCAACGCCCGCGGGCTAGACGCAGCGATCGAGCGTCTGCCGAAGACCGTCACGGTCCGCCGGGACGGCCCCCTCGCACGCCACGACGTCCAGAGCCGGCTCGCCGGTTCCGACGTGCTCGTCCTCCCGAGCCTGTACGAGGAATGGGGCTATGTCGCGACGGAAGCCTTGATGGCCGGGACGCCCGTCGCGGCCTTTCCCGTCTACCCGTTCGAGGAGATTCTCTTGCCCCCCCTCGGAATATGCGCCTCCGGCATGACGCCTCGGGCCCTGGCGCGCGCCATCGCGGCCGCGATCGAGACCTGCGGCGACCGGCGGCTGGTCAGAGCCGCGGCGGCGGAGCGATATGGAACCGAGGCCGCCAGGCGGCGGCTCGATCGCCTGTGGTACGGCGCCGCTCAGCCGGGGCGAAACCTCGTGGCGGCGGGCCATGCCGTGCTCGAATGATCGAGTCGCTCGACTCCATGGCAACGGCAGCTGAGGCCCAGCCGCTCGCCCGCCGCGAGGCCGGCCGGCCGGCGGCCGTGCTGGTGCGGAACGTCGGCGTGCTGGCCGGGAGCCAGGCGATCACGTGGTGCGCGGGAGTGGCGTGGGCGCTGTTCGTACCCCGGGCGCTGGGAGCAAACGGCACCGGCGTGTTCACGCTGTCGGTGGCCGCGTCCGGGATCCTGACCGTCCTCATCGGGCTCGGGATGCGGCCGCTGCTCGTCCGCGAGATCTCGGTCGACGGAGCGCGGGCGGCGCGCCTGATCCCGGCGGCGGTGTACCTGCGCGGGTTCCTGGCGATCCCGATGCTCGCCCTGCTGGCGCTCTTCAGCCGGTCCGGCAACTTCGACCAGGAGCAGGTGATCGCCCTCTACCTCGGCTGGGCGGTGTGCGTGCTGTACGTGCTCTTCGAACCGGTGCAGGCGGCGCTGCAGGGGATCGAGAAGATGAAGTACCTCGCCTACTCCGACATCTTGACCAAGACCTGCGTGAACCTCTTCAGCGTCGTCCTTGTCGTCCTCGGGCTGCGGGCCATCGGCCTGCTGACCCTGTCCGTGGCCACGCTGACGGTGGTCCTGTTGCTGCACGTGGCCTGGATGCGCAAGTACTTCTCGACCGACTGGTCCGTCCGCCCCGTCGAGATCTGGGACCTGGCCAGGGCGAGCCTGCCCTACCTCGGATTCGCGCTCTTCTTCACCTTCTACCTGTGGATCGACTCGCTGATGCTCAGCGTGATGACGCCGTCGCGCGTCCTCGGCTGGTACGGCCTGCCGACCAAGCTCTTCGGGACGTTGATGTTCCTGCCCGTCATCCTCTCGACGGTCTGGCTGCCCCGACTCGCCGCGGCGCACCTTCGTGGCGGGCGCTCACTGGTCGAGGCCGCGCAAGCGCCGCTGCAGATCGTGCTCTCGCTGAGCCTTCCCATCTTCGTGGGCGTCATCCTGATCTCCGACCATCTGATCGCCTTCCTCTACGGCGCGGACTTCAAGCAGTCCGTCCCCGTGATGATCGTGCTCGCGCTCTGCGTTCCGCCGATGTACCTGAACATCATGGTCAACCAGATCCTCATCGCAAGCCGCCGGCAGATGGTCTGGACCAAGGCCATGGGCGTGGCTTGCGTCGTCAACCCGGTCGCCAACCTGTTGCTGATCCCCTACTGGCAGGGCGCTCACGGCAATGGGGCGGTCGGCGCTGCGATCGGACTGCTGATCACCGAGCTCGTGCTGGCCGCGATCGGGATCGCCGTCATCCGAGATTGCTTCAATCGAGCGCTGCTGTCCCGGGTGGCGCGCGCGGCCGCGGCAACGGCGGGAATGGCCGTCGCCGTGCTCGCCGCCCGCCGGTTCGGGCTCGCCCCCGCGATCCTGGCCGGCGTGGTCGTGTACCCGATGCTGGGCATCCCCTTGCGGGTCTTCTCCCGGGACGAGATCTTCCAGCTGCTGGACATGGTGCGGCCGCGCAGGTCACCCGCCCAGGAAGCGGCGTGAGGATCGCGATCATCAGTCGGGAGCTGCCGCCCCATGGCGGCGGGATCGGCTCGTGGAGCCTGAAGGCGTCGCGCGGGCTGGCCCGGCGCGGCCACGAAGTGACGCTCTTGACCGAGGCCCACTCGCAAGAGGCGCGGGAGGAGAAGACCGAAGGCTTTCGCATCCATCGCCTCGAGCCCGCGCGGATCCGGCCGCGCTCGGTCGGATGGGCGTGGGCGGTGGCGAGAGCCGTCGCGGCCGCCGGACCCTTCGACCTCGTGCAGGCCTGTGAGTGGGATGCCGAGGCCGTCGTGTACGCCGCCCGGCCCTCCGCGCCCCTGGTGACCCGGCTTGCGACGCCTCACTACCTGGTGCAAAGCGCGAACGGCGCACCCCGCGCGCAGCGCATCAGGTCGCTCCTCACCTCGAATCTCGAGCGCGCCCAGGTCCGGCTCAGCCGGCGCGTGATCTCGCCCACCGCCGCACTGGCGGCCGAGGTCGCCCACGCCTGGGGTGTGGAGCGGAGCTCGATCGCCGTCGTCCCGACCGGCATCGACCCTCCCGAGGTCCCGGCCGCCACGGCCCCGCCGTCCCTGGGAGAGGCGCCCTACATGCTCTATTTCGGCCGGCTCGAGGTCCGCAAGGGCGTCGACGTCCTGATCGATGCGCTGCCGGCCGTCCTGTCGACCCATCCCGACGTGCACTGCGTATTCATCGGCGAGGACATCGGATATCGCGGCCGGCCGTTCGCGGAGTACGCGCGAGAGCGCTGTGGAACCACCTTGGATCGCGTGCACTTCCTGCCCCGCATGGGTCATGCGGAGCTGTTCGGGATCGTGGCCGCCGCCACCCTGGTCGTCATCCCCTCGCGGTGGGAGAACCTCGCGAACACCTGCCTCGAGTCGATGGTCTTGAGCCGCGCCATCATCGCGACGACAGGGTCCGGATTCGACGAGGTCCTGACCGACGGCGTGGACGGAGTGCTGGTTCCCCCGGGCGACGTAGGTGCGCTCGCGGCCGCCGCGAGCCGGCTCCTGGGCGATCCCGCCCTGCTCGAGTCCCTTGGCTCCGCGGCCGCCCGCAGGGCGGAGGACTTCACGGTCGACGGCATGGCGAGACGGCTCGAGGAGGTGTATGCCGGCATCACCGCGTGACGCAGCGGCGCGGCCGGAGGTCACGGTATGCGTGCCCGCCACGCGCGCGGAGAGCATCGGCGCGACGGTCACGGCGATCCGCCGTCAGGCCTGGAGCGACTGGGAGCTGCTCGTCCTGGCGCAGGGAGCGCACGAGCCGCTGGAGCTCGCGGTTCGCTCCGCGGCCGCCGGGGACGGACGCGTTCGATTCGTCAGAGTCGACGGACGAGGGCTGAGCCTGGCTCGGAATGTCGCGCTCGAGAGTGCGCGCGGGTCGATCCTGGCCTTCACCGATGACGACTGCGAGCCGAGCGCCGGCTGGCTCGAATCCGTGGTCGCGGCGTTCCGGCACGACCCGGACCTCGGGCTGGTCGGGGGCGCGGTGGTCTCCCCTCGACGCCTCGGCCTGTTCACCACCTGCCCGACCATCGCCCCCGCGGAGGCGCTCTACGACCCGGCCCGGCATCCCCGGCGGCCGCCGGCGGGCTGGGACTGGATCGGCGCGAACTTCTCGATCAAGCGAGGGGTCGCGGACCGCCTCGGCCGCTTCGACGAGTGCCTCGGGGCGGGGGCGGACTTTCCGGCCGCCGAGGACACCGACTACAAGCTCCGGCTGGAGGCGGCCGGAGTGCGCATGCTGACGACGCCACGGGCGGCGGTGGTCCATACCAACGGAGTCCGCCGCGGATGGAAGGCGATGCTGCGCAGCCAGCGCAACTATGCGACCGGCAACGGCGCCATGGCAGCGAAGCTCACGCTGATGGGAGATGGACGCGGCCGCGAGTGGCTCGAGCAGACGCGGAGCGAGTCGAGGGTCGCCATGCCCAGGCCGGATCGCGCCTTTCGGGCGCTGCGCCGCCTCCACTATTTCGAGGCGGCCTATCAACGGTGCCTCCGAGGCTATGTCGTGGTCGATGGATGCCTGAGCAGGGTTTGATTCTCGGCCCCGAGCGGCGCCCGATGCAGCCCCTGGCCCTGGACGGAAAGCGGATCCTCGTCATCGTCTACGGGCACATCGCGGACACGATGGCGGCGACGCCCGGGCTGAGAAGCCTTCGCGCCGTCTATCCTCGGGCGACGATCGAGGTGCTCGCCCTCAACGCCGCGGCGCCGGTGCTCGGCGGGTGCCCGTACATCGACCGTCTCGTGACCTTCGACGACTTCGGCCACAAGGGAAGCCGGCTGGCCCGAGTCGGGAAGCTGCAGTGGATAGCCCAGATCGCGCTGCGGCTGCGGCGCCGCCGGTACGATGCGACGCTCGTGTTCCACCGCAGCTCGGGTGCGCTGCGCAAGCTCGCGACGCTGGTGGGATCTCCCGTGATCGCGGGCGTTTCCAGCGGGCACGACGGGTACACGCATGCGGCTCCCCATCCCGAGACCGTCGAGTCTTCGAGGGAGGAGAACCTCCGCGTGCTCCGCGCGATCGGCGTCCAGGACGACGGCGGAGCGGCTGAGCTCTGGGCATCGCCGGCCGACTCGGCGTGGGCCGGCTCGCTCCTGGACGGCGCGGCGCGTCCTGTGGTCGGGTTGCATCCCGGGTCGGACTGGTCGTGCCAGCAGTGGCTGCCGGAACGCTTTGCGGCCGTCGCGCGCGACATTCGGGAGCGGACCGGCGCCACGGTGGTCATCACGGGCTCCCGGCAGGAGCGCGACCTGCAGCGTGAGATCGCAGCCGGCCTCGACGGCGCCGTGATACCGCTCTGCGGCGAGACGAGCTTCGGCCAGTTCGTCGAGGTGATCCGGCGGCTCGACGTTCTGATCTGCGTCAACAGCGCCGCCGCGGCGATTGCCCGAGCGACGGACACCCCCTCGGTCGTGCTGCTCGGCCTGGAGGACGCCCGATACACTGGCCTTGCGACGGCGAAGCGGCTGACCGTGATCCAGGCCGAAGGCCAGAGCCCTTCCAGCGGCTGGTGCGAATTCGGCCGTTGGGGCGTGCTGTCAGGGTGCAACTCGCCGATGTGCCGTGGAGTGGGCGGGCTGGCGGCCGTCTCACCCGAATCCGTCGCCGGCGCGGCGATCAGACTGCTCGACGGGTCACGACTCTCCGCGTCCCTCTGAACGGGACACACGCCCAGCCGCCTGGGACGGGTGCGGCGCCGGCCCACCAAGTTCCTATTGGGCCCAGCCCGGAGCGGGCCTAGAGTGAACTCGGTGAGGCGCGTCTTCGAGTCCATCTTCGGGCACAGGCTGCTGCTGGCGATTCCGCTGGTCGCGGCAATCGCCGGGACGGGCGCGTTCATGATCGTTCAGCCTCCCGCCTACGCCAGCTCGGCCACCATCTGGGCGAACGGCGGCGGCGTCGGGACGCAGAGCCCCGCGCAGTCGCAGGCGGACGTCATCAACCAGTACCTGAAAACCGAAAGCTTCGCCGTCGCGGTGGCGCAGGCCGGCCCGCTCGCGGCGTACCTGGACGGGCACCCGAGCGAGACGCAGGGATTCAGCCCCAGGTCGCTGATCGGCGGCCGCTCGGCCGGCGCGCCTTCCGGCGAGGCGGTGCGGGCCTACCTCGCGGCACACGTCACCATCACCACGCTCGGGCCTTCGGAGCTGTCCATCTCGTTCACCGGACCGACGCCTCAGGTCGCGCGAGGAACGGCGGACGCCCTGCTCGCGCAGCTCGCGGCGGGCGAGCTGGCGGCCAAGATCGCCGCCACCCAGACTCAGCTCCAGCTCTACCAGACCGAGCTGCAGCAGGATTCGGCGGTGCTGAGCGCGGACCTCGCCGCGGTCCGCAGCTACCTGGCGGCGCACCCGGGACTGGGTTCTGGAACCTCAGCCGCCGCGACGGACCCGCAGCTCGCGCTCCTCCAGGACCGGGCCAACGTGGACCAGCAGACCTACGTGCAGCTGCTCGCCAAGATCCAGCAGACGGAGTCGGACCTTGCGCTCGCGCAGCAGCCCAAGCTCCAGCCGTTCCGAGTCGTCGATGCGCCCCAGACGCCGTCGTCGCGGTCGCTGTTCGGCAAGCAGCAGCTGCTGGCCCTGGCGGCCGGCCTCCTCGCCGGACTGCTCGCCGTGGCCGGGATCGCCGCGCTCCTGGTCCGCCTGGACACGACGATTCACTCCGCGACCGAGGTGGAGACGATGCTCGGCCTGCAGGCCATCGGATCCACGCCTCTATCGGTTGGAGGATGAGCCGCCTGCTCGAAGTCAAAAAGACGCCGAAGCCCGAGCCCGCGGACCAGAACTGGCCCGCGTCGCTCTACGCGCGGCCGCGGCGCTCGGCCCTGCCGCCGATCGAGACCCAGCCGCTCGTGCCGGACGAGATCCTGGAGGGGTGCCGCCTCGCGGTTCAGCGCCTCGACGCGGACCAGATCACGTCTGTAGGCGTCACGAGCTCGATCCGCGGTGAGGGCCGCACGACGATCGCCCTCGGCATGGCGCTGGCCCTTGCGGAATATGGCTTCGACGCGGTGCTGCTGGAGCTGGACCTGGCGCAACCGCGACTGGGCGACCGGCTGGCGATCGCGAAATACCCCGGTGTCGTCGACCTCGCCGACGGCCAGGCCTCCCTTCAAGACGTGATGAGGCCGGTCGGCCCGGGACTGAGCGTCATCCCGGCCGGTCAGCTGCAGGGCACGGTGCCGCGCGTGCTGAGCCAGTTCGCGCGCTCCGAGATCCTGGGCGATATCATCTCGGCCGGCCGGGTGGTGGTCGCCGACCTGCCTCCCCTTCTTGGGAACAGCGCAGGCCACCAGGCCGCCAACCAGATGGCGGACGTCGTTCTCGTCGTTCGCGCGGGCGTCGTGCCGGTCGCCGCCATAACCGAAGCCGTGGTGGGTCTCACGGTGACCCCCAAGGTGCTGGTCAACGGGACGCACACGCGCGTCCCCGCCTGGGCGCTCCGACTCGCCGGGATCTGAGGCGACGTGACCTGGGGCCTGGCCATCGCCGCCCTCTCGGTCGTGATCGCCTGGCGTAGACCTCGAGTCGACCGTGTCGCCGTCGCGTGGCTGTTCGTGGCGGTCGCCGGCGTGGTGCTGTACACGTATCGGTCGCTCGGTAGCTGATGGCGGCGTACGCTCCGACCACAGCGCAGGGCGTGGCACAAGCGATGCGCCAGCGCGAGCGGGCGGTCGGAGTCATGGCCGGAGCCCTGGGCATCCTGGTGGGGGTGGCGGCGGCATCGCTGATCCTGGGCAGCCCGATCGGGCTCGTGGTCGCGCTGGCGGTCGCGGCGGCCGTGGTCGTCTGGATCGCGCCCTGGACTGGAGTCGTGGCCGTGGCGCTGATCGCGACGATCATCGAGCAGTTCTCACTGGTTTCAGAGGGAACCCTGTCCGACGGCACCGATCGCATCCCGCTGTTCGCAAGCCTGAACGCAAGCGGGCTCGGAGGCCTGTATGCCTCGCCGTTCGAGCTGTTCCTTGCGTTCCTGATCGTGGTCTGGCTGATCAAGGACTTCGCGACAAGGCGCCTTCACCTTCCAAGATCACCGCTCAGCCTTGCCGTGGGCGCATTCGCCCTGCTCGTCGCGATCGGGTGGGTTCGAGGCGTGGCCGGCGGAGGGACTTCGCAGGTCGCTCTCCTCGAGGTTCGACCGTGGCTCTACCTCACGATCGCGTTCATCGTGTCCTCGCAGCTGATCACGAGCCGCAAGCAGCTTGCCGTCCTGCTCGGAGCGATGGCCGCCGGCATCGCGGTGAAGGGCGTGCAGGGCGTGGTGGCCATCGCCACACACTTTTCGATCCGCTCGACGCAGGCCATTCTCGCGCACGAGGAGTCATTCTTCTTCGGGCTGTACATGGCCCTCCTCGCCGGGCTCTGGCTGGTGCCGATAAGGGGCCGGCTGCGCACCTTCATGACAGCCGCGTTTCCATTCGTGCTCGTCGCGGACGTCGCCAACCAGCGGCGGACGGCGTGGGCCATAGCAGCCGTCGCGCTGCTGACAGTGTTCGTGATCTGCTACTTCGCCGTTCCATCACGCCGGAAGGCGATCGTGATGCTCGCGATGGCCGGCGCGATGCTCGCCGGTATCTACTGGGCCGCTTTCTCGAACGACCCGGGACTGCTCGGGCAGCCCGCTCGCGCCGTGCTTTCCCAACTGAACCCATCGGCTCGCGACCAGTCGTCCAACCAGTACCGCGTGATCGAAAACGTCAACCTTGGGGTGGCCATTCGCAACTCGATGCCATTCGGCACCGGATTCGGCCATCCGATACCGCAGCAGGTTCCGAACGTCGACATCAGCAACGTCGACAGCTTCATCAGCTACCTGCCGCACGACGGCCTGCTCTACGTCTGGCTGCGGCTCGGCCTTCCTGGGATCGTGGCTTTCTGGATGATGGTCGGGGTCGCCCTGATGACGGCGGTCAACAGCTTCCGCCGCCGGACCGACGCGGTCACGCGGATCATCAGCCTCGCGCTGATGGCGGCCGTCATGTCGTACATCGTCCAGGGCTACTACGATATGGGGCTTTACTGGTTCCGGATCGCCCTGATCATGGGATGCCTGATGGGGGCGCTCGGTGTCGCCCGCAATCTCGACACTCTCGACCGTGCGGCCGAGCCGCACCCCGAGCACCGGACCGTCGTGGTGGAGCGCGCCAAGCGTGGCCTTCAGAGTGCAGCCTGAGATCCTGCTTCACCGTCAGGCGGCGCGCACGGGGGCGTTCCTCCCGCTGCTTGCCGCGAATGCGCTCAACTTCCTGACCAACCGGATCGTCAGTCACATCCCGTCGTACGGTCTTCGCCGGGCGTGGTACGGCCGCGTGATGGGCGTGAAGATGGGCGAAGGTGCGGCCGTGCAGCTTGGCTGCTACCTGTGGTCCTACGGCCCGCGGAACAACCGGCGCAACCGGACCAGCATCGGCGCCCGCACCATCGTCAACCGCGGCTGCTGCCTGGACGCGCGTAGCGGCCTGCAAATCGGCGACGACGTGAGCATCTCGCCGGAGGTGGTGATCCTGACGACGCAGCACGATATCGCCAGTCGGAAGTTCGCGCTCCAGGGCCGTTCCGTCACGATCGAGGACCACGTGTGGATCGGCATGCGGGCCATGGTCCTCCCCGGAGTGACGATCGGCCGAGGCGCCGTCGTCGCGGCGGGTGCCGTGGTGACGAAGGATGTCGCGCCGCTCGACATCGTGGCCGGGGTCCCCGCGCGCCCGATCGGCCGTCGACCGATCGAGCCGGCGTACCGGCTGGAGGGCCCGGCGCTGTTCGAGTAGGCCCTACCTCAGTTCGCGGGCGCCGCCCTGACCAGACCCATCTCACCAAGGATTCGGGCGTAACGCGCCATCGTGTGCGGGGTGACGTTGCGCAGCCGGCCGGACGATCCGCCTTCAGCGGTCCACCTGCAGATCTCGCGCAGCTCGCGCCCCCGGTCCAGCACGTGGCCGCTGAACGCCCACAGGCAGCTGTCGATGCCGCCCAGCAACCAGCCCGGACGGCCAGCCTGGCGCAGCCCGTGCTCCGCCTGCGTCAGGTCGGAAAGCGCGTTGACCGTCTCGAAAGGCGTCCAGCCATCCCACCGTCCGGCGGTGTAGTTGATCACCGTCAAGCCATCGATCCCCGTCGCGACCGTCGGGGGCGCCCCAAATCCAGATTTGGTCAGTGCGTATTCGAAGCCGGAGGCGCGGACCGCCTCGAGCAGGTCGCGGCGCGGCCCCCCCGGCTGGAAAGCGTCGAAAGGCCTTTCCGGTTCGAAGAACCTGCCGAGCGGCGAATCGCGAACGCGAGCGCGGAGGCTCGCCCTGGCCCCCGCACCGGCACCGCCCTCGTCTTCCGCCGCGACCTCGAGCGGCCGGCGCCGGTACCGGAGCGTGACCGCCGGCGGCCAGGCTCGCACCGCGAGCCGAGAAACCCGGCGCGGGAGCAATGGAGCGTCCATCACCGCCCACCACCCGCTCGGCATCTGGCCCGCCTCGCGCAACGGCTGGACGCTCTCCTGGAGCGTGGCGGCGAACTTTTCGAGCGGCCCTTCGGATTCGAGAAGGCCCCCCACCCCCGCGCTCGCGACCAGCACCTCGACCTGGCCGCCGAGCCCGCCCCGCTCGGGCGGAACGGCAAGCATCGCGAGCGGGCTGGATTCGAAGTAGCGAAGGCTTTCGGTGGTGAGGGCGAGGCCGGCACGCAGCCCCGTGCCGGAGATGGCGTCGGCGAGCGCGTAGAGGCACTCGAGCTCCCTGACCATCCCGGTCCAGAAGACGAGCGACGTCACGATGACGCCCTCTTCAGCCCATTGCCGAAGCTGGCCGTCCCCAGGCTCGGACCCGCACGCCGGTGAAGTGGAGCGTGGCGCCGAGGCCTCGTCGATCACCGGGAACGGCGGGCGGCCTGGATCGATGAGCTGAAAGGCGACGCCCTGCCGTGAGAGCTCGAGGAAGTCGGAGTCGTCCTGCTGGCGTCCCCAGACGGCAGGCACGCTCGCCAGCCGCTCGGCCAGGCGGCGGATCGTCCTGGCCTGTGGAACTCCGTACACGGGAGCCCATCCGCGACGAATCGCCGACGGGATCCAGCGGCCGGCCGCCTCGGGGTCGGCGAAAAGAAATGTGGTGGTCACGCTCGACCACTTCCGGGCCATCTCGAGCGATCGGTCCTCCACCGCGGTCGCGGCGGTGTCGTCCTGCCAGAGCCGTTCGATCTGCACGCCCTCGCCAAAGCCGGCAAGCGCCTGGTCATCTCCGCCCGCGATCGCGAGCACCTTCCGCTGCGCCACCTCATGGCACGCGTAGGGCACCAGGCTCAACCGGCCACGACCGGGGCCGACGACAAGCACCCGCTGGGGTGCCTCAAGGCCGGCCGAGGCGAAGAACTCCGCATAGAAGCGGGCGACGTCGCCCGAACGCGCCCGGAATGGGACGCCCGCGCCGGTCAGCGCCTGCTCGAACACGGTGGGGCCCAGGCATGCGGCCTGGCAGTCGAACCGCCGCAGGAGCAGGCCGAGCTGCTCGCGGTGATGACCGCCCTCGAATGTCCCGCCCCTCAGGTCCTCGAGGGCGTACTGCCACGGCAAACCGCCCCCAAAGTGCACGCCGGACGCCCGTCCCTCGTAGTAGCACTCGAAGAGAAGGCCCTCGTCCCTGGCGATCCACGCCAGCGTCGCGCACACGGCGTCGCGATGGGGATGGTCGACCGGGACGAAAAAGAGAAGAAGGCCCTGCTTGCCCCCGCGGAGCGTGGGCTCTGCCGTCACCTGGCCGAATGCCAGGCCGCCGGGTCGGCTTCGACGCCGGCCGCAAGACGCGCCGGGTCGAACTCGGAGGACAGGCGAAACCTCTGGGGGTCGAGTCGCCACCGAAGCGCGATCGCCACCCCGGTCGGCCGGTCAGGCACGACGAGGACGGCCGAGCGCGCCGCCTGCAGCCGCTCGAGCCAGCCTGCCGGGCCGGACGGCCGGAGCACGGCATCCTCCGGCGAGATGGAGGTGACCATCCGCCTGGCCACAGCCCGAGGAACGAACGCTCCGCGGCCGCCGCGCAGCTCGACCACGACCGCCCCCGCACCCTCCCGCGGCGCCATGCGGCGGAACGCCCGAGCGGCCCTGACGAGCCGCCACCCGTCGCGAACGAACGCCCGTGCCTGCGTCACGTCACGAAGGTAGTCCCTGGAGCCGTCTCAGGGAATGGGCACGCGCCGGAGCACCGGGACAGGGGTCCCGGCCCCACGCTCACAAGTGGGACGGCCTGGCCGGGGCATGGGCGCCTCTCCCATTTTGGAAGTCCGCCGCGGGCCATAGACTGCGACGGTGGCGGCCACCTTGACGCCCTCGCGCTCCACTCCCGGCGTGCCGCCGGCCAGCCCCCGCCCGCGCTCGGCGGCGGGCCGGCTCGCCGGCGTGGACGGCTTGCGCGCGGCGGCCGCGCTCTGGGTGGTGCTGTTCCACGTGCGCGTCTTCAGCGGGGCGCATCTTCCGTTCGCTCCCCTCGATTTCTTCGCGCGCAGCGGGTCGACCGGCGTGAGCCTGTTTCTCGTGATCAGCGGGTTCTGCCTGTACGCACCCTTCGCGGGCGGCCGGCTCGAGCGGTTCGCGGCCGGGTCGTTCTTCGTCCGCCGGATCCGCCGGCTGGCTCCCGCCTATTACTGCTCGATCGCCTTCGCTCTGGCGCTGAACCTGCTGGGAGGGGGCGCGCTCGGCTTCGGGCCGATGTCCTTCCCCGACGCGGTGGGGCAGGTGGTGGCGCACGCCCTGATGCTCCACACCTTCTTCCCCGGCACGTTTTACGCGTTGAACGGGGCGTACTGGTCGCTCGGCCTCGAATGGCAGCTCTACCTGGCGCTGCCGCTTCTGATCTGGGGTGCACGGCGGTTCGGCCTCGCGCCGGCGCTCGTCGCGCCGGTCCTGGTCAACGTTGTCTACCGGCTCGGCCTGGCGGTCGCCGTATCGCACGGGCTGATCACACCCCGAGTCGTGGCCGGCGTCGTCCTCCCGAACCTCCTGCCGGGAAGGTGGGCCGAGTTCGTGTTCGGGATGCTGGCGGCGGAGCTCTACGCCCGCGGCGCCATCGACCGCCTTCCCTCCGCCGCGGCCTACGCCTGGATACCGCTGCTCGCGCTTGGGATCCTCGCCGACAAGCTGGCGCTCAACCACCTCGTCTACGGAGCCGCTTTCGCCGCGCTCCTGGTCGGGGTGCTGCGATCGCGCTCCATGATCGGCCGGGCGTTCAGCTGGCCGCCGCTGGTCGGCCTCGGCATCATGTCGTACAGCCTCTACCTCGTTCACCAGCCGATCGTTCAGGCCATGGCCTACGTCCTGCGGCACGATGCCGGCCTCTCGCCCACACGTGCGTTCGTGGCGCTGCTCGTGCTTTTTCCCGTGATCCTGGCGGCGGCCTGGGCACTCTTCGTCCTCGTCGAACGCCGGACTTTGACCTCGCGACCGGTGGAGGTCAGGGGCTGGATCGCCTCCCTCCTCTTCCCCAGGTCGCCGTGGACGGCGCCGGCCCGCTCCGCCGAAGCCAGGCCGCCGGCGGCCTGATGCGGCACGGGCACATGGGATCCACGCCCGGCCCGACCGGGACATTAGACCCACCGCTCGCGAGTTTTCCCCATTACCTATCCCCCCGCTTATGGGGAACATCTGGGGGTGGCCCAGATCACATCTGAACTCATGGCCGACGATCGAGCCACGGAGCTGAAGCTTGGCGAGCTGCTGATCCGCCTCCGGTTGATCACCGAGGATCAGCTGGGGCGTGCCCTGAACGCCCAGCGGGTCACCCACGCGCCGCTCGGGACCGTGCTCGTCAGCCAGGGCGCGATCGACGAGGACCGCCTGATCGAGGTGCTCAGCGACCACCTCGACGCGCCGATCGCCGACCTGAAGCACAACGAGGTCGACCCCGACGTGGCACGCAGGGTGCCGGAGCAGTTCGCGCGGCGCCACGTGGTCGTGCCGGTGCGCGACGAGCAGGGGATCCTCGAGGTCGCGATGGCAGACCCCAGCAACATCGCCGTGGTCAACGACCTCCGGCTCATCACCGGCATGCCGGTCTCGGCCCGACTGGCGAGCCCCTCCGACATCCTCGCCCACCTGAGCAAGGTGCACAGCATGCGGCCGCGCCTCCAGGAAGCCGCGCGGACGCTCCAGGAGTCGAGGCCGAATTTGGGCTTCAGCCGCGTGGTGACGCTCGAGCTCGCGGGCATCACGTCGTCGTCGCCGGCGGTCGAGATCGTCAACCTGCTGATCACGCAGGGGCTGCGCGACCGAGCCTCGGACATCCACATCGAGCCGCAGAAGGATCACCTCAGGGTGCGGTTCCGGATCGACGGCGTGCTGCACGATATGGCGCATCTCCCCACCGCGACCGGGGCGGCTCTCGCCTCGCGGGTGAAGATCATGGCCGGCATGAACATCGTCGAGCGCCGGCGGGCGCAGGACGGCCAGATCAGCGTGAACGTCGACGGCCGCGAGCTCGACGTTCGCGTGGCGACGATCGAGACGATCTGGGGCGAGAAGATCGTCATGCGGCTGCTGGACCGCGGGCGTTCACTGATCACCCTGCGCCAGCTCGGTTTCTCCAGGGACGCCTACGACGAGTACCACCGCATGCTGCACTCGCCTTACGGAATGATCCTGGTTTCCGGCCCCACCGGAAGCGGCAAGACGACGACGCTGTACGCGTCCATCCACGAGCTCGACAGCCAGGTTCGGAACATCATGACGATCGAGGATCCCGTCGAATACACGTTCGACGATATCAACCAGAGCCAGATCAACAAGCTCGCCGACATCAGCTTCGCGAACGGCCTGCGAGCGATCCTGCGTCAGGACCCGGACATCATCCTGGTCGGCGAGATCCGCGACCTCGAGACGGCCGAGATCGCGGTCCAATCCGCCCTCACGGGGCACATGGTGCTCTCCTCTCTGCACGCCACGGACGCGGTCGGCGCCTTGCTGCGCTTCACCGACATGGGGATCGAAGGCTTTCTGATCGCGTCGTCTGTGATCGCGATCGTCGCCCAGCGCCTGGTGCGCAAGACGTGCGACGGATGCAAGGTCCCCGTCAAGCCGAACGAGGAAGAGCTCGAGTTTGCCGCGTCACTCGGCGTGACGGCGCCCGAACACCTCTTTCACGGCCAGGGCTGCAGCCGGTGCAACAACACCGGCTACTACGACCGGATCGGGGTTTTCGAGGTGCTCACGATGACCGACGAGATCAAGCGGCTCATCATCGGGCGCGCGAGTCACAAGGAAATCCTCACGGCGGCCACGCGCGGCGGAATGCTGCCCCTCAGGGCGGATGCCTGGACCAAGATCGCGGCCGGGGTGACGACGGTGTCTGAAGTCCTGCGCAGCGTCTACATCCTCTGACGGGAGGGCCATATAAGCAAGTTCGCCTACCGCGCCTACTCTCCCGGCGGAGTTCTCGAAGAGAAGCTCGCCGACGGGTCGACCGCGGCGAGCATCCATCGCCGCCTGCTCGATCGCGGCTACCGGGTCGTCTCGATCAGGCCCGCGAAGAGCGGCTGGCGGTGGCTGTACCGGGAGCTGCCCACGTTCTTCCGCGTCCGGACCCAGGACCTGGTGCTGTTCTCCCGCCAGCTCTCGACCTTCCTGCGGGTCGGTGTCCCGATCACGGACGCGATCCGCCTGCTCCAGAACTCCTCGTCGTCCGGCGCCTTTCGGGCCGCCCTGGAGGACATCAGCGAAGACCTGGACGCCGGCGAGTCGTTCTCCACCGCGATCCAGCACCACCCCAGCGTCTTCAACCAGCTCTACGTCGACATGGTCAAGGCAGCCGAATACAGCGGGACGCTGGACAGCGTTCTCGCGCAGGTGGCGTCCTACCTCCAGCGCCAGGACTCCGCGATCAAGAAGCTGCGCAGCGCCATGATCTACCCGGCGGTCATCCTCGTTCTCGCGATCGCCGTGTGCACGGTCCTCATCGCGTTCGTGCTTCCGAACTTCGTATCGATGTTCCACGAGTTCAAGGCCGACCTTCCCCTGCCGACCAAGATCCTGCTGGCGATCGGAACCTTCGCGCAGGAATGGCGCTTCGAGATCGTCGGCGGAGTGTTCTTTGGGATTCTGGCGATCCTGCTCTTCGCCTACAGCGGCCCCGGGAAGGTTTTCTGGGACTACACGGTCATACGCCTGCCCGTGATCGGGGGCATCGTGACCTACTCGATCGTCGAGCGGTTCACGCGGACCCTGTCGACCATGCTTCGCGCGGGCATCTCGATCAGCCAGACCTTCGACGTCGCCATCGCCTCCGCCGGAAACGTGCGGTACAAGCGCGGCCTCGACGCCGTCAAGCGCCGGATGGTGACGGGGGACGGGTTCTCCGGCCCGCTCGCGGACACCGGCCTGTTCGCGCCCATGATCATCCGCATGATCCGCGTCGGCGAGGAGACCGGGACGCTCGACGCGAGCCTCGAGCAGATAGCGGACTTCCTGAACGAGGAGATGGACTACAAGGTTCGGAACATGATCTCCCTGATGGAGCCGGCGCTGGTGATCGCGGTCGGAGCGGCGGTCGGCTTCGTGGCGGTCTCGGTGATCCTGCCGATGTACGGACTGCTCAAAGCGGTGCAGTGATGCGCCTGCCGAGAACTGCGCGCCAAACGCAGTCGGGCGCCACGCTGGTCGAGCTTCTCGTGAGCGTCGTGATCATCGGGCTCGCGATGGCGCTCATCGTGGGCACCATCAGCTCGGGACTGCTTCAGGCCGTCATCGCCGATCGCAACACCTCCGCGACGGGCGCGGCCCAGTACGAGATGAATGCCGTTGGCGCCAGGCAGTTCGACGGCGCGGCCCAGGGGTACTCGGACTGCTTCACGAACGCGGCCGGCACCTCTCCGGTCACGACTCCGGTGTTCGCCGGCGCATGTCCCGACCCCACGTTTACCGTGCGCGCGGACGTGACCGTCACGAACGGGCTGAATGGCAGCCAGCAGTGGACGGTCTCGGTGGTGTCGTGGCCCGCACAGACGCCGCTCGGGCAGCCTGTCTCGTTCCTCAAGGTCAACCGGTGAGGTCGCGCGTCCTCGCCGCCGCACGAAGCCAGCGTGGATTCACCGTGGTCGAGCTCCTCGTGGCCACGGCCATCGGCCTGATCGTGATGACGGCCCTGACCTCTGTCGTCTTCACCAGCTGGCACGGCTGGATGACCGCCACGGGACGCGTCGAGACGAGCAGCCAGATCCGATCATTCGAGACCTTCGCGAACGACGACATCGCACAGAGCTCAGCCCCGCCGGTACCGGCCGGTTGCGCCGCGACGCAGGCGAGTCCGTGCACCGTCCAGGCCATCGCGTTGAGCGGCACCCGCGCGGTGAACGCACCGAATCCCGCGATGACGTTCGGCTACCAGGTCACGTACACGTGGGACGGGGTCGCGAACGTCGACCGGACCGTCGGCAACAACGCTCCCGTTCACGCGGCAACCGGAGTCACGGGCTTCTCGTGGTACCTGACCGGCGCGGGCCCTCACCAGGCGGTCGTGGTCACGCTGACGGTCGTCGAGCAAGGCATCACCACGACGCAGACGCTCGAGTTCTACCCGAGGCTCAATTGATGGGGGCTCTGGCGCGACTGCTGAAGGATCGGCGCCGCTCTCAGCGCGGCAGCGTGCTCAGCGCCGTGTTGATCATGGTGGCGTTCCTGGCCATCATCTGCGGGGCGTTGATGACCGAGCTGTCGACCAACTTCCTGCTGTCCCGGACAGCCGTCAGCAGGGTGGCGAACGAGGCGGTGGTCAACTCCGCCATGGAGCTGGCGTTCAGCCGGCTGCAGGACACCCAGACGACACCGCTGTTCCAGGGCTGTCCCAGCCTGCCCTCCGTCGCGCTGAACGGCTCGAACGGCGCGGCCACGTACGCCAGCTGCTACCCCGTGATCGACCGTGGCTCCCCGCAGCAGCTGAGCAGCATCGTCTCGGGAGGGCAGTTCCTGCAGGACGGCACGCACGCCGTGATCCCCGGCGCGGGCGTGGACGCGTACCTGAACGCCGACGCGAACGGCAACCTCTACTCCGTTCCGACCGGGTCGACCACCCCCGCGTGGACCTATGGCTTTGGTGGCGAGATCGTGGGCACCCCTCTCGCGATGCCGGACCTCAACGCCCAGCCGGCGGGGATCTCCTATGTGGTGCCGGTGACCAACCCCACCGGCGGCGCCGCCAACGGCTGCAGCGCGTACTGCGTCGGGCTGCTGAACGCCGCCGGACCCGGGAAGCCCTCCTTCACGTGCCTCATGAGCGCGAACGGCCCTGTCATGAGCCAGCCGGCGGCGGGCATCGCCTTTTCAAGCGATGCCTATTTCGGAGACTCGGCCGGCAACCTCTTCGCCTACTCCGCCCTGTCGAACCAGGCCGGACCATGCGACCAGGAGGATGCCCACGCGCTCTCGTCCGACCTCTCGGGGACGAGCCAAGTCGTCGCGGGCCCTTTCGTCATCAACGGCTCCACGGGGAAGAGGGCGACCGACGAGGTCTACGTGTTCGCGGCCGCCGGCGGCCAGGGATACCTGATGCGCTACGCCTACACCACGTCCCGCGGGAGCACCAGTTTCATCTTCGCCGGGGCCACTCCGCTCCCCGGCGTGCCGTCGGGTGCCGTCCTGCAGCGGTCGACGTCGAGGTTCGCTGTGGGTTTCACGAATGGGACGGTGGCGCTGATCCAGGTGAACTTCGATTTCTCGACGACTCTTTTCGCCACGAGCCAGCTGGCCGCCCCGGTGTCCGACGCGCCGGTGTTCAGCGCTGGGGGCCAGGTGGGCGTGGCCGCCGGAAGCACCCTGTACGTGCTCGACCAGGGGCTCAACCTGCTCGCGACGTTCGCGGCGCCCTCGTCGATCGCGACGTCGCCGGCGGCGGACAGCGGCGGTGACTGGTTCATCGCGACCTCCAGCGGAACCGCTTATGGAGTGCAGCGCGCCGGATCCAGCGCTCAGATGTTCGCGACCTTCGGCTACGGCGGTGCGGGCCGCCTGACCAGCTCTCCTATTGCAGTGCCCTGCGCGACGGGCATCTGCCTGTACACCGCGTCGAGCGACGGCAGCGTGTATTTCGCCGGCCTTGACGCCCGGGACGCCGTCCTGGACACATGCCTGACGGCGTGCGGATCGACCACGTTCAGCCTCCGAGCGGTGGTCGAGGTCGGCGCGCCGAACAGCCCCAGCACGGTTCACGTGCAGGGCTGGTCGTACTATTCCCCCTGACCAATCGTGCCCGCGCCCGCCCCGCGTCTCGCAATCGACCTCAGCGGAGGCCTGATCCGCATTGTCGAAGGTTCGGCCGGGGGGCTCATGCGCTGCGGCACGGGAGGCACGCCGGCCGGATCCCTGGTGGACGGTCGGGTGCTCGACGTGGAGGCGGTCGGCAGTGCGCTTCGCATGCTGCTCGCCCGATCGGAGGTCACGACCGAGCGCGCGTTGATCGCCGCGAGCGACGCCGTGGCGACGTTCCGCGTGCTGTCCCTGCCCAAGGCGGCGCGTAACGCCGAGATCGAGACCGCGGTGGCCCGCGAGTTCCCGCTGGACCCGGAGCGGATGTCCATTCGCTGGTACGACGTGCCGTTTGACGGCGACGAGCGCCGTATCTACGTCGTGGCCTGGGACCGGGGGCTGGTGCGGAACATCACCAGCGCCGTGCGCCATGCGGGACTCGAGCCTGGGGCGGTCGACCTGAAGTCGGCCTGCCTGGCGCGGGCGGTGCCCGAACCCTCGTGCATCCTCGTCGACCTTTCCAGCGACCCGGCCGAGATCGTTCTGGTCGACGGTCGGATGCCGCAGGTCTGGTCCACGTTCAGGCCCAACGTGGCGCCGGGCGGCGACGTCTCTCCGGCGCTGGTCGCGCCACTCAAGTCCGTCCTCCGCTACTACAAGAGGCGCCGCGACACGAACTTCGCCCCCGCGTCTCCAGTCCTGATATCGACGGAACAGCCGCTGCCCCACTCGAGCCTCAGCCGGCTCGAGCAGGCGGTCGACTACCCGGTCACGCACATGCCCATGCCACCCCGGGTGCCGCCCGAGATCCGGCATGCGACATTTCTGACCTGCATAGGGCTCATCATGCGGAGGACCGAATGAAGCGCAAGCGGGTCGAGCGGACCGAACGGCGCCGGCGGATGCCCGAGATCGATCTCAACGAGTCGGCCGACCGCAAGCCGGTCCTGGACAGGCAGGGGTTCGCACAGGTGTTCGGGCAGCTGCGCAGCCGGATCCGGCCCGTCCAGAACGGCAGGTAGCGCCGAGCGGCCGCGGACGCCCAGATCGCGGCGTGACGGACGCCCAGAGACCTGGGCCATTCCCTCTATTCAGTTTTCGGGCCGGCCTCCATAGGCTTTCCCCAGTACATCGCCCTGTCGACCGCAGGGTTGGTTGGGGTAAAGGAGCGAGCTTATGCAATCAGGTCTATACGGGTGGTTCGCGAAGAACCTCTGCGGAAAAAAGGGTCAGCAAGGGTTCACGCTCATCGAACTGCTCGTCGTCGTGACAATCCTCGGCATCCTTGCCGCCATCGTCACCCTGAGCCTTGTCGGGTTGACGACGAACGCCAATGTCCAGGCCTGCAACTCCGAGTACAAGACCGTTCAGGCGGCGCTTGACTCGTTCATGGCCAACAACAACGTCGACACGATCAATGCCGCGACGGACACGAACGACATGACCCAGGCGCTGCTGTCGACGGGCCAGTCCCTGTACAACCCGAACCCGTCTTCCACCAGCGCGAACTACACGCGGAACGGCAAGACGCAGTTCTACTACACGTGGGACGCGCACGGGAAGGTCACGAACATCTACAGCGACGGCAAGGGGTCTCTGGCTCCTGGGGCCAGCACCACCAACCTGACTGCCGGCTGCCACACGCTCTGAACCCTGAGGTGCCGGAGGATGCCGTCAGGATCGGCCTCCTCCGGCTCTCGTGTGACTGGTGAATTCCAAGGTGACGTGGTAGACATCCAGCCCCTGGTCGAGGGGTACGCCGTGATCGTGGCTTCGCTGGCGGGCAGCTTTATCAACCTGGCCGCCGACCGGCTTCCTCGTGGGGAGTCGATCGTCACGCCCCGGTCGCACTGCCGCTCCTGTGGCCGGGTGCTCGATGCGATCGACCTGACCCCAGTGGTCGGATACCTCGTGCGGGGCGGGCGATGCGCCAGCTGCCGGGTTCCGATCGGGATCACCTCACCCGTGGTCGAGATCGCTTGCGCGGCCGTGATGGCCGCGGCCGTGTTCCAGCTGACGCCGTGGCCGGGTGTCCTCGTCGGTGCCGCGGCGATCGCGCTCATCGGAGTGGTGACGACGTCGGCCGCCAGGCGCAGGCTCGTCAGGTCGGGCTGGAAGGGGACGCTCGAAACCCCAGAAGCCGAGTGACGACGGGTCGCCTGGACCGAACGATGTCGCGACAGTCGCGGCTCATCGTCGGTGCTCACCGAATTCCACGCGTTTTGCGCCAAACAAGCCAAATCCGGCGCGAATTGCGCGCGTTTGGCGCCGAACGCGCCGAAATCGCCTAGAGATCTTGTGAGGCTGTTCAGCCTAGACCGCTCGGATCTCCGTCGGGTACATCGAGTGGCTGCGCGCGTCCGCCTCGCTGATCATCCCCACCCGGAGCAGCTGGCTCAGTGAGCGCTCTAGCGTTTGAGAGCCCTCCCGCAAGCCTGTCTGCAGGACGCTGCGGATCTGGTCGACCTTGCCTTCCTTGATCATGGAACGCACCGCGACGTTCGCCACCAGGACCTCGTAGCCGGCGACCCGACCCCCGCCCAGCGCGGGGATCAACTGCTGGTAGATCACTCCGGCAAGCGAGCTCGCAAGCTGAACGCGCGCCTGCTGCTGCTGAGGGCCGGTGAAGCTGTCGACGATCCTGTTGATGGCGGAAGGTGCGTCGTTCGTATGCAGGGTGGCGAGCACGAGATGGCCCGTCTCGGCGATGGTCAGGGCGCTCGAGATCGTCTCCAGGTCGCGCATCTCCCCGATCAGCACGACGTCCGGGTCTTCGCGGAAAACGCCGCGCAGGCCCTCGGCGAACGTGGTCGTGTCCTCTCCGACCTGGCGCTGATCCACGATCGCCATCTTGTGCTTGTGGATGTACTCGATCGGGTCCTCGAAGGTGATGATGTGGTACGGGTGCGTCTTGTTGAGGTAATCGATCATGGCCGCCTGCGTTGTCGACTTGCCGGAGCCGGTCGGACCCGTCACGAGGATCAGGCCCTGGCGTCGCTCGATCAGGCTGTGCACGATCTCGGGCATGAGGAGCATCTCAAAGGTCGGGATCTCGAGCGGAAGGAGGCGGAAAGCCGCCGCCAGCGAGTCGCGCTGGAAGTACGCGTTGCCGCGAATCCGAGCCCGTTCCCGCCACGTGAAGGCGAAATCGACCTGCCGCCGCTTCTGGAGCTTCCTCCAGTCCCCCGGCTCGATGACCTGGCGGATCAGCCTCTCGGTATCGTCAGGGCCGAGCACCGCCTCGTCGCTGCCGTAGAGCTCGAGCCGTCCGTCTTTACGGATTCTGGGCGGGCTGCCGGCGCTGAGCAGCAGGTCGGAGGCCGACACGCTGATGACGTGCTCGAACGCCTCTTCGACCGACTCCATCAAGCCACCAAATCTACCGCCTCGGTCCAGGCCGCGTCCGGGACGTGGTCTAGGTGAGGGCGAGATTGACCGCGGTGGCGCTGTTGCCGATCGAGACCGTGGCAGTGGTCGAAGCGCTGGTGTGGCCGCTCGCGGAGGCGGTCACGGTGTAGGTCCCGGCGGACAGGTTTCCGAAGGCGTACCGGCCGCCGGCGTCTGTCGTCGTGACCTGCCCGCCGGAGCTCAAGGTCACGGTGGCGCCCGCGATCCCCTTCCCCGTCGCGGCGTCGGTGATCGTGCCGGAGATCTGGGTGATGGGGGTTTCGGAGTAGTTGGCGAAGTACACGTCGGCCGCTCCGACGCGCAGCCCACCCACGCCGGAGGAGAGCAGCACGGTCTGGCCGGCGGTGACGAGCCACCCAGGCTCGGCGGTCCCGAAGGCCCAAGCCTTGCCGGAGACCGACGACCCGATCACGTCCAGCTTCATGTGGTACCAGACGCCGGTCCTGAAGGCGACTGCCGATGCGCCAACCTGCGTCCAGTTACCCGCGCTGTCGACCCACAGGGTCAGCGTGCCGTTGCTCGGGTTCACGGCCATCACCACCCAGGTGTCGGAACCCCTGACGCGCGCCAGCAACCGCCCACCGTGCTCATACGACGGGTCCTGGACGACGTTGACCATGTTCATGTCGGCGGCGACCTCTTCGTCGCGGTAGGCGCTTCCCATCCATGTGTCGTGATCCGTCACGACCGATGCCGTCTGGACCAGGAGCTGCCGGCCCGCGATGCTGACCGTCGCGTTCGGGTACACGTTGAGATCGTTGCTCCAGGTGTGCCCGTCGGAGGCGGTTCCGATGCCGCTCTGGTTCGGCCGCGTGAACCGATCCATGGCGACTCCGCTCGGAACGGCCACGAGGCTGATGCTGACCGTAGTGCTGCCACCTGGGGCGACACTCACGCTTCCGGCGAAGTCGCTGTTGTAGCCCGGCGCGGAGAACAGCACGTTGTACGTCCCCGACGGCACGCCCAGCGAGTAGGCGCCGGTCGAATCCGTGGTCGCCGTGTTGGACGCCGGCTGCGTGCTGACCGTCGCGCCGCTCACGGCCAGCCCGGTGGCCACGTCGCTGACCGAGCCGGCCAGCGTCGCGTTCGAGGGCACGGGACTCGGCGATGGCGACGGCGAGGGGGACGGGCTCGGCGAGGGCGAGGGGGACGGGCTCGGGGAGGCGGCCAGCGACAGCACGGTCACACTGCTCACCTCGATCACGTTGCGGCTCATCACGGCGATGGCTCCCGAGCTGAACGTCGCATCCGTCGCCGAGGCGATCTTCGTGCCATTGATATAGGCGGACAGCGACGATCCCGCCGCATCCACCTCGAGCTGGTACCAGGTCGAGGTGTTGTAGGTGAACATGCCGGAGACGAACGTCGTCCACGTCCCAGCGACCTTCCTGCCGAAGAACCACTGGTTGCCGTTCTTCAGGACCAGGGCGTAGCTGTTGTTGTCGTCCCTGTACCGGACGGCGATCACATTCGAGGTGCCCGCCGCGCTGCTGCCGGGCTTGACGCGTGCCTGGAAAGCGTAGTCGGTCCAGCTGCTCTGGCCACCCTGAATCGACTTCGACGTCGACGGGTCGGTGTTCGTCTCCTTCATGACCTGCGTGCCGTCGAGCGCCACCGTCCAGGTCCCGCTGACGACGTTCCAGCCCGCGGGGACAGAGCCCAGCGTGTCGCTCGAGAAGTCGTCCGAGTACAGCGTGGTCGAGGCGCGAACCTGTGGCGCCCTCAGGAGGAACGCGCCCACGAGAGAGGCTGCCAGGACGACTGCCATGCCGACCGCCGCTGCCGGACCCAGTGACTTGGGGATCAAGGCCTGCGGCTTGTGCCCTCCGCCGGTGAAGGCGGCGATTGCTTGACGGCGGTGGCCAGGTACCACTTCGGGCAGACGGGCGGCCCGAAGCTTTGCATCGAACCCAGTCGAAAGCCGCCGGCTTGGAGCCAGCGCACGAGATCGCCTCGCCGGTGATGCCGCACCCGCCGGCTCCACTCCGGGAGCACGCCTCCGGAACGCCAGGTCTGCAGCCACCGCCCGGGGTGCCGGCCGACGTATCGGGGATAGGCCAGGGTCCAGAAGGGAATGGAGTTCGTCACGTCCACGATCAGGCTGCCGCCCGGCCGCAGCACGCGGTGGGCCTCCCGGATCGCATCGGACGGTTGTGGGATGTGAGGGAGGACGTCGACGCAGAGCACATAGTCGAAGGACGCGTCGGGAAAGGGCAGATCTCGCGCGTCGGCCTGGCGGACCTGCAGGCGCCGCGACGCGTGAGGACGCGCCAGCTCGAGCATCTGGTCGGAGATGTCCGTCAACGTCACGAAATGGCGCGCGGACAGCGGCACCGACATCCGGCCCATCCCGCCCCCGATGTCGAGGACGTCGCGGTCCGAGCCGGCGACGGCAGCCACGACGGCGTCCCGCTTGCGCGCGTACGTCGACGCAAACGGGTTGGTCGTTTCGTCGGGTCTGAACAGACCCACGTACGCACCTGTCGTGAAAAGCTCTTCGTGAGCCGGGATCGCAGCCTCCAGTGACGTCTCAGCGGCCCGCACGGAGCAGCCCTCGACGATATGCCGAGTCTATGCAAACGAGATCGCGCCGGCCATAGGCCAATCGCGCCCGCCGGCAGGGCAATTTGTCCCTTTCCACCAGGGGGCCGCGGATCAGGCCGGCTCGGCCACTCGCGGCCGGGTGGTGCGCGCTCGGAGCGTGCGGAGCGTGAGGATCACCAACCACACCGCATCGGTCCCATACCGGCCCGCCAGGCGCGTCGGCTCGTGCAGGAGGCGGAAGGCCCACTCGAGCCCTGCCGCCTGCATCCAGCGCGGGGCGCGCGTCTGCCGGCCGGCGATCAGATCCAGAACGCAGCCGACGCCGATCGCGACCTTGACCGGAAGCTGGTCGCGGTGCATGTCGATCCAGCGCTCCTGCTTGGGGTTGCCCAGGGCGACCAGCAGCAGATCAGGCTGGGTCTCGGCGATCCGGGCCAGGATCTCAGCGTTGTTCATGCTCTCGACGGGCGCGCGAGGGGGCTCGTACGTGCCGCTCACCTGGAGCGTGGGGTGCAGCTCGCGGAGCCGGGCCGCCGCCAGCGCGGCGACGCCGTTCTCCCCGCCCAGAAGGAACACGGAGCGGCCGTCCGCGGCCGCGTGGGCCAGGAGCGCCGGCACCAGGTCGGCGCCGGCGACGCGTCCCGGGATCGCGGCGCCGAGCAGCCGCGCCAACCACACCACCGGGGCACCGTCGGCCACGTTGAGATCGCCGCGGCGATAGATCTCACGCAAGCTCCGGTCGCTCTGCGCCCTGGCCACGAAATCGAGGTTCACGGTCGTGACCTGAAAGAGCCGCGACCCGGCGAGCGCGTCGCGGGCCTGATCCAGGGCGGAGGTGAAGTCGACGTGATCGATCGGCACGCCCCCGACCTCGATGCGACGCGGTTGCGCGGCAGACAGGTCCGCGGCCCGGTCGGAGCGGTGCCAGCTGTTGGGATCGAAGCCCCGCAACAACCTGGCGTAGGCGGCGATCTTCCACATCAGGAACCCCGGCGCCAGGAGCAGGGCGCGCCAGGACGAAGCGGGCGCGTCCGCCGCGACGAGTCCCACGCAAACGAAGGTCGCGATCGCCAGGTCGGCGATCAGCCATGGCACTGAAGCAATCTTGGGCGTGACGTTCAGGGCCACGGCCAAAGCCGAAAGGACGGTTCCCGCCGCCGCGATCATGCCCAGCAGCCCGAGGGGAAGCGTGGCCAGGTCGAGGGCCGCGTCAAGCAGGCTCACGTCTCGCCGCGCGACGGCCGCACGAAGCAGCTCAGGCAGGCGCGTGCCGATGACGTGGAACCGTCCGCCTTCCCAGCGCATGCGCTGGCGCACCAGGCCGGATGCGCTTGCCGCGGGTGCGCCCACCACGTGGGCGTCCGGCGCAAACCAGGGGCGCCGGCCGGACAGGCGAAGCTGAACGGTCTCCTCCAGGTCCTCGACGCCGCTGAACGCGCTCCAGGGGTGGTCGACCAGCACCTTGCGGCTGAACAGCATCCCGTTTCCGACCAGGCAGGCCGGCAGGCCCAGCCGGCGGCGCCCTCCGAACCGCACGCGATGGAAGAGCAGGAAGCCGGCGGCGATCAGCTCGCTCCGCGGCCGCCCGGGCTCGGCGGTCATCGTGTAGTCGGCCTGCACCACCGCGTGCCCCGCCCGGAGCTCGCGCTCCAGCGCCGCGAGGAAGCCCGCCGAGACGGTCGAGTCGGCGTCCACCACGACCACGGCGTCGAAGGGAGCCGGCGCATCGAGGAGGGCGTCCATCGCCCAACGCAGGGCCCGGCCCTTGCCGGGATTCGTGGAATCGGTGCGAATCATGGTCTCGGCGCCCGCGGCCTGCGCGACGGCGGCCGTCCCATCCGAGCAGTTGTCCGCGATGACGACCACGCGCCGCAGGTCTTCGGGATAGTCCTGGGAGAGCAGCGACGTCACCGTCCGTCCGACGAGCTCCTCCTCGTCATGAGCCGGGACCAGGATCACCAGACGGCTCGTCGGGTCGCCGGCCGGCCGTGCCCGCTTCGACCCGCGTGCGTCAAGGCACGCCAGGGCCAGCAGTGTCAGATAGAGGCCGAACCCGGCGGTCGCGCTTCCGGCAATGGCCAGGGCAGCCGCGAGGGCTACGCTCAATAGGCTCCGCGGCAGCTGAGGACCGCCCACACCGTCCGGATGAGGATCGTCAAGTCCAACCACGCCGAGAGGTCGCGGACGTACTCGCGGTCGTACTCCATCCAGCGGTCGAAGCCGACGGTCGAACGGCCGTGGATCTGCCACAGGCACGTGAGGCCTGGCTTGACGCTCAGCCGAACCATATCGGACGGTCTGTATTTGGCGACCTCTTTGGGCAGCGGGGGTCGGGGACCGACCATGCTCATATCGCCCTTCAGCACGTTGACGAGCTGCGGAAGCTCGTCCAGGCTCGTACGCCTCAGAAGAGCGCCGACCCGGGTGACTCGCGGGTCACGCCGCATCTTGAAGACCGGTCCATCGATCTCGTTCCTCGACTGCACCTCGGCGAGCCTGTTTTCGGCGTCGACGTGCATGGACCGAAACTTGTAGAACCTGAAGGTCCGCCCTTCCCGGCCGACGCGTTCCTGGACGAAGATCGCGGGTCCGGGCGAATCGAGCTTGATCGCCACGACGATGGCCAGCCACAGCGGCGCCGAGGCGATGATGCCCGTCCCCGCCAGAGCCACGTCAAGGAGACGCTTGACGAAGGATTGATAGAACGCTCGGGTGCGGACACGAGCGGTGCCGATTTCCGGCTCGACGCGGACCAGCCGCTGGACCCTGAGCATCTCCCTCCGAGTGCCAAAGCTATCTCTCCGGAGATCGAATGGAAATGGGCATTAGCACCTGTCCGCCACAGGGTGTGCCGCGTCAAACACGGGCAACTGTCCCAGGGTCTCTGGGACCGGCGCTCATGGCCTTCGCGAGGATGCGATGAGGGCCGCCATGATGACCATTCCGATCGCGACCCCAAACAGCAAGCCGACGAGGAACTGCCACATCGGCCGAGGTCAGGCCGGCCGCACCAGGACGGAGGAGAGGCGCTCCATATCGGCGGGCGCCATGTCGAGGAATTTGAGCCCGACATCGAACTTCGCCGGCGACCCGCCGTCCAGGCCGACCTGCCACACGACCATGGCCCAGACGCGCACGGCGTCGCCGTCCGGGAGCTGGATGTCGAGCTCGAGCCTGCTGCCCGGCGTGAATGCTTCGTCGCTGTACACGCGCATGCCGCCGAGGCTCACGTCCTGCGTGTTGCGCCTGTGGTGGAAGATGGCGGCCCCGGCCGGACGGCACAGGACGTCGGCCGCGACCCGGGGATACCGCCGGCGGTCGGCCACTGTGCGACCAGCATAGTCTGCGGCTCCGCGGCGGGATGGCCCCCCGCGGGACGCGGGGCGACCCGGCCAGGGGCTGACCGCTTCGCCGCGGTCCAGCGCGTTTTGCGCCAGACGAGCCGAATCCGTCCGGAATGGCGCGCGTTGTGCGCCAAACGCGCTGAATCCGTCGAGAATTGCGCGCGTTTTGCGTCAGACGAGCCGAATCCGCCTCGGGAATGGCGCGCGTTGTGCGCCAAATGCGCTGATCGGCGCGGGGCGCAACGTCCGGACTAGGTGTTGGGCGGGCGGCGCAGCTCCGCGAGGATCTCCTCGGTGTGCTCGCCCAGGCCCGGCACGCCCCGCGCCGGAGCCTGCCCGGCGCGGCCGGCGAAGGGATGGTCCAGGGCGAGCACGGGGCCGCCCGGGCTTGCGGTCTCGAACCAGCGCCCGGCCAGCTGGGGATGCTCGTAAAGCCCGGCCACGGAGTTGACGCGCCCGTACGGCACGTCGAACTCGGCGAGCCGCGTCTCCAGCGTCTCGGAGGTCATCGCGGCGACGGCCTCCTCGACGATCGGCTCGAGCCGATCGCGGTTGCGCACCCTCAGCTCGTTGGTCGCGAACCGCTCGTCGCTCACCAGGGTGGGGCGCTCGAGAACTTTCTCGCACAGCCGCCGCCACTGCCCCGCGTTCTGCACCGCGAGGTTGACCAGGACGCCGTCGGCCGCCTTGAAGGGACCGTGGGGCGCGATCATCGCGTGCCGCGCGCCGGCCCGGCGCGGCGCGCGGCCGGTATACACGTGCTGGTAGACGAACGGCGTCATCCATTCGGCAAGGCAGTGCAGCATGGAGATGTCGATCCGCGTGCCCCGACCCGTCCGCGCTCGCTCGTGGAGGGCGGCCAGGATCGCGGACAGCGCGTACATCGCGCCGCCGATGTCCGCCACTGAGAGGCCGACCTTCGCCATGTCCTCTTCCGTGCCCGTCACGGACATCACCCCACTCTCCCCCTGGACCAGGGCGTCGAACGCCTTGCGATCGCGATAGGGCCCCTCGGCGCCGTAGCCGCTGATCGAGCAGTGGATCAGGCGCGGGCTGCGCTCGTGCACCGCTTCCCATCCGAGTCCGAGCCGCTCGATCGCGCCGGGACCGAGGTTGTGGACGAAGACGTCGGCGCGGCCGAGCAGGGCGTCGATCGTCGCGCGCCCCTCGGGGTCTGTGAGGTCGAGGGCGATGCTTCGCTTGCCCCGGTTCAGCCACACGAAATGGGTGGACTGCCCCTTCACCATCGAGTCGAACTGCCGGGAGAAATCTCCCGTGCCCGGGCGCTCGACCTTGATCACGTCGGCGCCCAGGTCGCACAGGTGCCGGGTGCACAGCGGCGCCGCGACCGCCTGCTCGACAGCAACCACGCGCAGGCCCAACAGGGGCGCGTTCGGTGACGTGGCGTCGGGGTGCGCCGGCGTCATCAGGTCAGCTCGCCGCCTGCGGCCGCATCAGCGAGCGCCGGGCCCGCCAGACGCCGAAGGTGAGCAGGACCGCGACGGCACACAGCGCCGACAGGGCGTACATGGCGTAAGCGAAGGAGCCGGTCGCGTCCCGCACCGCGCCCAGAGCGTAGGCGAACGTGAAGCCGCCGAGGTTGGCGAGGAAGTTGCCGAAGCCGCTCGCCAGCCCGGCCGTTCTGGGACCGAGCACCTGGATCGGCACGGCGAACAGCGGGCCGAAATAGAACTGCACGAAAAAGCCGTTGAGCGCGATCACGACGGCGAGCGCGAAGAGCTGGCTGACCCCCGCCAGCAGCAGCGTCGAGCAGGAGAGCACCGCGAGCGAGGTCCCGATCACCAGCAGGGGACGGCCGACGCGGTCCGACAGGTAACCGCCGAGGAAGTTGGACGGCACGGTGAGCGCCGCGCTCAGCGCGACCAGGACGCCGGCGACCTGGAGCGAGTAGCCCTTGTCGATGATGATGGTCGGCAGCCAGAAGGCCAGTCCCGTCACGACGGCGAGGCGGATGTACTGGATGCCCCCGATCATCCACATGAAGGGCATGCGCGCGAGGCGCAGCGCCTCCCGCGCGTTGATCTGGTCGCGACCGGCGCCTGGTGGTCCCGCCGCCCCGAGCCGCCAGTAGAGGGCGAGCAGGGTGAAGCCGGCCAGGGAGAACGCCATGAAGAGGACGCGCCAGCCGAGCGGCCCGACGAGGAACGGCCCGAGCGCGTTCAGGAACACGTTGGAGGAGAAGCCGCCCGCCACGTAAAGCCCCATCGCGGTGGCCCGGCGGTGCCGCGGGAAGACGGCGCTGATCAGCAGCAGTCCCGGCGCGAACACCAGCGAGCGGAAGAATCCGGCCAGCATCTGGTTGGCGACGACCAGCCAGTACTGATGGAGCTGCGCCAGGGTGAAGGCGAGGACGTTGGTGCCCACCAGGCCGGTGATGAACAGCCGCTTGGCCCCGAACCTGTCGGCGAGGTAGCCGGACGGGATCTGCATGCACGCGTAGACAAGCGTCATGGCCCCGGCGAGGGTTCCGGCCTGGGTGAAGGTGAACCCGATGTCACGGCGGATCAGGGGAAGGAAGAGGCCGATGCCACCATAGGCCAGGGCCTGGGTGCTCTGGCACAGCACGATCAGGGTGGCGGCGAGAGCGCGGCGCGGGGTGACGCCGGCGCCGGGAGTGACGCTCACGTTCGCCGCGCCCGCCCGTTCATTACGATCTGGCTCTCGTGTCCGACCCCGATCCCGAACCGCTGGTCCTCGTCGTCACCTGGCTTGCCAAGCCCGGCGAAGAGGAGCGCGTGGAGGCGATCCTGCGCCTGCTGGTTCCGCGGACGCGGGCCGAGCCAGGTTGCATCGCGTACACGGCTCACCGCTCCACGCAGGACGGCCGGCAGTTCCTGATCTACGAGGTCTATCGCGACGAGGCGGCGCTCAAAGCGCATGAGGCGAGCGAGTACTTCCAGCGCCACGTGCTGCGGGAGGCGCTGCCGCTCCTCGAACGGCGCGTTCGCTCGTTCTATCGACCGCTCTGACCGCTACGGGAAGACGACCACGAATCGTCCGGTGACGTCGCGGGCCTTGAGCCGGGCCATCGCCTTGTTGATCTCCTCGAGGGGAATCGCCTCGTAGGCCGGCGTGACCTGGCCCCGCTCCAGGGCTCGAAGCACGGAGCGGATATCGCGCCTGGTGCCGGCGCGGGAGCCGATCATCGTGATCTCCTTGAGCACCAGCTGAGCCGACTGCAGGCCGTACTCGACGCCGGGGGCCCAGCCGTTGCAGATCAGCCGGCCGCCGGGCGTGATGACCTGCGCCGCCATGTCGAGGCCGGCGCGCGAGCCCGAAGCCTCGTACACCACGTCGGCGCCGCCCGGACCGGTCCAGTCGAGGATCGCCTGCACCGCACCCGGCTCGACCGCGATCTCCGCGCCGCTGTGCAGCGCCTCCTCGCGGTGCGCGGCCACGGGGTCGACCGCCGCGACGCGGGCCCCGGCCGTCTTGCTGATCTGGATCCCGGCGAGGCCGAGGCCGCCGGCGCCGATCACCACCACAGAGTCGCCCGAGCGCACGCGTCCGCGCTCCATCAGCGCGCGCCACGGCGAAAGCACGGCGTCCATGCCGATGCCCGCGGCCTCGAACGGAAGCGTGTCGGCGAACGGGATCGCCGTGTCCACGGGAACCGCGATGTATTCGGCCAGCCCGCCGTCCCGGTTGAACCCGATGCGGGGCGGAGTCGGACAAAGGGTCTCCTCGCCGAGCAGGCACCAGCGGCACCGGCCGCAGGGGTGGAAGACCTGGAGGGCGACGCGCTGTCCCTTCTTCATGTCCCCGGCGTCCTCGACCAGCTCGCCGGCGACCTCGTGCCCGGGAATCATCGGCAGCGGCGTGTCCGAGAAGGCGCCGGCCGAGATCTTCATGTCGGTGCCGCAGATGCCGCAGGCCCGGACGCGGACGAGGCAGTCGCCGGGGCCCGGCTCGGGCATGGGCACGTCCCGGAACTCATACGGCGCGGAGAACTCGGTGAGAACGGCCGCCTTCACTTCCTTGCTTTCCTCCTCGAGTGGGCGCTGACCAGGAGCTGACCCCGTTCCGCGTTGCGGAATGGCCTCCCGACCACCGGAACGGCGCTTCAGGATTATGACAAACTAGGTGGGTTCACTTCGCCGCCGGCGGACGGCCGCGCGCGCGACCTCAGCGGTTTTGGAGGGTGCACGATGAAGCTTGGTTGGGGCATGGTCAGCACGGGTCGGGCCTCGGACGTCCTGATGGGGCCGGCGGTCAACGCGGAGTCGAACAGCCACGTGGTGGCGGTCTTCAGCCGGGAGCAGGAGAAGGCGGACGCCTACGCGGCCAAGCACGGGGGCAAGGCGTACCTGTCCTACTCCGAGCTGCTCGCCGACCCGAATGTCGACGTCGTGTACATCGCGAGCCCCAACGCGCTCCACGCCGAGCAGGCGATCGAGGCGGCCCGCGCCGGCAAGCACATCTTCTGCGAGAAGCCTCTCGCCCTGAACGCGAAGGACGCGCACCGCGTCGTCGACGAGGCGGCCAAGGCAGGCGTCAAGCTGGCGGTCGATTTCCAGACCCGGCACTACGCGGCCAACGACGCGGCGATCAAGCTCATCCGCGACGGCGCGATCGGGAACGTCATGGTGATGCAGATCGAGAGCTGCGCGGCCGCGAACCCGCTCAAGGGCTGGCGCACCGACCCGAGCCTCGCCGGCATGGGTTCGGTGAACAACATCGCCGTCCATCCGCTGGACCTGGCGCGCTACTTCGCCGGCTCCGAGGCCACCGAGGTGGTCGCCATGACCGACGCCGGCCGGTCGGACGAGTTGGAGACCATCTCCCTGCTGCTCGTGCGCTTCGAGAACGGCGCGATCGCCTACATCAACGGCAGCCAGGCGACCCCCAACCCGCGCGCTGACATGGAGATCTACGGCAGCGCGGGCCGGATCACCGGGCACAACACGACCAGGCCGTTTCTCGAGGGCGAGCTCGTCGTGCTCAGCGGCGGTGAGGAGAAGACCACGCCGTTCAGCACGAAGGACGGGTTCCAGCGAGCCGTCGCCGCCTTCAACCGCGCGGTGATCGACAAGACCGACCCCAACCCGTCCGGCGAGGACGGCGTCAAGAGCGTGGAGCTCGTGGAGGCCATCACCAGGTCGGCTCGCACCGGCACCGTGGTCAAGGTCTAGGGCTCGACGCCTCCTCAAGACCTGTAGCCGATTTTCGGCGCCTTTGGCGCCAAACGCGCGCGGTTCGCGGGGGATCTGGCTCGTGTGGCGCAAAACGCGTGGAATTCGGGCTGGGGCTCGACGCCTCGTCAGGCGGAGGACGGGACGGCGGCGGGTTGCGCGCTCCGCAAGACGGACTTGCGCAGCACGACCATCACGATCCCGACCACCGTGAGCGCGGCCGCCAGGAGCCAGCTCGAGCGTCCCTCGCCCACGCCGGTGACGAGCAGCGGTCCGATGAACGTGCCGCCGGCGAAGCCGATGGACACGAGTCCGTAAACGAAGTTGGCGTTGCCGCCGGCGCTGACGGTTGCCGCCACGCGCGGGATCGCTCCGTAGGCGATGCCGAAGGCGGCACCGGCGGCAAGGCCGCCAGCGATCAGGGCGGCCGGGCCGCCGGCCGCCCACAGCGTGATCGCGGCGGCGAGATCGAGCAGGAGCGCGCCGATCATGACCTGGTCCGCACCGATCCGGTCGGACAGCGCGCCGCCTGAGAACCGTCCGGCGAAGTTGCCGACGGCGACCGCGACCAGCGATCCGGTGGCGACGACCGGCGACATGTGCAGCAGCGCGGAGTACGTGCCGAGGTGGCTGAACGCGCCGGCGCCGAGGGGCGGGACGCTGAGCGCCAGGAGAAACGCCGCGACCAGGCGGACCTCCAGCCCAGCTCTCATGGACCGCGGGCGGGGAGCGGCCGGCTCGGCGGCCCGGCTCGGGGCCGGGATCGAGGGCATGACGGCCAGCGCGACAAGGCAGATCACCAGCAGGGCCGCGCCGACGGTTCGCAGCGCGTCGAGCCAGCCGAGCCGGAGCTCGAGGCGGCTCACGAGCGGCAATTCGATGAAGGCGGCGAGCGCGTAGCAGCTGGACATCGCCCCCGACGCCGCACCGAGCACGCGCGGCATGACCTGACGGATCGCCGCCAGGGACGCGGTGATGGCGAAGCCGCCCCCCATGCCGAGCCCAAGCACGCTGTAGAAGGCGATGAAGGTGAACGGGCTGGGAAAGACGAAGGCGACGGCGAACCCGACAGCCAGCATGGCGACAGCGATCGAGCAGAGGAGCCGCGGCCGGTGGCGGTCCGCGAGCCTGCCCCCAAGCCCCACGCCAAGGCTCCAACCGACCGGGTTGCCGGAGAGCACGGCGGCCACGAGCAGCGGCGGCCATCGCTCAACCCGCTGGACTTCAGGGGCGACGACGCCCCAGGCGTAGACCAGGCCGTAGCAGAACAGCAGCGCCATCGTCGAGACGAGCAGCCGCCGCTGAACGGTCGGCAGGGCTACATGAAATGGGTCCGCCCGCCGTCGACGACGATCTCGGCGCCCGTCAGCGAGGGCATATCGTCAGAGGCGAGCAGGACCGCGATGTCCGCGATCTCGGACGGCTCGACCAGCCGGCCGGTGGGCGTCGTGCTGAGGCCCTCGGCCTCCACGACCTCGGGAGCGACGCCGCGTGAGACGGCGGTCTGGCGCGCCAGCTCGACCGCCCGCTCGGTGCGCACGTTCCCCGGGCAGATGGCGTTGACGCGGATGCGCTGAGGCGCGAGCTCGCGCGAGAGCGTTTTCGTGAGCGCGCGGATGGCCCCGTTCGTCGAGGCGATGGCCGCGGCCCCGGGCCCGGGCTCGCGCCCCCCGACGCCGGTGATGTTGATGATCGAGCCGCCCCCCTTCCCCGCCATCTGCGGCACGGCCGCGCGGGAGAGCCTGACACCGGCCAGGAACTTGAGCGACAGGGCGGCGAGGAACTGCTCGTCCGTCAGGGTGAGGAAGCTGCCGGCCGGCGCACCGCCGACGTTGTTGACGAGGATGTCGATTCCGCCCCACTCCGTGGCGGCGGCGACCAGCGCGTCCACGGCCTCAGGGGTTGAAAGGTCGCCCTCCACGCCGCGGCATACCTCTACCGTGGCGTTCAGCTCGGAAACCGCCCCGCGCAGCGCCTCGGGGTTGCGCGCGCCGATCACGACGCGGGCGCCCTCCCGGACGAACCGCGCCGCCAGCGCGCGGCCGATCCCCCGGCTTCCCCCCGAGACGACCGCGACCTTGCCTGCCAGCCGGCCGGCGTTCGCGTCGCTCAACCTCAGTCACCGAAGCGGTAGAGCCGGGCGGGGTTGGTCTCGGCGATCGCGGTCGCGGTGGCCTGGTCGACCGCCCCGGACAGGGCGTCCATCGGTCCGACCGTCGCCATGTCGAAGGGCAGGTCGGTGCCCATGACCACGTGCTCGGCGCCGACCCGGCGGACCAGGTAGTCGAGCGCCTCCGAGTCATGGGTGATGGTGTCGAAGACGAGGCGCCCGATGTAGGACCACGGGTCGACCGGCGAGCTGCTCAGCTCAGGCCGGACCGTGCGCGCGTGCTTGAGGCGGCCGGCCTGGTAGGGGAAGTAGCCGCCCGAGTGCACCAGCAGGACGCGGCACTCGGGGTGGCGGTCCAGGACCCCGGCGCAGATCAGGCGCTCGGCGGCGATCGTCGTTTCCAGCATGTTGCCGATCACGTTCTGGAAGTAATAGTCCTTGAGCGGTTTGCTCGGCTCGTTGTAGGCGGGATGGATCATCACCGGAAGGCGCAGGCGTTCGGCGGTGGCCCAGAACTGGTCGAAGTCCGGTTCGTCGAGGCGCCGCCCGGCTATGGAGGTGCCCACCTCGACGCCGACCGCGCCTTCGCCCGCGGCCTGTTCCAGCATCGCGGCCGCGGCCCGCGGCTCCTGCATCGGGACGTGGGCCATCCAGCGCATGCGGTCCGGCGAGTGCTCGCAGAAGCGCTTCAGGCCGTCGTTCGTGGTGCGGCAGATCACCTCCGCCGGCTCGAGCTCGAGGTCGTAATAGAAGAGCGGCGGGATGGCCGAGATGACCGCGGCCTCGAGCCCGTTGGCTTCGAGCTCCGCGAGCTTGGCGGCCGGCTTGAAGAACGAGTCGCTCACCGAAAACCCGACGTGCGCGCCTCCATGCCACCTTCCGTTCTCGATCCGCACCTTGTAGTCCGGCTCGGAGTTGAGGAGGTCGATCACCTCCTCCGGCATCGCGTGATTGTGTGTGTCGATCTTCATTCGCAGTCCTCAAATGTGCCGGGCCAAGGCCCGGCGGCCGTCATGACCCGCCCGCCGCCGCGTCAGAGCATCAGGCGTTCGTCCCAACCCATCCGGCTCAGCGGAACGCCGCCCTCGGCGGTGACCAGGATGGTGTCCTCGAGCCGGACCCCCGCGCCGCCTCTCACGCCGGGCACCCAGATCAGGGGCTCGACCGCGAACGTCATGCCCTCCTCGAGCACGACGGTCTCGGCGCCGGGCAGGGCCTCGCCGATGTACGGCGGTTCGTTGGAGCCGATTCCGACGCCGTGCCCGATGAAGAGGCTGATGAAATGGTCCGCCAGGTCGTGTGACGCCGCCACGTTCCGCACGGCGGCGGCGACATCGTCATTCGTACGCCCGGCGGCCATCGTCTTCGTCGCCGCCTGCAGGCACTCGTGCACCGCGGAGTAGACCTCCTGCTGCCGCGTCGAGGGCCGGCCGCAGATCACCGTGCGACCCATGTCGCCGAAATAGCCCGACCACATGGCGCCGATGTCGATGAAGACCACGTCGCCGTCGCGGATGATCTTGTCGGACGCGCTGCGCTGCGGCGGCGCCATGCGCTCGCCCGACGCGACGAACGGCGTGGTCACGTGCGACATCTCGCCGCCGAGTCGATACAGGGCATGCATGGCCTCGGCCACCACGTCGGTCTCGCGCACGCCCGGCCTGATGGCCTCGACCGCGGCCTGGGTCAGGCCCTCGGCGATCGCGCACGCCTCCTGCATGAGCGCGATCTCCTCGGGCAGCTTGATCCTCCGCGCGGCCTGCATGACGGCGTCACCGTCCTGCAGCTTCAGACCCGGCAGCGCCGCCGTCAGCGCCTGCACCTGGCAGTAGGCCGCCTCGTCGAGGCCGACTACGCCTCCCTCGAGGCCGAGCTTGCGCAGGACCGGCGCGATCGTCTTCGACACCGCCTCGCGAACCAGGCCGGCCGCTTCCATGATCGGCACGGCATGCACCTCTTCGATCCAGGGCATCAACACGGCGACGCGCTGGACCTCACCGCCTGAGGCCAGCAGGATCGGCCCTTCGTCCGCGGTCAGCACGCAGCCGTTGAGCAGCGCGCTCTTGCCCGCGATGATCTGCGCGCGCAGCCCCGTGAGATAGCGCACGTTCTCGTCCTTCCAGACCAGGAGCGCGTCCACCCCCGCGGCCTTCATGGCGTCCCTCGCGCGCGCCACGCGCTTCTCGCGCAGTCCCGCGGGGTCGGGCCGGTCCTCGTAGTCGACCCTGAACTGGCCGTGAGCGAACTGGCCGAGGTCGGTGCGGACTCGCGCCTTCCCCATCAGACGGCAGCGCGAGGAAGACGGCCGGTGCCGCGAATGTGGCCGAGCTGGCGCGAGATCGCCTTGCCGGCGCCCGTCACGGCTTCGACCGCCCGGTCCATGGTGTCGGGGTTGAGGCGGATCGCGGGCGCCGCGATGCCCACCGCCGCGATGACGCGGTCGCTCATGTCGTGGACGGGGGCGGCGATGCAGCGCAGTCCGATCTCGAACTCCTCGAGGTCGGTGGCGTAGCCACGGGCTCGCACCAGCTCCAGCTCCTCGTCGAGCCGGGCGAAGTCCACGATCGTGTTGGACGTGTACGGGCGCAGCGGGCCGCCGTCGAGCTCCCTGCGGATCCCCGCGCCACCCCACGCGAGCAGCACCTTGCCGATGCTCGTGGCGTGGCCCGGCGCCCGGCCGCCGACGCGCGACGGCATCTGGATGGCGGAGGGCCCGTCCAGCTTGTACACGTAGACGGCCTCGGTCCCGGAGCCGACCGCGAGGTGGGACGTCTCGCCCGTCGACATCGTGAGCTCCTCGAGGATGGGGTGCGCGGCGGCGTGCAAGCCACGACCGTGGATCACGTTGGACCCGACCTCGAACAGGCGGATGCCCAGCGAGTAGCGGTGATTCTGGCTGTCGCGCTCCACGTAGCCGCGCGCGATCAGCGTCCCGAGCAGCCGGTGCACTGAGCTCTTGGGGAGCTGCATTCGCTCGGCGATCTCGGACAGCGTGAGCTCACGCTCAGCCGGACCGAAGACTTCGAGCACGCGCAGAACGCGGTCCGCCGACTCCATCACGCGTGCTTGTGCCGACCGGGCACGCCGACGAACTTGCTGTACACGAAGCCGCCGTCGACCAGCAGGTCGGTCGCGGTCACGTAGCTGGCGTCGTCAGAGGCGAGGAAGGCGCCGGCGCGCGCGATCTCCTCCGCATCCGCGATCCGCCCGATCGGCACGCTGGAGCTGCGGCCGGCGAGCACCTCGGGCTGCGCGTAGAGGTGATCCGTCATCGGAGTCCGCACGTAGCCGGGGCTGATCGAGTTGGCCCGGATGCCGTGCTTCCCCCATTCCATCGCCCACATCTTGGCCAGCATGATCACAGCCGCCTTGCACGGGCTGTAGGCGCCGGCTTCGGGGTAGGCGTGGTAGCCGCCGGTCGACGCGATGTTGACGATCGCGCCTGACTTGCGAGCGATCATCTCCCGGCCGACCCTCTGTCCCACGATGAAGTAGCCGCGCAGGCCGATGTTCATGAGGGTGTCCCACTGCTGCAGGGACAGCGTCTCCATGGGGCCGCCCTGCCGGAGGATCGCGCCGTTGACCAGCACGTCGATCCGGCCGAAATGCTTGATCACCGCTCCCACCATGGCGTCGACCGCCTCGGGCTTGCTGACGTCGCACAGCTGGACGAGGGCCTGGCGGCCGTGGGCCTCGACCGCCTCCCGGGCGACGTGGGCCTCGGCCTCGTTGATGTCGACGATGACGACGTCGGCGCCTTCCTCGGCGAACACGGCGGCGAAGGCGCGGCCGATGCCGGTGGCGGCGCCGGTGATCACCGCCACGCGATCCTGCAGACGGCCCCGCGTCGTCGCGGCTTCAGCGCTCATCGATTGCTCCTTTGTCATAGCTTGCGCGCCTGTCGGTGGCCTTCGAACACGGCCTCGTACGTGCCCCTCGGCGCCACCGCGTCACCGATCACCTCGACGGTCCGGCCCGCGCCCGCGAAGAGCGGGGCCAGCGAATTCTCCGACAGCCGGGCCGTCGCCATCACGATCCAGTCGGCTTTGACGTTCATGACGTCGGTCCGGAGGTGGAGGTTGTGGAGGGCGACGTTCGTGCCATCGATCTGCTCGACGAAACGATCGGGGATCATCTGGACGCCCGCCCTGTACACCCGCGGGAAGATCCATTCGAGGTAGGCGTCACGCATGGTCTCGAGCCCGAGCGCCGGCCACCGGGTGACGATCCTAACCCTGGTCGACCTGCCGTTCTCGGCGATCGCCACCGCGGTCAGCGGGCCGACCACGTCGCTCTGGTCGTCGATCACCAGAACCTCACCATCCGGGACGACCTCGCCCGTCGCCACCTGGTCCCAGCCGACGCAACGAGCCGTTTCGTGGCCGGGCAGCGGCGCCCCCGTCCAGCCCTGGAAACCGTCCCGGCAGACCCGCGATCCTGTGGCGATCACCACGTGGTCGGGCCGCTCGCGCTCCAGGATCTCGGCGATGTTCTGGGCCGTGACCTCGCACGACGTACGCAGCTCGGACCCGTTCTTGACCGCCTGCGCAGCCAGCCAGGCGCCGATGCGCCCGAACTCGGCGCGCGTCGGCAGTTTCGAATGAAGGCGGCTGTGGCCGCCCGCTTCGGCTTCTTTCTCGAGAATCAAGATCTGATGTCCCCGGGCCGCGGCGACCCTGGCGTACTCGAGCCCCGCCGGACCGCCGCCCACGACCAGGACGCGCTTGGCCCGCGAGGCCGGCTGCACGGTAGCCCTGCCCCAGATCCGCTCCCGTGCTGTGACCGGGTTGTAGATGCACTGCACGCGGCTTCCGCCCATCACGCTCTTGAAGCAGAAGTTGGCGGCGACGCAGCGGCGGATATCCTCCGACCGGCCTTCCAGGGCCTTGTTCGCCCAATCGGCGTCGGCGAACAGCTGGCGCGCCAGGGAGATGGCATCACCGTGACCCGATTCCAGCAGCGACTCGGCAACCTCCGGGGTGGTGATGCGGCCGACCATGAAGACGGGTTTCGACGACACCGCCTTGATCGCCTTGGTATAGGGCTTCTCCCATCCTCCCTCGAACTCCATCGGCGTATGGATGAAGCGATGGTCGACGCCTACGGTCACGTCGACGAAGTCGATGTCGGTGAGCTGCTCGAGGTCGGCCACGATCTGCAGCACATCGTCCAGCACCAGGTCGTTCGGCCAGAACGAGTTGGACGTGATGCGGTAGCCGAGGAACGGCTCATCGCCGATCGCCGCGCGCATGCGCCTCAGCGCTTCGACGCAGTACCGCAGCCGGTTCTCGTAGCTGCCGCCCCACTTGTCGGTCCTCTGGTTGTGCACCGGTGAGAGGAACTGCCAGGACATGTAGCCGTGGGCCATGTGAAACTCGACCCCATCCAGGCCGGCCCGGATCGCGCGTTCAGCGGCGGAGGCGTGGCAGTCGAGGATCTCCTCGATCTCCGCGTCGCTGAGCTCCTTCGGGATCTGAGCCAGCGGGAACTCACCGTTCGGCACCTGGCTCGGCCCGACCACGTAGTAGGTGTTGTCCGGATCCGCGGACGGCTCCATCTTGTAGGCGGCGGTTCCGTTGACGCCGGTATGGCGGAGTTGTACCGCCACCTTGGCGCCGTGCCGGTGGACGGCCTCGGCGACGGCGGCAAAACCCGGGATCTGGCCATCGTTCCAGAGTCCAGGCTGCGCCAGAGGCGCCGCGATCGAGCTCGGATGCACGTGCGTGCCGCCGATGATGATCAGGCCGACCCCGCCCGCCGCCCGTTCTTCGTAGTACGCGGTGGCCAGGTCCGTGAGCTCGGCCTTCTGCGGGCTGGCCACCCACGTCGGGCACGTGGGGGGAAAGACGATCCGGTTCTTGACCGTCGTGTGGCGCAGGCGAAGCGGCGAGAAAAGTCGAGGGTAGAGCGTCAGGCCGGGCGGCACCGCCGGCTCCTGCCGCTGCACCGCACCGCCCGCGCTCAACCGAGCCTCGATTGAATCAGGGGGGACGCTCCTTTCGGAGCGGCCCCCTTTGTTGCGAACAAACCTATCGTCCGCGTCCCTATGCGGACCCCGACATCTTCTGGACGATCTTCTGGATCTCGTCCGCCGTGATGGTCTTGAGGGTCGTGGTGTCTCCGGCGGCGTCACCGTTTGACTGCACGATGTCCCATGCGCCGTTGACGTTGTGGTACTGGTTGAAGTCCATCGGGCCGCTCGCCCCTTCGTAGTTGATCTTCTTGCCCGCCTTGATCATCTCGACGCCCTTTGCGTAGTCGCTGACGGCGGTGCCGGGAGGATTGGATACGTCGGTGATCGAGTTGACCCAAACGTTGTCATCGAAAGTCTTCGCCTTGGTGATGGCGAGCGCAAAGTCGATGACGCAGTCATAGGCGAAGGCCGATCCACCCAACGGTGCGTGCCCGTTGACCGTCTGGTAGGCCGCGGTAAATGCCGCCCCGGCGTCCGTCAGCGCATTGCTTCCTTCCACGGATTCGAAGTGCGCCTGAGCGACGCTCGGCCCGATGGCCTTGATGAAGTCGGAGCCTCCGGTGAGGTCGGTGCCGATGAACGGAATTGACAGGTTGTCGACTTCCTTGAAGTCGGCCATGGCGACCGAGCCGGTGCTCGGCTCCATCTGGGTGAGGATGACGTCGGGGTGATAGCTGACCGCCTTCTGGACCTCGCTGCGGTACGAGGACTGGCCCGGCACGATGTTGACGATTCCGGCGACGTTGCCGCCGAGAGCCTTGAAGGCGTTCGCGATGATCGGAGTGAGGGTCTGCGTGCTGGCGGCCTGGGACATGAAGATCACCGCGTTGCGGTAACCCTTGTCATAGGCCTCGGCGGCCACGGCGACTCCGAGCTGGGAGTCGGAGGCGTTGCAGCGCCACAGCCACTTGTCGGCGTTGTTGTCGTAGTGGGTGTCGCCGCCGTTCCAGCCATCGATCAGGTGATGGCGGTCGAATATCGGCTGGACACCGTGGATCTCGTCACTGGTCAGGCCCACGATGAAGATTGGATGGTTGACGGAGATCTCGCGGTTGAGCGCAGGTACCGCGTCGGCTTCGTCGCCGACGTCGTCGACGGTGTCCATGATCAGCTTGTGACCGAGGATGCCGCCGGCCTGATTGACGACGTAGGTTGCGGCCTTGTCACCTTCGAGGATCGGGAGTCCAGTCGCAATGTGGACCCCTGTGAACTCGCCTTGCCCGTCGAAGTGAACGTCGCCGGTCGGCTCCGTGAAGCCGGTGCCTCCGCCGCTGCTCCCTCCGCAGGCCGCCACTATCAGGCTGGCCGCGAAAGCGAGCGCCGGCCATGTGAGGCGCTTTCCAGAGACGCGCAATGTCATATCTCCTCCTCAGTCGTCCCGGAAATCTGATGCGTGTCCTCCGGGCGCTGCCCTCCGGTGCAGACGGCGCCCGCGCTCGTCACGAAGGTCACCTGGGTCACTCCTTTCCGATGTAGAGCTCGACGACCTCCGGGTCGTCCAGCAGCTGCTTTCCAGTGCCGGAAAGACGATTCCGCCCGAGCACCATCACGTAGCCCCAGTCGGCGTGGGTCAGCGTTCGGCGCGTGTTCTGCTCGACGATCACGATCGCGACGTCGAGCGAGCGGATCGCCATGACTCGCGACCAGACCGCGTCGACGAACTTGGGCGCCAGGCCGGCGGTCGGTTCGTCGAGGATGAGCACAGTCGGCTCGACCATCAGGGCCCGAGCGATCGCGAGCATGGTCCGCTGCCCACCACTGAGCGTGCGTGCGGGACGCTTGAACGCAGGTTTCAGGTCCGGAAACATCTGGCACACGTGCTCGATTCGGTCCTTCAGACCCTTCTTGAGGGCGAAGCCGCCCATCTCGAGGTTCTCCTTCACGGTGAGCGACGGGAACACGTTCGCGACCTGAGGGATGTAGGAGATGCCTTCCCGGACGAGACGCTGCGCCGGCACGCCGGTCACGTCCTTGCCCTGGAGCATGACCTTGCCCTGCTGCGCCGGAAGCACACCCACGACGACCTTCAGGAACGTCGACTTGCCGGCGCCGTTGGGTCCCACGATGGCCGTGATCTGGCCTCGCTTGGCCTGGAAGTCGACCTCCTGGATGACCGGCGCGCCGCCATAGCCGGCGGTGAGCTTCTCGACTGTGAGCAGCGGCCCGTCGGTCGCGGGTTCCTCCCGCACGAGCTCAAGCACCGGCCGCGACCTCGCCGAGATATGCGTCCACGACTTCGGGCTCGCGGCGCAGCTGTTCCAGCTTGCCCCGAGCGATCGTCGCGCCGTGAGCCATCACGTAGATGTCCTGGCATGCGCGCTCGACGAACGGCAGGTTGTGCTCGATCAGGAGCAGCGTTATGCCCTCGCGCTGCAGCCTGACAATCGCCTCTTCGATGCTGCGCTGCAGGACCGGGTTCACGCCGGCGCACGGTTCATCCAGGAGCACCATCAGGGGCGCGCGCATGGCGATGCGGGCGAACTCCAGGAGTCGCTTCTGGCCGCCGCTCAGGGAGCCCGCGCGGTCATCTCGCAGGTGGCTGAGCTTGAACTCCTCAAGCAGCTCGCCCGCGCGAGCCAGGTTGGCCTCCTGCGCGGCTTTCAGCTCGCGCCGGCTCAGAAGGGCCCGCCACACCGCTTCGCGGCCGCGCTGGTCCGCGGCGATGAGCATGTTCTCCATCACCGTCAGCCCCTGCCATTCGCGCGGGGTCTGGAACGTGCGGATCAGGCCGCGCGCAGCCACCCGGTGTGGCGGCTTGCCCTGGATCTCCTGGCCGTCGAACACGATCTTGCCCGAGTCCGGCGCGATGAACCCGGAGATCATCTCGATCACCGTGCTCTTGCCCGCGCCGTTGGGTCCGATCAGGCCCACGCACGTGCCCTTGCGCACGGTGAAGGAGCAATCGACGACGGCTCGCACGCCGCCAAAGCTCTTGGCGAGGTGGCTCACCTGCAGGAAGGCGTCTTCAGGACCTGGCACCGCGGATCCTCAAATCGCGAAGGTGGGGCCGCCAGCCGAATGGCCAGCGGCGCCTGGCCTGCGCCACGTGCCTTTCCGGCAGCAGGCCCTGCGGACGGAAGCGGAGCACGAGCAGGATCAGGATCCCGCTCACTATGTTGCGCAGCGCCGGGTAAAGGTCCGGCCGGCCCTGGAACTCAGGCAGCCAGCGGGTGCTCTCGGGGATGAGGATCGTGACGACGAAGACGCCGACGATCACGCCGAAGGTGTTGCCCTGGCCGCCGAGGAAGATGCCGGCGAACAGGAGGAAGCCCTCCACCGCAGACCACGCCGAGGGATTCCAGGACGAGAGGTAAACGGCGTAGAGCGAACCGCCCAGAGCCGCCACCATGCCGCCGATGACGTAGGCCTTGAGCTTGCCCATGTACACGTTGCGGCCGAACGCTGCGGCGGCCTGCTCGTCTTCCCGGATGGCTCGGAGCGTGAGGCCGAACGGGCTGTTCAAGAGCATCTCGAGGACCACGTAGACGATGACGAGGAGCACCAGGCCGAGCCCCAGGAAGATCAGGCTGTAGGTGAAGAAGTCCGGCTGGTTGAGAAAGTCGTAGAACGGCTGCGGGATGTTGAAGACGCCGAGGAAGCCGTTGAACAGCTGGAAGTCCTGGCTGAAGACCGTGATCACGATCAGCGTGAAGGCGACGGTGGTGATCGCGAAGTAGTCGCCTCTGAGCTTTCTCAACGCGACCGCTCCGAGCATTGCGGAGAGCGCGCCGGTGACCAGGACGGACACGATCACGCTCGGGATGAAGGGCCAGTGCAGTCCGAGTATCCACCCAGCCGGCGGCTCGACCAGTGGGTTCGATCCACCCGACGGCGGGCCGACCAGCACGCTGGTGATGTAGGCCCCGATGGCCACGAAGGAGTAGTAGGAGAGGTCGAACTCGCCGGCCCAGCCCCAGCGGACGTTCAGTCCGAGGACGATGATCGCCGTGATCACCGTCAGCGTGAGCAGGCTGATGGCGTACTCGATCAATAGACGATGTTCTTCGCCCGAGCGGCGATGAGGCCGCTGGGCCGGATGAGAAGGGCGACGATGAGGAAGACGAACGCGACCACTTCCTTGTACTCGCTCGAGATGTAGACCGCGCTGATCTCCATCGCGAGGCCGATCAGCAAGGCACCCAGCATCGCGCCGTACGCCTGGCCGATGCCGCCGACCACAGCGGCCGCGAAGATGACGAGCAGAAAGGCGAAGCCGAAGGACGGGTCGAATGCGCCGATGCTCGCCGCGAGGATGAACCCCGAGAAGCCGGTCATCGCGCCGGCCCAGAACCACGTGAGGTTGATCACGCGGTCGGCGTCGATGCCCGAGACCCGCGCCAGCTCCGGGTCGTCGCTGACCGCGCGTTGCGACTTTCCAAACTTGGTGTAGGTCAGGATGAGATGCACGCTCAAGAGCACGACCGCGGCCCCGATCATGATCTGGATGTCGCGCTCGGTCCACCTGAAGGGTCCGTAGGGCGACGGCGCCGACGACGGCAGCTTGAAGTTGACGGGCGCGCCGCCGTAGATCGCGAGGATCACGTTCTGGACGATCAGCGATACGGCCGCGGTGACGACCAGGATGATGATGTTCTTCACGCCCCGCCTCTGAAAGGGCTGGATCAGGCCCTTGTTCATGACGTAGGCGAACAACCCGCAGACGACGACCGCGACGGCGGCCTCCAGGAAGAGGTTGGGAATGAGAAACGAGGTCTGCACCGCGGCGTACGCGCCCAGGGTCATGATGTCGCCCTGGGCGAAGTTGGGTACCCGCGTGACGCTGTACTGGAGGGTCACGGCCACCGTGGAGATGGCGAGGATCGCGGCGGTGACGAGCCCGTAGCCGATGGCGTACGTGATGGCGTTGCCCATCAGCGGGCGCTCCCTTCGAGCGCCGGCGCGGCCCGACGGACGGGGACTCCGCGTCCCCACGAGCTCACCTCAGACCGTGCGATGCCCGTGCCTCCCTTTGCGCGCGATTCCGCGGAACGGAATGCAATTTCGTTACCCGAAATTCATGCAACATATATCACACGCTCTGTCCGGCTGTCGAGCGACCAGTTCGCAGCGCACCAATGACCCTGTGGTCAGGCGGATTTCGCAGAGAGGAGGGCCGGCCGTGAGGTTTGAGCTGGGCGTCGAGGGCGGTGAGGTGGTCACGCCGGCCGGCCGGTCGCGGGCCAACGTGTACGTCTCCTCCGGCCGCATCGCCGCGGTCACGACGCGCCTGGAGGAAGCCTCCGAGCGCTTCGACGCCGCGGGCCTTCTCGTCCTGCCGGGGATGGTCGACAGCCACGTGCACCTCATGGACCCGGCCGACCCGACGCGCGAGGACTTCCCCTCCGGGACCGCGGCCGCAGCGCGTTCCGGCGTCACGACGGTGATCGAGCACACCCACGCGCGGCCGGTCCGGACCGCCGAGGACTTCGCGGCCAAGGCCGCGCACCTCTCAGCCCGGTCGCGGGTCGATTTCGCGCTCGCCGCCCACGCGTGGCCGCACGAGGTCGATGCGGCACTCAACGCCTGGCGTGCGGGCGCGGCGTTCATCAAGGTCTTCACCTGCGCCACGCACGGCGTGCCGGCTCATTCGCCGGAACAGGTCCGCTCGCTGTTCGCCGCCGGGTCGCGTGCCCATGCGGTCTTCCTCGTGCACTGCGAGGACGAGTCGTCGACCGCTGCGGCGGAACGAGCGCTGCGCTCGAGCGGCCGCGACGACGGCGGCTTGATCCCAGAGTGGCGCAACCTCGAGGCGGAGCTCAGCGCGGTGAAGATGGTGGTGCATGCCGCCCGCGAGACCGGGGCGAACGTGGTCATCGCGCACGCCAGCTCCCCGGCGACGGTCGAGACCGCTCGGGCCGAGGGATACGAGCACGTGAGCGTGGAGACGTGCCCGCAATACCTGACGCTGCTGCGCCGCGAGGTCGAGCAGCTCGGCGCGCTGCGCAAGTTCACGCCGCCGGCGCGGGCTGAGGGGGCGGCGGACCTGGACCGGATGTGGTCGCTGGTCCGCGACCGCCAGGTCGATTTCGTCTCCTCGGACCACGCGCCGTCGACGCGTGCCCAGAAGCTCGGCGCGAGCATCTGGGACGCCCACTTCGGACTTCCCGGCCTCGACACCACCATGGGTGTCCTGCTCGACGCCGCGGCCGCGGGCCGGATCTCCTACGAGCGCATCGTCGAGCTGTATTCGGAGATCCCCGCCCGGCTGTACGGCCTGGCTCCGCGCAAGGGCAGCCTCGCGCCCGGGGCCGACGCCGATCTCGCGCTGGTCGATCCGCACGAGCGCTGGACCGTGTCCGACTCGGACATCCGCTCGAAGGCCGGCTGGTCGCCCTACACCGGTCGCGAGCTCACCGGCCGGGCCGTGCGCACGTATCTGCGCGGCCGCGCCGTCATGGACCGGGGCGAGGTGCTGGCCGAACCCGGGACCGGCCGCCTACTCCTCGGCGCGGGCCGGGCCGGAGGCGCCGGCGTCCCCGCCTGAGACCTTCTTCCCCGGGTTGAAGATCCCGGCCGGGTCGAACAACGCCTTCACTCCGCGCTGCAGCTGCTGCTCCAGCGGCCCGAACTGACGCCCGAACTGCGATCTCTTGGCCCAGCCGAGCCCGTGCTCGCCCGACACCGTGCCGCCGAGCTCGAGCGTGCGGGCGAAGAGGTCGTCGGCCGCCCGCCACGCGCGTCCGACCTCGGCGGGTGACTCGGGGTCGATCATGAACGTGGCGTGCACGTTGCCGTCGCCGGCGTGGCCCCAGCTGCACGCGGACAGCGAGTGCCGGTCTCCGATCTCGATCGTCGCCTCGATGAGCGGCAGCAGGCGATCGAGCGGCACCGCGACGTCCTCGCTCATCTTGCCGCCGCGAACGGCCCGCACCGCGTAGCCGATCCCGGCGCGCCACCGCTCCAGCCGGGCGAGCTGCGGGCCGCCGCGCACCACGGCGCACACCGCATCCGAGCCCAGCGCCTCCGCCACCTCTTTCGAGATGCGCTCAGCCTCCTGCGCGCTGCCGTCGCACTCGCTGACCACGAGGAAGGCCGCGTTTTCCGGGATCCCGACCGGCAGCGTGGACCGGCATGCGCGCACGCAGCCCGGGTCGAAGAACTCGAGGCTGGCGGGCACGAGGCGGGAGCCCGGCACCCTGAGCAGGGCGTCCACCCCCTCCTCGATGGTGCGATATGCGGCGATCACGGCCCGTACCTCTTCGGGCGCGGGCACGAGCTTGAGCCACGCGCTGACGATGATGCCGAGCGTCCCCTCCGAACCGGTCAGCAGGTGGGCCAGGTCGTAGCCCGCCACGTCTTTGCGGAAGGGACCGCCCAGCCGGATCAGCTCACCCTCGCGCACCACCGCCTGGAGACCGCTCACGAAGGCGCCGGTCACGCCGTACTTGAAGCTTCGCGGGCCGCCTGCGTTGGTCGCGATGTTGCCGCCGATCTGCGACTGCTCCGACGCGCCTGGATTGGGCGGGAAGAGCACGCCGCTCTTCAGCGCCATCTCGTGCACGCGCGCGGTGGTGACGCCGGCCTCGACCTCCATCCGCCACAGCTCGGGGTCGAACCTGCGCACCGCGTTGAGATTCTCGAGCGAGCACACCACGCCGCCGTCGACGGGCACCGCGCCGCCGGCGAACCCGGTGCCTCCGCCGCGCGGGACGATCGGCACTCCCCGCGACGCGCACCACGCGACCAGGGCCTGAACGTCCTCGACCCTGGAGGGGACCACCACCGCATCCGGGTGTCCGCGCACCCCCTGCATCTCCGTGCTGTCCTGCTCGTAGCGCAGGGCGTCCACCCCGCGGCGGAGCGCGTCCTCGCCGAATAGATGGGCGAGCTCCCGCTCGAGGTCGGTCATGCGGCGCCCGGGACGGCGGCCTGGCGGGCGTACGTCTCCCGGGCCAGCAACCCGCCCACCAGCGCGAGCACGCTGCCGAGCAGCAGGATGACCGGCACCGCGACATACGCAGACCGCGGATACAGGCGGATCCCATGCTCGTATGCGCCGGCCCAGCCGGCATCGAGCGCGAGCCCGATGGCGGCGCCGAGCGCGGCTGCGGTGATGGAGCTCGCCATGTTGGAGAGCCCGAGGACCATGCCGGCGCGGTCCGCGCGGAAGGATTCCTTCGCCAGGGCCAGCGAGGAGCTGGACGCCGGGAACATGACGCAGGCGACCAGCGACATCAGCACAGTCCCAGTAGCGCTAGAGGAGCCGAACGCCAGGACGGCGCCCCACGCCGCGGTCATCGCGGCCGAACCCAGCAGGATCAGACGGCGGCGCCGGTGCAGCACGTCAGAGAGCCGGCCGAGCGCCATCGCGCCGCCCGCGCCCGCGATCCCGTCGGCCACCACGACCAGCCGTGCCTGGTCAGCGTGGAGGCCGCACACCGAGACGAGGTACGGCACCGCCCACGCGCCCGTCCAGGCGAGGAAGGGCGCGAACAGGCCGGTGTTGGCCAGGACGGCGGCCCAGAACTGGCGCGTCCGCGCCACCTCGGCCACCTGCGAAAGCGACGGCAACGAGCGCGCCGCGTGAGGGCGCGGCCTCTCGGTGGCCGGCGCACTGAGGGTGAAGGCGATGGCGACCTGCACGAGCGCGAGCGCGCCGAAGACGAGCGCGAAGCTAGTCGCGGTGAGCCCGAGTGCGATCAGGGCGACGCCGGCGAAGGCCGCGCCGACCGTGGCCTGGACCTTGCCGATCTGCAGCGCGCCGCCTTGTGAGCGAGTGCCCACCACAAATCGCATCAGGCTCATGAAGAGCACCGAGTCGGCCACGCCGAACACCGTCCTCCCGGCGAGCGCGATTGGATAGCTCGGGGCCAGCACGAAGACGGCGGTGCCCGCCGCGGAGACGAGGGCCGCAACCTTCGCCACGGGCACGGGGCCGTGCACATCGCTCAGGTGCCCACCCGGTAGCTGGGCCAGGCCATATGCCAGCGCCGCGATTCCCGCGAGGACCCCGAACTCCGAGCCAGACAGCCGAAGGTGCTCGCGAATGATGCTGGAGGCGAGTGTCGGGATGACGCGCTGCGATGTCGAGAGGAGGAGCAGCGTGAAGAGCATGACGCCGACCGGACCTCGCGCGACGCCACGCACAGAGGATGCGACGGCCGGCATGGCGCACCATGATGCTCCATCCGCCGCGGCGTTCATGAAAATTCTCGCGGCGATAATCTGGCTTTCGGTGCTGACAGATATTTCGTTCCGCACAGAGGATTGACATGACGAAATTGAAAACGTCGATCGCGACGAGCAGCCGGCTCACCGTAGGCCAGGCGATCGTTCGCTACCTCGTCGCGCAATCTTCTGAGCGCGACGACCGCGTGCAGCGCTTGATTCCCGCGATGGCGGGCGTTTTCGGACACGGCAACGTCGGCGGCCTGGGTGAGGCGCTGTTCGCGGCCGCAGACTCGATGCGCTACTACCAGGCGCGCAACGAGCAGGCGATGGTGCACGAAGCCGTCGGCTTCGCCCGCGCGAACCTTCGGCTGTCGACGCTCGCATGCACGTCATCGATCGGGCCGGGCTCGACGAACATGGTCACGGGCGCGGCCACCGCGACGATCAACCGCATCCCGGTCCTCCTGCTGCCCGCGGACACGTACGCTACCCGGCGCCAGGGTGTCGTGATGCAGCAGCTCGAGCATCCCGCCGAGGCGGACGTGAGCGTGAACGACTCACTTCGCCCCGTCAGCCGGTTCTTCGACCGCATCAACCGGCCGGAGCACCTTCTGACGGCGCTGCCGGAGGCGATGCGGATTCTGACGAGCCCGAGCGAGACCGGGGCCGCCACGATCTGCCTGCCGCAGGACGTGCTGTCCGAGGCCTACGACTATCCCGATCGATTTTTCGAGCCCCGCACCTGGCACGTCGCGCGGCCACAGCCCGAACCGGCGGCGCTCGCCGAGGCGATGGACCTCATCCTGCGCGCGGAACGGCCCGTCGTGATCGCGGGCGGCGGCGTGGTGTACTCCGACGCGAGCGACGCGCTCGCGGATTTCGCGCGCACGTTCAGGACGCCGGTGGTCGAGACGTTCGCCGGCAAGGGCGCGGTCCAGGTCGACGAATGGTTCACGCTCGGTGGCGTGGGCACGCACGGCACGCCCGCAGCCGCGGAGACCGTCCGCCGGGCCGACCTCGTGGTCGCCGTCGGCACACGCCTGATCGACGTGGTGACCGGCTCCCAGACGCTGTTCCAGCATCCCGACGTGCAGTTCGTGTCGATCAACGTCGACGGGCGGGACGCGGCCAAGCAGCGAGCGCTGTCGGTCGTCGCGGACGCTCGCGACACGCTGCTCGCGCTGGTCGCGGCCGCGCGCGGCCGCACGATGCCGGCGCGCGACGGATACGAGCAGGAGACCGTCGCGGCGAAGGAGCGCTGGTCGCAAGAGCGGGCGCGCGCGCTGACGCAGGTGGACGGCGAGGCGATGAGCCAGGGCCAGATGATCGGTCTGCTCAACGAGCTCGCGGGTCCGAACAGCGTCGTGGTCGCCGCGGCCGGAACGCCTCCGGGCGACATGCTGCAGATCTGGGATGCGACCGGCGGAAGACGCTGCCACCTCGAGTACGGGACGTCGTGCATGGGCTACGAGATCGCGGCCGGCATCGGCGTGAAGCTGGCCAGGCCCGAGCAGGACGTGTACGTGATGATCGGCGACGGCACATACCTGATGAACCCGACCGAGATCGCGAGCGCGATCCAGGAGGGGGTCAAGGTCACGATCCTGGTCTCCGACAACCATGGATTCCAGTCGGTCCATCGAGTACAGCGGGCGCGCACGGGGATCAGCTTCGGCAACGAGTTCCGGATGCGCGATCCCAAGTCGGGGCGGCTCGACGGCCCGTTCCTGCCGGTCGACCTCGCCGCCAACGCGGCGAGCCTGGGCGCGCGCTCGTTCCATGCCACGACGGAGGACGATCTCGCGAGCGCGCTGCGCGAGGCCAGGGCCGAATCCAGGACCTGCGTGATCGTGGCCGACACCGAGCTCTACCGGCGCGTGCCCGACTCCACGGTGTGGTGGGACATCGCCCCGGCGGAGGTCTCGGTGGACGAGGCAACGCGCAGGTCGCGCGCCGATTACGAGCGCAAGCGAGACGAGCTCCAGCGCTTCCTCGGCTGACGCGGCGGCGATTTCAAGCGACCGCGTACTCCAGCGGCGGCGAGGGCGCGCAAGGCTCGACGTGCTCGGGGTCCCTGGCAGTGAGCTTTTCCCGCGCCATAAACGGTGGCCGTGCATAATCAGCAGGAGATTTTCCGCCCTTCGATATGTCATTCCGCTTAGCGGAACGCAAGGAGGCTCGATTGGCACAGGTCAGCGAGAAGCACTCTCTCACCAAGCCCGGCAAGGATATGGACCTGACGTTCCTGGGCAAGCCGCACGAATACGACCCGCGCCGGACGTACAGCACCACGTCCACGGACTGGCAGGCGCGAGTCGACTTCGACCGGCTGCGCAAGGACCGGCTGGCGCGGGCGCGGATGATGATGGAGAAGCACGACCTCGGAGCGCTGGTGTGCTTCGTGGGCGAGAACGTGCGCTACATCACGTCGGTCTTCCAGGGCAACTGGAAGAACAACATCTACATCCGCTACTGCGTGCTGCCGCGCGACGGCGACCCGGTGCTCTTCGAGACCGCGGGCTCAGACCTCGAGTGCGCGAAGATCGACGCTCCCTGGCTGAAGGGCAACATCCGTCCCGCCATCACCTGGAAGTGGTCGGAGACCGCCGAGTCGATGATGGCCGACCGCATGGTCGAGTCGATCATGAAGGTGCTCCGCGAGAACCACGTCGAGAAGGAGAAGATCGGGATCGACGTCTACGATCCATCGGCCTACGCGGCCTTCCAGAAGGCCAAGCTGAACGTGGTCAGCGCCTGGCCGGCGATGTCGGGCGCGCGCGTGGTCAAGACCCCCGACGAGATCGAGTGCCTCAAGATCTCCTCCGCCATCGGTGACACGTCGTTCTGGAAGATCCAGAACGAGTGGCTAAAGCCGGGAGTCAAGGAGAGCCACATCACGGCGAAGGTCAACGAGTACCTGTACGAGCAGGGATTCGACTTCGTCTACGACATCATCGTGGCGTCGGGCGGCAACACCAGCCCGTACCGTCGCTGGCACACCGACAAGGTGATCCGGCAGGGAGACCTCGTGATCATCGACCAGAACGCCGTCGGCCCCGGCGGATACTTCGTGGACTTCGTGCGCTGCTTCAAGGTCGGCGGCGTCAAGTGGACGGCCAAGGAGAAGGACCTCTACAAGGAGTGCCACTCCACCATGTACGCGGCCATCGAGCAGATGAAGGCCGGCAACACCACGGCCGACGTCGCGGCCAAGCTGCCCACCTACGCGGACGACGAGTTCGGCACCGTCACGCTGCAGCAGTTCGCCCACTCGATCGGCCTTTCCCTGTACGAAGGCATGTGGATCTCGCGCGCCTACTCGCTCGAGTATCCAGTGGAGCTGCAGGAGGGCATGTACTTCGCCGCCGAGACCTTCGCCGGGCACCCGGGCCTGGAGCAGACCGTGCGTCTGGAGGAGAACCTCCTGGTCACCAAGGACGGCCCCGTCCTCTTCACGAAGTACCCCTTCGAGGAAGAGGCGCTGGCCTAGGGTTCGACCATGACCGACCGTCCGGTCGTGATGACGGACAACATCTTCCACGACCTCGAAGAGGTCCGGGCCGAGCTCGCCGGGCTCGGCCTGGAGCTCGAGGTCGCCCCGTCCAGCGACGAGGACACCCTCACCCGGCTGGCCGGGACCGCGAGCGCTCTGATCGTCGTCTACGCGAAGATCACCGAGAAGGTCATCGCCGCGGCGGCGGCCGGGGGCGCTCGCGTCATCTCGCGCTGCGGCATCGGGTTCGACAACATCGACGTGGCCGCCGCCACCCGCCACGGGATCCAGGTGACGTACGTGCCGGATTACTGCCTCGACGAGGTCGCCGACCACACCATCATGCTGCTGCTCGCCTTCACGCGCGGCCTGCTGCCGGCCGCCCTCTCGATACGCAGCGGCGGCTGGCACGCCTCCGGCATGGAGGTCCACCGAATCGCCGGCAGTACGCTGGCCCTGATCGGGATCGGGCGCATCGGCCGCCGCGTCGCGTCGCGGGCCCTCGCGCTCGGGCTCACGGTCAAGGCCTACGACCCTTTCGTGACCACCTGGGACAAGGAGGGAGTCACCCTGGCGAGCAGCCTCGAGGACGCTGTCGCGGATGCGGACTTCGTCTCACTGCATGCACCGATGACCGCGGAAAACCATCACCTGGTGAACGCCGGAATGCTGCGGCTGCTGAAGCCGACCGCGGTGCTGATCAACACGGCGCGCGGCGGCCTGGTCGACCTCGACGCCGTGACCGACGCGCTGTCCGGAGGCAGGCTCGGCGGGGTCGCGCTCGACGTTTTCGAATCCGAGCCGCTCCCGGAAGGCCACCCGCTGCGCTCGCACCCCGCCGCGCTCATCACGCCGCACATGGCTTACTACTCCATCGAGTCGGAGAGCGAGCTGAAGCGCCGGGCCGCCGAGGAGGTCACGCGCGCGCTGCGCGGTGAGCCGCCGCGGTGCCCGGTCAACCGGCTGGAGGAACGCCGTGCCGGCTGAAATCTCCCTCTTGCCCACCTACCCCGACCTCGCGGGCAAGGTCGCGGTCGTGACGGGCGGGTCGAAAGGCATCGGCGCCGCGGCGTGCCGGATGCTGGCGGCGCAGGGCGCCTCGGTCGTCGTGGTCGGCCGGGACAAGGCGGCCATCGACCAGGTGGTCGCGGAGATCGGCGAGGCGGGCGGGCGGGCGCTGGGCGCGGTGGCGGACTGTCTCGACTTCGAGGCCGTCGAGGCGATGCGCACGCAGACGGAGGCTCAGTTCGGGCCCACGGACATCCTGCTCGCGTTCGCCGGCGGATTCGGCGCGTACCAGCTCGCCCACGAGATCACCGAGGAGGACTGGCGCTCGGTGGTCGACGCCAACCTGACGACGACCTTCCTCACGGTCAAGAGCTTCCTGCCCGGGATGATCGAGCGGCGGCGCGGGTCCATCGTGACCATGGCCTCCAACACCGCGCGCTTCCTGGACATCCTCACCACCGCCCCATACGCCGCGTCGAAGGCGGCCGTGATCACCTTCACCCGGCACGTGGCGAAGGAGGTCGGCCGGCACAACGTGCGGATCAACTGCATCGCGCCCGCGACGGTGCTCTCGGACCGGATCCGCCGCCTCATGCCGGAATCGCGGCTGGCCGAGGTCGCCGCGCTCTCTCCGCTGGGCCGCATGGGCGACCCGGAGGACGTGGCGCGGGCGACGCTGTTTCTCGCATCGGATACGTCGTCGTGGATCACCGGCGTGACGCTGGACGTCGCCGGTGGCCGGATCATGATGTGACGCCGCCGGTTGCCCCCGTTCAAACGCATTGATCGAGAAGGAGAGTTCGATGGCTGAGAAGAACCAGCCGTGGAAGACAGAGCAGTACTTCGTCAGCCCCTGGAACTATCAGTCGGAGGTGACATCGGAGTTCTCCCCCCCCGCCAGGCTGACCGTCCACGACGTGACGCTGCGTGACGGAGAGCAGCAGGCCGGGGTCGAGTTCAACGCAGACGAGAAGATGCGCATCGCCGAGAAGCTCGCCGAGGCGGGGGTGCAGCGCATCGAAGCCGGCCTTCCGGCAGTTTCACCGTCCGACGCTCAGGCTGTGAAGCGGATCGCGGCGGCCGGCCTGCCGGCCGAGATCTACGCCTTCTCGCGCTGCATGGTCGACGACGTGAAGCGGGCGCTCGACACCGGGGTCAAGAACATCGTCATGGAGGTTCCCTCCAGCGAGCACATCATCAAGTACGCGTATCGGTGGGAATTCGAGCGCGCGCTCGAGCTGACCATCGAGTCGACCCGGTGCGCGCACGAGAACGGGATGTTCGTCTCGTTCTTCCCCATCGACTCGACGCGTGCCGACATCACGACGTTCCTGAACATGATCGAGGTCATCGCGCGCGACGGCCACATGGACTCACTGGCCCTGGTCGACACCTTTGGCGTGCTGTCGCCCCAGGCGGCCGCGTTCATGACGCGCAAGGTCAAAGAGCGGATCGACAAGCCGCTCGAGGCCCACTTCCACATGGACTTCTCGCTGGGCGTCGCCAACACTGTCACGGCCGTCGCCAACGGAGTCGGCACCGTGCAGGTCTCGGTGACGGGCATCGGCGAGCGCGCCGGCAACACTCCGCTCGAGGACACCGTGATGGCGCTCAAGACCATGTACGGCATCGAGAGCGGGATCGACTTCTCGAAGCTCTACGGCCTCTCCCGCCTGGTGCGCGAGCTCGCCGGCGTGCCGGTGCCGCCCAACCGCGGCATCGTCGGAGACCGCCTGTTCCACGTCGAGTCGGGGATCATCGCCAGCTGGGTCAAGAACGTCGGCTCGGAGCACCTCACCGAGGCGTTTCCGTTCCGGCCCGAGATGGTGGGCCAGAGCGGGCCGCAGGTCGTGCTCGGCAAGGGCAGCGGCCTGGACTCGGTCGCCATCTGGCTGGACAAGATGGGCTTCCCGCCCGCCAGCGAGGAGCAGACGCTCGCGATCCTGACCGAGGTCAAGTCGACGTCGCTGCAGAAGAAGGGCTTGTTGACCGAGGACGACTTCGGAAAGATCGCTCAGGGCGTGCTGGGCGCCGGCGCCAAGCGCTGATTCTCGAGGCAGGGCGCCGATCCCTTCCGAGGGAGGTTTCGGCGCTCTGCCTTTTCAAAGCGCACACATATGTAGATGACGCGCGCGTAGGCGGCCGCCCCGGAGCGGCGCTGAGGAGCTCATGACCCGGGCGCGCCTCTAACGCGCGTTTTGCGCCACACGAGCCGAATCCGCGGGGAATTGGGCGCGTTCGACGCCAAACGCGCGTGGTCGGCGTCGCGGCCTCCCCCTCGAGCGCCCTTGCGCATCTCGGCGGAAACTCCCGCCCCCACCTCGTCGAAGAACGCCCAGGCGGCGCGGAGGATCGTGATCTTCCGCTCCATCACGGCCTCATCCATGGGCTCGATCTCGAGGCTCGAGGGCGAGAACGAGATGCCCCAGAAGTCGGTCGAGCCCGGGCCGGTGTGATCCTCGATCACCTGGAGGGGACCAGCGCTGTCGAACTCGCCCGCCATCCCGGCGCCGGCCGCAATGGCCCGGTACCGGCCGCGATACGAGTCGAGCAGGTGGAGCGCAAGTTCGGGGGTCCTGGCCCCGCGGCTCCACCCCGGCCAGTCGAGGGCGAAAGCCACGGCTTTCTTCCCCTTCGGCCCGCGCTCGACTACGGTCCGGACCGCCATGCGGGGATGGTAGCGGCAACCAGCAGGCTTACAAGTCGTAGCCGGGCGACTCGATTTCCGCTTGAGTTGACAGCACTTGTCAACTCAGCGGACACTCCAGCCCATCAACCAGGGAGGTGCGCTGATGCGCAAATTGATTCTGTCGCTGGCCGTGACCGTGGTCGGAATGGCGATCTCGATGGCGACCGCCTTCGCGGGCACCATCGGGCCCACCGGATAGCAATCAGTTAACCAAACTGTCGAGCGTGGCGGTATTCTCACCGCCATGCTCGGCATGAGGTACCGCGGCCGCCGCAAAGGGATCGAGGTCCGCGCGGGAGCGGTGATGCAGGCCCGCCGCGAGGCGGGGTTGAGCCTGGCCGAGGTGGCCGGAAGCCGGTTCAGCCGGGCGGCCATCCACCTGATCGAGCACGGGAAGGTCAGGCCGTCGATGGAGGCGCTCCGCCACATCGCCCACCGGACAGGAAAGCCGCTGGCCTACTTCGCCTCCAGCGAGGCGATCGCGAGCCTGGCGCAGGTTCCGGCCCAGATCCAGGCGCTCGAGCGGCTGACCGAGCTGCGCGACTTCCAGGGCGTGATCGCGAAAGGGCTGGCGCTGACGCAGAGGCGCTGGCCGAGGCGGGATCGCGCGCTCCTCGATTTCTATCTCGGTCAGGCTTTCTGCCGGCTGGTCCAGACCCAGCGGGCGATCGAGCACCTGGCGCCGGGCAGGCGCGCGTTCGAGGACCTGGGCGACGAGGGCATGGCCGTGGAGGCCCTGGACTGGGAGGCCACCGCCCGGGGAATGCAGGACGACCCCGAATCGCTCGACATGGCGGGGCGGGCGCTCGAGCGCTGCCGCGCCCTGGAACCACGGCCGGCGCAGACCGAGGCTCGGATCCTCGGCCACATCGCCGGGATGCACATCGTCCGGCACTCGTGGGCGACGGCGGTGCGGTACCACGAGGAAGCCGCGGAGTGCGCCGGCCGCCTGCGCGACCTGCTGCAGCTGGCCAAGATGCACCACGGGCTCGGCGTTGCTTACAAGAACATGGGCCGGCCCGCGCAGGCCCGCGAGCACTTCGACCGCGCGCTTCAGCTCTATGCGATCGAGTCCGACGCCGGCTCGATCTATCGGGTGGAGAACGACCTCGGCGCCCTGCTGCTCAAAGAAGGGCTGCTCGACGCCGCGGAGGCGCATCTGAAGAAGGCCCTGGCCGGCAGCGAGGAGCTGAAGATGGAGCGGCGCGGCCGCGGGTTCATCCTCGCCTGCCTGGGCGAGCTGCACCTGCGACGGCAGGACTACGAGGCGGCGCGACGCCACCTGCTGGAGGCACTCGAGTGCTCGGCGGCCACAGGCGAGCGGATCGTGCAGGCCGAGGCGCACGCCCTGCTCGGACAGGTGGAGGATCGGTCCGGCCGCCCGAGCGAGGCGGACGAGGAATTCGGCATCGCGCTAGCGCTGCTGCGGGATCTCGGGATGGACGACCGCCTCCGCGACTGCCACATGGAGTACGCGGAGGTGCTCGAGCGGCGGGGCGACATCGTCCGCGCCGCGGCCCAGTGGAAGCGCGCCGCCGAGATCGGAAAGCTGGCCGCCGCCGGGTGGCCCTCACTGGGCCTCGAGGACGGCGAATCCTTCTCCGGCCGGCAGGGCGCCGCGGGCTGACCGCCGGGAGGCGGCCTCCCCCTCTCACCGGGTAGTCTGCCCGCATGTCGCAGGGCACTTCGACGGTCGAGGTCCAGGACCTGGTCAAGCGCTATCGCAAGGCCAAGGTCAACGCGGTCGACGGGATCAGCCTCCGCGTCGAAGCGGGAGAGTTCTTCGCCCTGCTCGGGCCGAACGGCGCCGGCAAGACGACAACCGTCTCGATCCTCACGACCACCCTGGCACCCACGTCCGGGTGGGTGAGCATCTGCGGCCACGACCTGCGCGGCGAGGCGGCGTCGGTGCGGCGAAGCGTCGGCATCATCTTTCAAAACCCGAGCCTCGACATGAACCTGTCGGGCGAGGAGAACGTGCGCCTGCACGCGATCCTGTACGGCCTCTACCCCTACCGGCCGTCGTTCCGGATGATGCCGGACGCCTACCGCCGGCAGGTCGACGAGCTGGCGGCGGTACTCGACCTCGAGAGCGACATCTTCAAACCGGTCAAGAAGCTGTCGGGCGGCATGCAGCGCAAGCTGGAGATCATCCGCGGCCTCATGCACCGTCCGCGGGTGCTGTTCCTGGACGAGCCGACGCGCGGCCTGGACGTGGCCAGCCGGCGCAACCTGTGGTCCTACCTGCGCGAGGTGCGAGAGAAGTTCGGCGTCACGATCATCCTGACCACGCACTATCTGGAGGAGGCGGAGCAGGCCGACCGCCTTTGCATCCTCAACCACGGCCGGGTCGTGGCCATGGGCAGCCCCGGCGAGGTCAAGCGGCGGCCGGCCGGCGAGCACCTCGAGCTCGACTCGGCGGACCGTGACCGCCTGCGCGCCGAGCTGCGGGCGCAGGGCCTCGTGTTCGAGGAGAACGGCGTCTTCAAGATTCATCTCGGCGGTCGCTCGGCGCACGAGATCGTGCGCGGCCTCGACGTTCCCCTCACCCTGATGCGCACGCGCCAGCCTTCGCTCGAGGACGCCTACCTCCAGATCCTGGCCGCCTCCGATGAATGAGCTGAGCGCCGTCGCGGCGATCGCATCCCGCGACTTCTTCAAGTTCCTGCGCGACCGGGCTCGCCTGGTCGGATCCTTCGTCTTTCCCTTCCTCGTGATGTTCCTCATGGGCGGGACGCTGCAGCTGAACCTCGGCAAGGCGGCGGGATTCAACTTCATCGGCTTCACGTTCACCGGCGTCCTCGGCATGACGATCTTCCAGTCGTCGTCCCAGGGCATCGCATCCCTGCTCGAGGATCGCCAGAACGACTTCGCGCAGGAGATCTTCGTGTCGCCGGTGTCGCGCTACACGATCGTGGTCGGCAAGATCGTGGGCGAGTCGCTGGTGGCGCTCGCCCAGGCCGCGCCGCTGGTCGTCTTCGCCCTGGTGCTGCGCGTCCCGCTGACCCCGGCGGAGATTCTCCTGCTCGTCCCGGTGGCGATGCTCGGGTGCCTGGTCGGCGGCTCCTTCGGATTGCTCGGGATGTCCCTGATCAACGACCAGCGGGCGGCCAACCAGATGTTCAACTTCATCCTGCTGCCCCAGTTCTTCCTGGCCGGCGTCTTCAACCCGATCAAGGTGCTGCCCTGGTATCTCGAGGTGCTGTCGCGCATCTCACCGATGCGCTACGTGGTCGACCTGTTTCGCGGCGTCGTGTACAGCGGACGTCCCGAATACCACAAGGTCGTGCTGCTCGACCCCGTGACGAACCTCGTCGTCATGGCGGCGATGTTCGGCATCTTCATCGTGGCCGGCACCGCGCTCTTCGTGCGGCGGGAGACGAACCGGTGAGCGCGGCGCCGCTAATACAGGACTGAGTAAAGCCTCGAACGCCATTCGCCGGCCCGCGGGTGGTCCGGCCCCAGCTCGTCGATCGCGCCCACGACCACGCGCCGGATCTCCTCGCGCGCGGCCCGATTGCCGGCGATGGCGTCGATCAGGCGGTCAATGGCATGCTCGCCCTCGCCCGCGTCCAGAGCCGAGAGGATCTTCACGAGGTCTGGGCCGGCCGACCGCTCGAGCCTGATCCGCGCGGCCAGGCCGTCCGCCTGGAAGCTGCCGTGCACCTTGCTCAGCACTTCCAGGGCCTCATCGTCCTCGCCTCGGGCGTGCAGCAGCCGGGCGATGGGGACCGCCGCCTCGGCGCGCCCGGGGTCGAGCTCGAGGGCGCGGCGCAGCGACTCCTCGTCACCCCGCTTGACCAGCACGTCCGCCTCTGACGGGACCAGGGAGTCGAGGAAGCGCGCCACGGCGGCCGCGGGCTGGGCGCCGACGAACTCCGCCACGACCTTCCCGTCGCGGAAGGCCTTGACGGCGGGAATGCCCTGCACCCGGTAGCGCTGCGCGAGGGCCGGGTTCGCGTCGACGTCGAGCTTGACCAGCTCCACCTGGTCGGAGCGCTGGGCGGCCTCGCGCTCGAGAACCGGGCCGAGCATCCGGCACGGCGCGCACCACTCCGCCCAGAAGTCGACCACCACGGGCACGGAGCTCGAGCGGTCGATGACAGCGGTCTGGAAGTTGCTCTCTGTGACGTCCACGTACGTGACTACCGATCCGCCCGGCGATTTTGTTCCCCCGGGGCAGCGACGGTCATTCCTTGGCGAAGTCGGCGGCTTGCATGCCGGAGTGGGGGGCCTCGAGCAGCATTGCGTGCGAGATCGTGTTGAAGGACACGTAATGCATCACCGACGCGACGAGCTCGACGACCGCCTCGTCGTCCAGGGCCACCGCTTTTCTCAGCAGCGCGGTGGTGTACGCGATCATGTACGGGCTCTGCTTGAAGGACGCCACCGCGAAGGCGATGCACGCTTTGGCGGACGGGTCGAGCTTGCCGCCGGACATCACGAGCCGGTCCTTGCGCCAGGTGGTGAGCATCATTCGGGGAAGCCGCGCCAGCGCGCGCCACAGGACCGGCACGTGCTCGACGCCCAGGCTCGAGCGGGCCCACGTCGCGATCTCGGCCATGGCGGCCGCGGCGTCTCCCTGGAGCGCTGCCGGATCGGCGGGTTCAACCGAGCCCGGCGGTGAGCCGGCGGCCGGAAGGGGCAAGTCGGCAGGCAGCCGCAGCGCTTCTGCGGCGGCGCAGAGGCTGGCCACGTGCTCGGCGACGGCCATGATCTCGCTGACCCCCCTCTCCCCGACTCCCAGCCGCAGCACGGCGGCCGTGTGCGTGCTGAGTCAAAACTCGCAGCGATTGGTCATGGAGACCGCCACGTGCATGGCCTCCTTGGTCAGCGTCGGGATCTTGCCCTGGAAGCGGAAGCCGTAGAGCATCTGGCGGTAGTTCGCCTCGAGGTGATCGGGCCAGTGGGCCTGGGCCTGCCAGATCATGGACATCCGGTCGGGCGCCACGCCGATCCGCTTCGCCACGTTCTCGACGATCTCGCGGTCCTCGGGAGGAAGGTCCTCAGGGCGGGGCAGGCGGAGCGTGGTCACGGCATCACCATAGCTTTGGTCGTGCGGACCGTGGCGTGCCGCCGAGCCCGGTCGGTTGGGAATTCGAAGCCTGGAGTCGCTCCAGGGACCCCGATCTCGGCGTCGGAGAGCAGAGCGGCGGAACTCCCCTAAAGTGAGTGAGTGTCAACCGGCCGGCGCACCCACAGCGCGGCGCCCAACGGCTTCGAGACCCTGCCCCTCGCCGCCGCCCTGGCCGACACGCTGACGGACGGGATCCTGCTGACCGACGTCGAGAGCCGGATCCGTCACGCCAACCCGGCCGCGATCGAGTTGCTGGGCTGGCAGGCGGGCGCACGGGGCTCCGAGCTTGACACGGACGCCATCCCGCTCGACCCGGAGACGCTTCACCGCCTCCGTACCGCGACCGGCGGATGGAGCGCGGACGCGAGCCTGAGCATCCGCGGCGAAACGATATCGCTGCACATCCTGTTCGAGCCCATCGCCCACGACGGCCGGCGAGTCGGTTCGGTCATCGTTCTGTCCGAACGCGGCGACGTGCGCGCGGCGCTCAAGGACCGCGACCAGGCACGGGAGAACGACCGCGCGAAGACCCGGTCGCTTCACCTGGTGGCCCACGACCTCAGCGGTCCCCTCACGGTGCTAAAGGGCTACGTGGCTCTGCTCGAGGGCGGCGACCTCGACCTGGAGCAGTTCAGCGGCTACATCCCGATCCTCTCCGCCCAGATCGCCCAGATCGGGCGCCTGGTCCAGGCGATCCTGGATACCGCGCGTCTCGAGGAGGGGCGCCTCGAACTTCTCTTCGCCGACCTCGACCTCGTGGATTTCGTGCGGCAGCTGGTCGCCGGCGTCGCGCTCGTCGAGCGCCGGCACCACTTCATCGTCTCCCCGACTCTGGCGCAGCTGCCGGTTCGGGCCGATCCGATACGGCTGGACAGCATCCTGCGCAACGTGATCATGAACGCGGTCAAATACTCCGCGGAGGGCACGCGCATCACGTGCGCTTTGACGTCCGACCACGACACCGCCAGGGTGCACATCGCGGACGAGGGCGCCGGGATCGCGCCGGCGGACGTCGAGTTCCTCTTCACGCGATTTGGACGCGTGGGAAACCTGATGACGAACCCGGCGGGTGTGGGAATCGGTTTGTTTCTGAGCCGTCAGCTCGCCCGCCTCCACGGCGGCGAGTTGAGCGGCGAATCGGAGGAGGGGCGGGGCAGTGTGTTCACGCTCAGCCTTCCGCTACGGCGGGAGAGCTGACATTTTGGCCGCCTCGCGAATCCTGATCGTAGACGACGAGCCCGACCTGCGCGGGATGGTTCGGCTGATCCTGGAGCTGGACGGGCACCAGGTGGCCGAGGCGCATAATGGACGGGCGGCGCTCGACTACCTCCGTGACAACGATGTCGACCTCGTGATCACGGACATCATGATGCCGGTGATGGGCGGAGCCGAGCTGATCTCCGCACTGCGCGCGGGCGAGGCGACATCGAAGCTTCCCATCATCGTCCTGAGCGCGAGCCCGCACAACGTGGGCAACGCCACCGTCGTGATGCACAAGCCGTTCCGGCCAAAGGACTTGAGAGAGGAGGCTGGCCGCATGCTGCAGCAAGATGCAAACGACTGAGGAGCGGCTGGTCACCGGGAGCCCGGACCTGGACCGAATCCTGGGCGGGGGCCTGATGCCCGGCACGACGATTGTGATCGCCGGCCCGCCGGGCAGTGGCAAGACGGTGCTGGCTCAGCAGATCTGCTTCACCAACGCGACCGAGGCGAGGCCGGCTCTGTATTACACGACCTGGTCGGAACCGCACGGCAAGCTGCTGCGCAACCTGAGCGCCTTTGATTTCTTCGACGAGAAAGCGATCGGGCGGCGGCTCGAGGTCCTCCATCTGCCCTCCTTGCTCGACGCCGACGGGCTCGGACCCGCCGCGTCAGAGCTCCTCCGGATCAGTGTCGAGCAGCAGCCCGCGATCATGGTGATCGACAGCAGCAAGGCGCTGCACGGGCTGATCGCCGAATCGCAATTGAGGCGGTCTCTTTATGAGCTGTCGAGCCGCGTCGCGCACACGGGCGCCGTGTTGATGATGGTGGGCGAGTACACGACGTCGCAGATCGAGAACGAGCCGGAGTTTGCGATTGCCGACGGAATCATCGAGCTGGCCAACGAACCGTACGGCCTGGACGACCGGCGGTGGATCCGCGTGCTGAAGATGCGTGGGGCCGCGGCGCTGCCGGGGCGCCACACGGTCGGTATCGACAGCCATGGCTTCAGCGCCTACCCGCGCCTCGAAACGATGGTTCCGAAATCGCTACCTACCATCGAGGGGCGCGCCTCGTTCGGCGAGGCGGGACTGGACGCCATGACCGGAGGCGGGCTTCCCCGGGGCGACGCGACGCTCCTGCTCGGCCCCTCAGGTGTGGGAAAGACCGTGCTGGCCCAGGCTTTTCTCGCCGACGGCGCCCGGCGGGGCGAGAGAGGGTTGTGCCTGTCGTTTCAGGAGACGTCGCACCAATTCATCGCCAAGGCGACCGCGCTCGGATGGCCTGAGATTCCTGAGGCAGTCGCCGCCGGGAACCTGACGGTTCGCCACGTGCCGCCCGTCGAGATGGATCTGAACCGGATCGGCGTCATCTTGAGAGATTCTCTCGCCGAGCTGAAACCACAACGCGTGCTCGTCGACAGCATCGCCGAGATGGATCTTGCGGGGGCCGAGCAGGATCGGTACCTGTCGTACCTGTGGGCGGCGGTGCGCATCATCTGCGGCATCGGCGCGACGGGGATCTTCACGCAGGAGATCGCAACGCTGGGGCCCGAGGGCCCGAGCGCGCGGCTCTCATTTGTGTTTCAGAACGTGCTCGTCATGCGATTTCTCGAGCAGCAGTCGGAAATCCATCGCGCGATCACCGCGTTCAAGATGCGAGACAGCAGGCACGAGCTCGGCTTGACTCGCTTCCAGATCGGTCCGCGGGGGATCACGACGCTGGGCAAGGTCACGGGCGTGAGCGGCATGCTCGGGTGGACGGCGCTGCGCAGCGACGACTGACGGCTAGTCGGCGCGTCGCGGGTGTCGCGCGGCGGTGCCGAGCGCGCGTATTGCGCAGAACGCGCCGAATTTTGCGGAAATTGCGCGCGTTTGGCGCCAAACGCGCCTGACAGCCACCGCGCGTCGCTCTCCTCAGTCGTGTTGGAGGCCTGATGCCGCCTGGTCGAAAGTCACGGCGTCAGCCGTCGCCACGTGGCAGGCGGCGGAGTGAGACGGTCGAACCTCGCGAAGCCTGGGCGTCACCCGCGCGCACTCCTCGATGGCGACCGGACACCGCGCCCGAAAGCGGCAGCCGGGGCCCGGGTTGATCACCCGCGGGGGTTCGTGGACCTCGGCCGCCGCCGGCAGTCCGACCGGCACGCGGGGATCGGGGACCGCGGACAGGAGCAGTTGGGTGTACGGGTGCTTGGGATGAGCCAGCACCTCCTCGACGGGCCCGCTCTCGGCGACCTCCCCGGCGTACATGACCATGATTCGGTCGGCCACGTATCGGGCGCTCGCGATATCGTGCGTGATGTAGAGGAACGAGATCCTTTCGCGGCGGCGGAGGGTCGAGATGAGGTTCAGGACGCCGATCCGGACCGACACGTCGAGCATCGACACCGGTTCGTCGGCGAGGATCAGCTCGGGCCGGCACGCCAGCGCCTGCGCAAAACCCACTCTCTGCCGCTGCCCGCCGCTGAGCTCGTACGGATACTTTTCGAGGAAGTCGCCGCCGGGCACCAGGCCGACCGCCTCGACCAGCCGCTCCGCCTCCTCCCGCCTGCCGCGCCGGCTCAGGTCGCGACGATGCAGCTTGAGGGAGCGCATCAGGCCGTGAGACACCCGGTAGACCGGGCTCAGCGAGCTGTACGGATCCTGGAACACCATCGGCACCTGCCCGCGGTACGCCAGCAGCTCGGCGCGTGAGCGGAGCGACTTCAGGGAACGGCCGCGGTGGAGGATGTCTCCGCTCGTCGGCTGGTACACCATCGCGATGAGGCGCGCGAGCGTGCTCTTTCCGCTGCCGCTCTCTCCGACCAGCGCGAGCACCTCGTTCTGAGCGATGACGAGGTCGACGTCGTCGACCGCGTGCAGATGGCGCCGCGAGAACGGTCCGCCGAGATGGAAGTGCTTCGTCAGCGCCACGGTGCGCACCAGCTCGGGGGCGCCTTCGTCGTGCGGCCGCGGCGGAAGGTCGGTGATCATTCGAAGAGGAAGCACCTCACGTCGTCGCCTTCGAGGTGGTAGACGTCCGGAGGATTCGTTCTGCACCGCTCCATGACCTGCGGGCAGCGGGGATGAAACCGGCACCCGGCCGGCGCGTGCGCAAGGTCGGGAGGGCTGCCCGGGATGCCGGTCAAGGGCAGCAGCGGCCCGCTGATGGAGGGAAACGACCGCATCAATCCGACCGCGTACGGGTGCTTGGGCTCGGTGAACAGCTTGCGCGTCTCACCCACCTCGACGATCTGGCCGGCGTACATCACCGCGAGGCGGTCCGAGAAGTGGCTGACGAGCGACATGTCGTGCGTCACGAAGATCGTGGCGAATCCGATCTTCTTCTGCAGCTGCTTGATCTGCACCATGAGCGAGCGCTGCGCGACCACGTCGAGGGCCGACGTCGGCTCGTCCATGATCACGAGGTCGGGGGTGAAGACAAGCGCCATGGCGATCATCGCGCGCTGGCGCATGCCTCCACTCAGCTGATGCGGATAGCTCTGGAGGTGCACCCGGTCGATCCCGACGAGCCGGAGCACGTCCTCCGACCTCCGGGCGATCTCGCGCGAAGGCAACTCTTCGTGAGCTTCGATCGCGTCGCGCAGCTGCTCGCCGACGGTCATCACCGGGTTCAGCGCGTTCATGGCGCTCTGCATCACGACCGAGTAGCGCGACCAGCGAATATCGCGCAGCTCCGCGTCGGTCATCGTGACCATGTCCTGCCCCGCGAAGTCGATCTCGCCGCCCGCGATCTCAGCGGGCGGGCTGAGCAGGCGGGCGATCGCGTAGAGCAGCGTCGACTTGCCACATCCCGACTCGCCGACGATGCCGAGGAACTCCCCACGCGCCACCTCGAGCGAAACGGCGTCGACCGCCCGCACGGGGCCGCGGGCGGTCAAATAGTCGACGCTCAGGTCGCGGACCCGGAGCAGCGACTCGGTGGCGGAGCGGATCAACTCCGTTTCCTCACCGGCCGGAGCGCGGGGTTGCCAATCTCGTCGAACGCGTAGTTGACGAGCGCGAAAGCACCGCCGAGAAGGGCGATGCACAGGCCGGGCGCGATCGCCCACAGGGGCGAGCCGGCGAGCAGGGCGCCGTTGTTCTCGGCCCAGAACAGCATGGTCCCCCAGCTCAGGTCGTTCGGGTCGCCGAGTCCGAGGAACTGGAGGCCGGCGGCCGCGAGCACCGAGTACACCGCGGCCCCGAGAAAGTTGGCCACGATCAGCGAGGTCATGTTGGGGAGGATCTCGGCCAGGATGATGTAGACCGTCCGCTCGCCGCGCACCCTCGCGGCCTCGAGGAACTCACGGTTGCGCAGCGAGAGAGCCTGTGAGCGGAGCTGGCGTGCGCCGTACGACCAGCCCGTGATGACGATCACCGTGATGATCACCCATAGCCCGCCGCTCCTCGCGTAGGCCGCGATCACGATCATCAACGGCAGCGTCGGGATCACGAGGAAGACATCGGTGAAGAGGTCGAAGATGTGGTCCCACACCCCGCCGAGATATGCGGCCGAGACGCCGACGAGCACCGAGATGACCGTCGCCGCGAGCCCCGCGACGACCGCGATCGCGAGCGATTGCCTGGTGCCCCAGACCAGCTGCGAGAAGATGTCCTGGCCGTTGCCGGTGGTGCCGAGGAGGTGGTGCGGCGAAGGCGGCATGATCTGGCCGAACAGGTCCTCCTGCGGCGGATAGGGCGCGATCAGCGGCGCCAGCAGCGCCACGAGGGCGAAGAACGCGAGCACGAGGGCGCCCACCACCGCCTTGCGGTTGGACACGAGCGCGCCGGCGAAACCGCCGAGCACGCGCCCGCGCGGAGGCTCCGGTGGGACCGAGGCCCTGGTCTGGTCGGCGACCATGCGGAGGTCGATGCCCATCAGTCCGCCTCGCGGGTGCGCGGGTCGAGCCACGCCGTGATGAAGTCGGCGGCGAGGACGGCGACCAGGACCGCGACGGTGATGAGCAGGAAGAGGCCCTGCATCAGCGCGAAGTCCTCGTTGTCCACCGCCTGCAGCAGCATGTAGCCGACGCCGGGGTAGTTGAAGACGATCTCGACGAGGATCGCGCCGCTGATCACGAAGCCCAGTGACATCGCAAAACCGGTCAGATTCGGCAGGATGGCGTTGCGGCCGGCGTACATGACCATGATCCGCAGCGGTGAGAGTCCTTTCGCGCGCGCCATCTTCACGTAGTCCTCGGCCAGCGTGCTGATCATCGTGTTGCGCATCGTCAGGATCCAGCCCCCGATCGAGGTGGCCACGATCGTCAGCGCGGGCAGGAAGCCGTGCATGAACGCGCTGGAGATGAAGTCCCACGTGAAGCTGATGTGCAGGCTCAGGTCGTAGCCGAAACCGAGGGGAAACCAGTTGAGCGTGAAGGCGAAGACGAAGATCGTCACGAGGGCGATCCAGAAATAGGGAAAGGCCGAGACCATGATGAAGACGGGCGGCAGGACCCCGTCGATCACGCCGCCCCGTCGCCAGGCGCTCACCATGCCGACCACCGTTCCGATCAGGAACGCGATGACCGTGGACAGGCCGACCAGGGCCAGCGTCCAGGGCAGCCCGAGCATGATGGCCCGGGTGACCGGGGTCGGGAAGTATGCAAGCGACGTGCCCAGGTTCAGGTGAACGATGTTCCAGAGGTACTCGCCGTACTGCTGGAACACGTTCTCGTCGCTGTGATAGCCGAGCGCGATCTCCATCGTGCGCACCGCCTGGGGGCTGGCGCGCCCGTGATAGCGGACGAGCATCGCCTCGGCGGGGCTCCCGGGCATGACGCGCGGGATGATGAAGTTCATCGTCAGGGCGGCCCACAGCGTGATCACGAAGAACTCGAGCCGCCTGATCACGTAGCTCATCGGTTCAATGCACGGCGGGGCGGCGAGCCCCGCCGTGCGGGTCCAATTGTCAGCTGGTCTTGTACAGGTGGACGAGCGTCACGCCCCAGTCGGGCAGGTTCCAGGGCGCCGGCGCGGAGAACGGGTCGCTTGCCGTGGGCCAGCCACCGATGTCCTTGGTCGAATACTCGTACCACGCGACTCCCTCGGTGACGGGTATCACCGGCACGTCTTCGAGCATCGCGCCCTCGATCTGGCTCATCAGCTGGTGCTGTTTCGCCGAGTCCGTGGTGGCCGCGAACTGGTCGAACAGGGTGTCGACGGAAGGGTTCTTGTACCGCTCGTAATCGCCTCCCGCAGTCTGACCGATGTCCGCGGTGGTGGCGCTGTCGAGCGTGTTGCGGAGCTCGTAGAAGGGCGAGGGGCCCGGCGAGGTCGAGAGCGCGCCGTAGGCGAGCTGATAGCTGCCGTTGTAGAGCTGCGACGCATAGTCGTTCTGGTTGATATCGTGCTCTTTGATCTCGATCCCCCCCGCCTTCAGGTTCTGCGCGACGATCTGAAGCGACGCGGTCCAGTCCGTGTAGCCCGAGATGCTGATGATGTCGAACGACAGGCGCTTGCCATCCTTCGCGAAGATGCCGTCGGAACCCTTGCTGTAGCCGTCCTGCTGCAGGATCTGCTGCGCCTTGCTCACGTCGTACTTGTAGCCGTACTTGTCGAGCTGGCTCTTGTCGACCCAGCTCGCAAAGGTCGGGGTCAGGACCCCCGTCTGGTTTCCGGCCGGCTCGTAGCCGTACTCGCCGTTCTGCGAGACCTTCGCGCGGTCGATCCCGAACGCCATCGCCTGGCGCACGGCCTTGTCGTTCAGCGGGGCGACGGTCTGGTTGATCCAGATGTTGATGTTGTCGACCGGCGGGAACCAGTAGTGGTTGTGCGCGCGGTCGCGGGCCAGGTAATAGCTGTCGATGTTCGGGATGAACTGCCCGCCCCAGTTGGCGTTGCCCGCGGCGAGGTACTGGTTGGCCGGGTCGTTGTCGGTGAAGGCGGGGTAGTTCACCGTTTGGATGTAGGGCAGGCCCTTCTGCCAGTAGCTCGGGTTCTTGGTGTACGTGATGTTCTGCGGGGTGCAGTCGCTCATCGTGAACGGCCCCGTGCCGACTGGCTTCGTCACCGCCGCCGTCGGGTCGGACACCGTGGACCAGATGTGCTTCGGCACGATCGGAGTCTGCGCCGCGATCTGGTAGAAGTCCGGCACGGCCGCGGCCTGGAAGGTGAAGACGATCTTGTCGCTCCCCTGCTGCTGCACGTCGGACAGCAGCGACCAGTCCGACTGCAGGTCGAGCGAGGACGTCTTCTTCAGGAGCTGGAACGAGTACAGGACGTCGTCCGCGCTGAACGGCTGTCCGTCGCTCCACTGCACGCCCGAACGGATGGTCATGGTGAGCGTCTTGTTGTCGGCGCTCCATTCATAGGCGCTGGCGAGATACGGAGTCTTCTTGTCCGTCAGAAGGTTGTCGTAGACGAGGGGCTCATAGACCGTTCCGAACGACAGGAAGTTGACCGCGCCGTTGTAGGGATTGAAGTCACACGTCCACTGAGTGCCGCTTTCGTTGTCGATGGTGACGGTCCCGCCCGCGCTGCGCTGCACGTTCGTCGCCGGCGACGACCCCGAGCAGGCCGGCACGAGCGCGGCGATGACGGCGACCAGGCCGATGACGAGGTGACGTTTTGCTCTCATGGACAACCTCCTGATGCATCGAGCTCTGTCCGGCTCTGCGGAATTTGAATGGGGTATTGGTCCGGGCATGTGTTGATCACCCGACCGCCTCCACCGGTCGAACGGGTGAGCGCGCGAAGACGCGGTTCCGTGCCACGTCGAGCGCGGTGGCGATCGCGCCGCGCACGACCGCATCGTCGCCAAGCAGGGAGATCGCGACCCGGGGACGGAAGGGCAGCATGTCCCTCAGCTCCCGCTCGATCGGGTCGACCAGCAGGTCGCCGTTCCGGCCGATGCCGCCACCGAGCACGACCAGCTCCGGGTCGAGCACCGGGGTCAGGCCGGCGATGGCGAGGCTGAGGGCTTTGGCCTCGCTCTGGACCGTCTCCAGGGCGCGCGGATCCCCGCGCCTGGCCGCGGTGAAGACCTGCTCGGGCGTGGTGACCGACCTCATGCCGAGCCGCCGCGCCGTGCGCACGAGGCCGGACGCGGCCGCCAGGTCCTCCATGGCACCGTGGCGGCGGATGCCGGGCGCGTGCGAGTCCTCGCGGGCGACCGGAAGGTAGGCGATCTCACCGGCCGCGCCGTGGGCGCCGCGGTAGACGCGGCCGTCGATCACGATCCCGAGCCCGACACCGGTGCCGATCGACAGGAACACGAAGTTGGCGATGTTCTGGCCGAGCCCGTGCTCGCGCTCCGCGAGCGCGGCCAGGTTGACGTCGTTCTCGAAGCTGACGTTGGTCCCGAGCTCCGCCCGCACGGCCTCGACCAACCCGCCCCGGCCCCAGCCGGGCAGGTTCGGCGCCAGCGCGACGTAGCCGCGGCTCGGGTCGAAGACGCCCGGGCTCCCGAGGGTGGCGTGGGTGACCCGCGACCAGTCGATGCCGGCGTCGGAAGCCAGCCGGCGCGCGATCGCTCCGATCTGGCCGATCAGCGTCTTCGCGCTGCCGACGCGGGCGCGCTCGTCCCGCCGCGCGACGATGGTCCCGGCGATATCCGCCACGGCCGCACGCACCCACTTCCGGCCGATGTCGATGCCGGCGACCCACCCCGCGTCGGGGTTGAGCTCGTAGAGGAGCGCGCTCGGCCCGCGGTCGCCGCGCGCCCGGCCGACCTCGCGCACCAGGCGCGAATCGAGCAGGCCGGTCAGGGCCAGCGAGACCGTCGGCTTGGAGAGGCCGCTGACGCGCGCGACCTGGGCCCTGGAGAGCGGCCCCTGCCGGTGAATCAGGTCGAGCACGGTGCGCTCGTTGATGGCGCGCAGCAGGCCCGGCGTCCCGACCGTGATGGCGCCACCGTCGGCCGTTCCCTGGAACCTTCGTGCACCGTTCAGCCGTGAAACACTCATAGTTAGGAAGAATTCCTTACCGAACCCTATCCGAGGCGGGCGCGGCCGTCAAGCAGACGTTGCTTCGGCGAAGAACCTCGGGAGGTACCGGCGGTTGGCCTCGAGGAGCGCGTCGAGCAGCTGCCGCGCGACCTCGTAGCGGCCGACCAGGGGATTGGCGATCAGCGCCTTCAGCGCGGCCTTGCGGTCGCCTTCCACGGCGGCCTTCACGGTCAGCCGCTCGTAGGCCTTGACCTGCTGGACCAGCCCAAGCAGCTCCGGCGCCAGCGGCTTGAATCGGTCGGCGTGCGCCCCGTCGCGCCGGATGTGCGCGGGGACCTCGACGACCGCGTCGTCAGGGAGGTCCGGCAGGGCGCCGGCGTTGCGGATGTCGACCACCTGCTGGTCGCCCGTGCCCGCCTCGAGCGAGGCGATGAGCTGCGCCGCGGCCTCGCTGTAGTAGGCCCCGCCGCGCTGCTCCAGGAGCTTCGGCTTCGCCGCCAGGCTCGGATCGCGGTACATCTCGAGCAGCCGGTGCTCGATCTCCATCACCTCCTGGGCTCGCGCCTTCTTCGTCCCGCTCAGCTGCTCGCGCAAGACCTCGTCGGTGCAGTAGAAGTAGCGCAGGTAATAGGAGGGAACCGCCTCGTAGAGGTGGATGAGCGCGGCCGGCATTCCGATCTCGCCGGCGACCTCGTCGCCCCATCTGTCGATCAGTTCCGGCAGCCGGTCGACGCCGTCGACCATCACCGCTCTTTCCCACGTGAGGTGGTTGAGGCCCACGTGCTCGAGCAGGACGCGACCGGGGTCCACGCCGAGCAGGCCCGCGAAGCGGCGCTGGAAGCCCATCGCCGAGTTGCACAGCCCGATGGCGCGGTGCCCATGGTCGAGCAGGGCCTGCATGACGATGCCGACCGGATTGGTGAAGTCGACGAGCCACGCGCCCTTGGCGGCGCGGCGTTCCGTCTCCTCCGCGATGTCGAGCACGACCGGTACCGTGCGCAGCGCCTTGGCGAAACCGCCGGGTCCGGTCGTCTCCTGCCCGATGCAGCCGAACTCCAGCGGCAGCGTCTCGTCCTGCAGCCGCGAGGCCTGGCCGCCGACCCGAAGCTGGACGATGACGTAGCTCGCGCCGTCGATGGCTCGCGTCCGGTCGGTCGTCAGGTCCAGCCGGCCGGGCCATTCATGCCGCGCGAGAATTCGCCGTGCCAGGCCGCCCACCACCTCGAGCCGTTCGGAGTCGATATCGTGCAGCACCACCTCATCGGCCGGCAGGCGGTCGCGGTGAGTGTGGAAGCCCTCGATCAGCTCCGGCGTGTACGTGCTTGCGCCGCCGATGACCGCGATCTTCACGCCCACAACGGGTGCATCCTACGCGACAATAGCCATGAATTGTTAGGAAACTTGCCAGATGAGCCGCTGGTCCTCGCGGTCGATGGCGGCGCTTCCAAGGTGGACCTTGCGCTGGTCACGCGGCGCGGGCGGGTGCTCGGCGCGCTCCGCCGTCCGGGCACCTACCACTTCGGCCTCGACCATCACGGTTCGCTCGAAAGCCTCGCGGCCGCGATCGAACGTCTCATGACTCGGGTCGGCGACCGCCTCGACCACCAGCCGCTGGCGACCGTGGGCGTCTACTGCCTCGCCGGGGCCGATATCCCGCTGGACGACCGGCGGATCACAGGGCAGGTTGCGACCCAGGGTTGGACCCGCAAGACGATCGTGCGCAACGACACGTTCGCCGTGTTGCGAGCCGGCACCGATCGCACGTGGGGCGTGGCCCTGGTGTGCGGAACCGGCCTCAACTGCGCCGGCGTCGGACCGGACGGCAGGGTCGTGCGTTTTCCGTCATTCGGCGAGCTGTCTGGCGATCGCGCGCACGGCGGCGGATGGCTCGGCCGATCCGCGCTGGGCGTCGCGATCCGCGCCCGCGACCGCCGTGGGCCGCACACGGTGCTGGAGCAGATGGTGCCGGCGTATTTCGGCATGTCCCGTCCGACCGCCGTAATGGAGGCGGTCTACACCGGCCGGCTTGACATGGAACGGCTGAGCGCGCTGCCGCCGGTGGTGTTTCGCGCCGCGGCGGCCGGCGATCGCGTGGCGGAGGGATTGATCGACGAGATGGAGCGGGAGATCGTGGTGACGGCCAACGCGGCCATCCGCCGGCTGAGGCTGACCCGCCGCGACGTCCACGTGGTGCTGGGCGGCGGCGTCATCCGCGCCGCGAGCGCCGGGCTGGTCTCTCGGATCTCCGACGGAATCCGCGAGGTCGCCCCCGCGGCGGTCGTGCAGCGCCTCGCCGCGCCGCCCGTGGTGGGGGCCGCGCTCATGGGGCTCGACGAGCTGCACGCGGATCGAGCGGCGCACCGGCGCCTGCGCTCGGTGCTGACCCAGCGCAGATTCGCGGGGACGCGGTGAGCCGGTTTCGGGAGGAGATCGGCGAGCAGCCGGAGCTGCTGCGCCGCCTGATCGAGGAGTCCGGCGCGACGGTGGCTCAGATCGGACGCCGCATCCGCGACACCGGCCCGCGGGGCCTCCTCATCGCGGCCCGCGGAAGCTCCGACAACGCCGCGCAGTACGCGAAGTACCTCTTCGGCGTGCGCAACCGCCTGCTCACCGCGCTCGCGGCTCCCTCACTCTTCACCCATTACGCCTCGCCGCCGAGCCTCGACGGCTGGTGCGTGATCGGGATCTCGCAGTCCGGCGCTTCGCCAGACGTGATCGCGATCGTCGAGGAGGCGCGACGTAGACAGTGCACCACCCTCGCCATCACCAACGAGCCCGGCTCCGCCCTGGCAAAGACGGCGGAGCTCGTCCTTCCCCTCGGCGCGGGACTCGAGGAGAGCGTCCCGGCGTCGAAGACGTACACGGCAAGCCTGCTGGCGCTGGCTCTCGTATCGGAGGCGATGGCCCCGGCTTCGGACCTCGCCGCGAATTTGCGGCTGGTGCCCGATGCGGTCGCGGCTGCGATCGGACGCGAGGCGGAGATCCAGGAGGCGGCCCGCGTGATCCAGGGCCCGCGCGCGGTGGTGCTCGGCCGGGGATTCAACTTCTCGACGGCCGAGGAGGTCGCGCTGAAGCTGAACGAGACGAGCTATGTGCTCGCGCGCGCGTGGTCGCCGGCCGATTTCGAGCATGGGCCCGCGGCGCTGCTCGAGCCCGGGCTGCCGGTCGTCCTGGTGGACGGCGGAGGAGACGTCCAGGGCGACCTCGAGTCGATGCGCGCGCGCGTGACTCGGCAGGGCGGCCCGCTGGTCGAGCTCCGCGAGCGGTCAGCGTTGCCGGAGGTGCTGACGCCGATCCCTCTGGCCGTGCTGGGACAGCTGCTGGCCTATCACGTCGCCGCCGATCGGGGCATCGATCCGGACCATCCGCGAACGCTGCACAAGGTCACCCGGACGTGGTGAGCGCCGGCCACCAGAGCACCTCGTGCCGGAACTCCTCCTCCGGACGCGTCATGCGCTCGGCCAATCCTTCCAGGCGCTGCACCTCGCCCGCGTAGCACCGGATCGCGGCGACCTTGCGGCGTGCCGCCTCGCCTGAAATCGTGACGATCTCGCGCGTGTAGCCCGTCCGTTCACCCGCGACGTCGAGGTCGGCGGGAAAACGGCAGTAGGGCTGGTCCGCATAGAGCACGGCGTCGGGGCGGAGGCGCGTGACGACGTCGCGCACGGTGGCATGGTCTGGATGCACCACCTCGCGGCCGACGCCGGCGGGCGCAAAGACGATTCGTGCATTGAAGAGGTGAGGCTCGAGCTCGTGGGGCTCGAGCCTGCCTCCTCCCACCTCCGCGTACTGCACCTCGAGCAGTTCGAGGCTGACCCCGAGCGAGCCGGTCGTGGCGAGCGCGCGGCGGTTCTCTTCCTTGCGCTCCGCGACGCGGGAGGCCGAGTCGCTCGCGCCGGGCGGTTTGGCGTCCCAGGGCCAGAGCCGGCCGGGCGGCGGCGCGCCACCGAATACCGTCACAACCGTGACGCTCTCGCGTCCGCGATCGAGGACGTTCCAGCACGACAGGACGGCGTCGTCGAAATGGGGCGAAACGACGACGATGTCAGGCATGCGAGACGGCCCCTCGACGTGTCTTTGAGGGGAAGTTCAACGAACGGTCAAGCGCGTGCCCGGCGCCGCATAGACCCGACAATGTAGCCAACGTCTTGAATCCATATCAGGTCGACCAGTGGCACGACTTCTTCCTCGCCACGGCGGCCGCCGCCGCGGCCCTGACGGCCGGCTTGGCCTGGTCGCACTTCAGCCGCACTCGATAATCGCGGTTTGAATTTCGCCGCGCGGGGAGGCATGCAAATTCTGCGCGCTTTGCGCCAAACGAGCCAAATCCCACACGAATTGCCCGCGTTTGGCGCCAAACGCGCCAAACCTTACGATGAATTAGGCCGACCACGGCGCCCGGGACAGAGCCTGGTCATCCACCAGCACGCCGACCGTAGCGCAGGAGGCGTGGCTGTTCAGGTCCGTCGTGGATCGCAACTGTAACCCCGCGATGTAGCCCTATCGAGGAGGACGCATAGAGCGCCCTCACATCGAAAAGTGGAGGGCTTGATCATGGCTCGAAGACTGTTGCTCGCCTTGACGGTGGCCGCCTTGGCGCTGCCGGTCGGAGTCGCTCAGGCGGCTTCTAACCCGAGTGGTACAGGACAGCCGAACCAGACTTGCCAGACCGTCAACGCGGCGTTCAGCTCGAACGGTGCAACCGGGCCGTTCTATCCCGGGAGCGCCGCGAACGCGCCAGGTTCGGTTTTCGCGGAGCCGGGAGGCACGTTCGCGAACGGCGGCACGGGCGGCGCCGCGTACAACAACGCGGGTGCGCCGTCGCAGTATGACGTGGCCTGTTACCAGATGTCGCAGCGACCGTAATCAACGGACCTGGAAGGGGCGCTGAGCCCGCCCCTTCCGACATCTCATCGTCTGGACCGGTTCATGCCGTCACGCTTGGCGGTCGAGAAGCCTGGGCAATGTGGCCAGATTGAAAAGTCTCATATTGGCCGCATCACCATGGACACAATCGAGTCTGGGGCTACCATCGCCTTTGATCCAGATGGAGCAGGAAGCGCGCCATCCGACCAGTTCGTCGCCTCCCTCGATTGCGGCCGGCCCCGTGCACTACAGCCCGGACCGGCGCGCGTGGGTCGTAAGCCGATACGCGGACATCATGGAGGTCTTACGCGACAACGAGCGCTTCTCCGCCGTGAACAGCATCGAGATCGCGCCCTTCGATACCTTTGGGCCAGAAGTACGGACGATCCTGAGCAGAGGCTACCCGCGGTTTCCCGGGATCATCGAGCTCGATCCGCCCGACCACACCCGTTTTCGGAATCTCGTCAATACGGCTTTCACTCCGAGAAGGGTTGCTCGCCTCGAACCCCGAATTCGAGAAGTTGTCGCCGATCTGGTGACCGGTTTTGGAGACCATGGCCCGATCGACTTCGTCGAGCGCTTCGCCTTTCCGCTCCCGATGACGGTGATCGGCGAACTGGTCGGTGTGGAGCGTGATGACGCAAACCAGGTTCAGGAGTTCACCAACAACTTCAGGACATTGGAGGCCGGCCTCATCAACACCCTGCCGCTGGAAGATCAGATCCACTGCGCGGACCTGTTCGTCCAGTTTCAGCACTACGCGTCGGCGCTCATCACGCGGCGTCAGGCCATGCCGGCGGACGACCTCACCAGCGCCCTGATCGCCGCGGAATTGCCCGACGGCACACGCCTCAACCACGAGCAGCTGATTTCGATGGTCATCCACTTACTTTTTGCGGGACAGGAGACCACCGTGATGATGCTGAGCAGCATGACGTTGAGGCTGCTCAGCGAACCCAGGCTATGGAAACAGGTGGTCGAGCATCCTGAGCTCGCGCCGGTCGTGGTCGATGAGGCTCTCCGGTACGACGCGCCCGTCACGTACCACTCGCGCCGAACCAAGGAAGCAGTCGCGGTGGGCGGGGTGACGATTCCAGCTCAGCAGGACGTTCAGCTCATCTTCGATGCCGGCAACCACGATGCGGCGATGTTCCCTGAGCCCTCTGAGTTCAAGTTCGACCGGCCAGATTCAAGCCGTCACCTCAGCTTCGGGCGCGGCGTCCATTTCTGTGTGGGCGCGCCGCTGGCCAGGCTGGAGGGAAAGATCGCGCTGGAAGAGCTAGGCGGACGACTGCCTGGCTTGAAGCTGGCCGCGGAAAGCGCCCATGCCTACGGCGACCACCAGATGCTGCACTCGCTCCACTCGCTGATCGTCACCTGGTAGGCCCCTGTCATCTGCCCAGGCTCCTCGGCCCGGCCGGGCGCTCAGGGAATTATCGGCAGCAACAGGTAAGACGCGCGGTCGCCGCCGGTGTGGACGGTTACGGTGCCGCCGAACACTTGGTCAGGTCGGTCCGTCGGGTCTTCGTGCTGAAACGGTCCGACGCCTTTGTTCGCGTAATGGAAAGTTCGCGCGAACTCGGTCAACTCACCCTCGTACTCGTAGTCCCTGCCCTGGACGCTGAGTCCCACCCGGTATCCGGCCGGCACGACGATACAGGTCGGCCAGATTTCGACTTCCAGCTCGTAGACCTGCCCCGGCGTCAAAGGCTCGACCTCGTCGTGGGGGTGGTATGGCCGGTAGGGTAGCGACCTTTCCCGATCCAGCTTTCTATGCGATGCGCGCAGCCAGCCCTGCGCGATCGGCGTGTTGGGGTCGAGAGCGCCCTGCAGCGTGACCTCGTTCCCCTCGGGATCGAAAACTCGGACGATGACGAACATGTCCGCGTCGGTGGTCTCCGATGCCACGAATAGTTTCGCCGCCAGTGGACCGGTCACCTCGATGTCGTCTGGAAGGGGAGCCGTCATAAAGATCACACCCTTTCCCTTGCCCGGGTAGGCGACCTGGTGAGGCGCGACAGGTGCGTTGGCGGACAGGGTCCGTTCACCGGCGTCCAGGTAGTACTTCGTCCAATCGGTCCGAGCCAGCGGCCACTCGTTTTCAGCGCGTTCGACAAACGTTCCGTTCGTGTGGCGAATGTTCAGGTGGACACGTGACTGGCTGTCCCAGCCGTTGTCCTCTCCCTTAAGGAAGTGGCCGAAGAAACGCTTTTGCAAGCCAACGCCGTAGTCGGTGTAGAAGTGGGTCCAGTGCTCGAGCCCATGCACCTCCAGCCACTTCTGATGGGAGGCGGCCTGGGTGAAGGCTTCGATGTTTCCGCGCGGGTGAAGGCCTTGCCCGCCCCAGTTCGCTGCGGAAAGCATCGGCACGCTGACCTTGGACCAGTCCGGGTTCCGGCTCTCGTACCACTCATCCACCAGCGGCCGGTTCGCAATCTCCGCCGCGAAGTCACTGCGATTAGCCGCGAGCTCCTCGGGGGACAGTGTCTCCGGCCCAGCCACGGGTTCGCCGTTGATCAGGTTGAAGTGCCCACGTTCTCCCAGCCCGTGCTGAACATTGCTGATCTGGAGCGGGAACCAACGACTCGCGAACTGGCAGCGGATGCCGCCGTGGTACGACATCTCGCGGTACCAGTCGGATGCGCCCTCCCAGGGACAGATCGCGGCCAGGTGCTCTGGGCGAAGAGCTGCAACCTGGTACTGGTTCATGGCGTAATACGAGATCCCGGCCAAGCCGACTTTGCCGTTGCTCCACGACTGGACACCGGCCCACTCGATGCAGTCGCGGAAGTCTTTCGTTTCGCGCGGCGACCACAGGTCCAGCATTCCCGGTGAGCGGCCTGCTCCCCGCGAGTCGACGCGGACGCAGACGTATCCGTCAGGGACCCATTTCTCGGGGTCGACAACTTCCCAGTTCTGATACTTGTTGCTCGACCCGCGGGCGACGTCCGGATGCTCCTGGACCATCCGATCCCACTGTGGGGCGTAAGCGATCTGGAACGACAGGCCCTTGGCGTACGGGCCGTAGCTCACGATCGCCGGGTAACGGCCATCATCCAGCGGCCGGAACACATCGGCCCGCAAGACGACTCCATCGTCCATCGAGATTGGGACGTCCCATTCGATGCGCATCCCGTCCCGCTGGACGGCGCGAGGGGTCTCGCTCACTTGCTTCTTCACTAAACGAACAGACCGCGGGTGAACCTACCAGCTTCGGCGCGTCCAAGTCGATGGCGGTTCACCCATATGCTCCGGCGTTGATTTGGCCATTAGACCAAAGGCGTGCGCGACCTCAACGGTTTGTGCCAACCTCATCCCGAAATCAGGTTGTGCATGATCCAGTGGTGAGGCTTCCATGAAATCGGCAGGGACTCGTAGAGGAAACGGCCTCTGGTTTGTGGGTCCGCGAAGGGCGGAACTTCGCGCCGAGGACGTCCCGGATCCGGTGGGCGATGAAATCACAGTTGAAGGCATCGTTTCGCTTGTCAGTCCCGGGACGGAGATGCTCATCTACAAGGGCGAAGCCAATCCAGACGAAGATCTCGGCCTGGCCACGGCGCGTGGCAGTTTCAAGTTCCCGGTCAAATATGCGTATCAGACGGTCGGCAGGGTCGTGGCGCGTGGAGATAGAGCGACGGTGCAGATCGGCGACATCGTTTTCTGCCGCCATCCACACCAGGACTACTTCACGATGACCAGCGAGGGCTGGCTGCTGGCTGGAGTGCCCGAGGGCCTGGCACCCGAGCGGGCGGTCTTCATGAACATGCTCGGGGTGGCATTGAATTCACAGCTCGACGTCCCCACCCGATTCGGTGAGTGCGTGGCCGTTTTCGGCCAGGGACTGGTGGGGAGCTTCTGTGCTCAGCTCGCGCGCCGCTCCGCGGGAAAGTTGATCGTCGTCGACCCGATCCAGAGCCGGCGCGAGCAAGCTCTCAAGTGGGGCGCGGACCTTGCTCTCGATCCTGCCGACGCCAAAGAGGCGATCATGGAGGCCAGTGAGGGCCGAGGCGCAGACATCTGCATCGAAGCGACCGGTGCGCCGCGGGCATTGCAGACAGCGATCGAAAGCACGGCCCAGGAAGGAACAATCGTCGCGATTTCATTCTTTGGCCAGAGAGTCGTGCCCCTGGTGCTCTCTCCAGAGTTCCACTACCGACGGCTGAAGATAATCAGCTCCCAGGTCAGCAGCCTCGGTTCAGGTTTGCAGCCCCGGTGGACTTTTGCACGTCGAGACGCAGCCGTCTTCAATGTGCTGCTCGGCGACTGGCTGGTCACCCCTGTGACGCACCGCCTCCCGCTTGAGCGCGCGCCGGAGGCCTACAGGATCCTCGACGAGCACCCCGAACAGGCGTTAGGAATCCTGCTCGAGCACCAGCCCGCCTAAGATCCGGCCTCAGGGACGTGCCGGAGGGACGCGCCCCGAAAGCTCGCAAAGACGGTGCAGCCTTCCGGATACTCGAATGGACCATGAGGGACATTCGCGGCGCCAAACACGTAGTCACCGGGGCGCATGGTCTCACCCTCGGCGATCTGCAGTCCGTCAAGCACGGCCACCGAATGGGTGCTGTCATGGACGTGCCTCGGCTCGACGTAGCCCGCCGGGAACTTGACCAGAAGATCCACCTGTTGAGTGCTCGGGTCTGAGTGCAGGACCTTGACCTGGACGCCTTCGCCCAGCGCGAACACGTCAAGGTCGTCCTGCCACTCGAGGTCTGCACCGTGGACGCGGCGAAGTCCTTGCGGCTCGACCTGGTCTGGAGTCATCACCTGGAAGCGTGAGCGGACCGCCTGCAACGGCCAATGGCAAGACTGCCAACCCTCGCACGTGTCGGTTGGCCAACTTGCTATTTACCGGTCCACGGTCTATCGGGATAGTGGTTGGCGTTGGAAGCCTCCAGGCCCGCCGCCCCGCGCGAACCAAGGCAGCTGTACCGGGAGACGGCACAGGTCACCTTGTTTGGGCAGCGCCTGAACGTCCTTGACCTTTCGCACGAGATCTCGCCCGACATACCTGTGTATCCGGGGCACATGAAGGTGGCTTTCTGGGACCACCTCACGCACGCTGAGTCGCACCTTCGCCTCGGTGACTCCCCGTTTCGCGGGTATGCGGTCAAAGGAATGTCCCTCTGCGATCACGACTCCACGCATATGGACGCGATCTATCACTTCAACCCAGATCGTCCCGATCTCACGATCGAGACGTTCCCGATCGAGCTCTGCTTCACCGACGCGGTGTGGGTAGACGTCTCGGACGTGGCACCGCGTACACACATCACGCTCGACCGGCTGCGTAAGGCGATGGACGCCGCCGAGATCGACCAGCTTCCGGACGGAGGCTCGCTGCTGTACTACACCGGAGCCGCCAAGCTGTGGAACGATCACCTGCGCTTTGTCAGCCAGTACCCGGGCCTGGACGAAGAAGCATCGCGCTGGATACTGGACCAGGGCGTCGTCAACGTCCTGACCGATGCGGTCTCGACTGACAACCCGGCCGATCTGACGTATCCGAACCACACCGCCCACGCCGAGTACCTGGTGAACCACACGGAGCTGGTGAACAACATCGATCGGATTCCCAAGCACAAGGACTTTTCTCTGATGGTGATCCCGCTTCGGCTGATCGGCTGCACAGGGTCCCCGGTGCGTGTACTCGCGCTGTGGCCGGCTTGAATCCTTGGAGCGTCCGGGCACGCGTCCGTTAGAGGGACAGGTGGCAGTCGTCACCGGGGGCAACCAGGGCATCGGAGCCGCGATTGCCAAGGCGCTCGCGGAGCAGGGCGCGAATCTCGCCATCGCAGCGCGCAACTCCAAGACCCTGGATGAGACGGCGGCCTCAATCCGTGCCCTGGGCGCGGACTGCCTGGCGGTGCAGTGCGACGTCTCAGACGAGAGCGCGGTGGAGTCGTTGGGTGACGAGATCTACGGACACTTTCCCGACGTCGACATCGTCGTCGCCAACGCAGGCGTTGGCGGCCCGACGGCCCCGATGCAGGACATCACATATGCAGAGTGGCGTGAGTGTTTAGCCGTCGACCTTGACGGTGTCTTTCTCACCTTCCGCCGATTCATTCCGAGAATGGTCGAGCGTCAGAGCGGTTGCTTGATCGCGATCGCGTCCATGACAGGAAAGCGACCTCTCCGCGGGAGGACGCCGTATGCCGCCGCAAAGCTGGGCATCATCGGTCTGGTTCGCACGCTGGCTCTTGAGCTCGGTCCTTCAGGCGTCCGCGTCAATGCGGTCTGTCCGGGCGCTGTGGAAGGCCCTCGCATCGAGACCGTGATCGAGCGACAGGCGCAGATTCAGGGCGTGAGCAAGGAGACCGCTCGCGCCCAGCTGATCGACGCCGCGCCGCTGCAACGGGCCGTTTCGGCAGCGGATGTGGCGTCTGCGTGCGTCTTTCTCGCCTCACCGGCCGCGCGATCGATCACCGGCGAAGACGTCAACGTCACGGCCGGCCTGGTCATGTACTGAGACGTCTTGATGCCTCCCGCTGCGCGCAATGCTCGCCCAACCGTGCATTGGGTCAAGGAACCGGGATCCGAGTCGGTCGAAGACCGTCGCGCGCTCGAGCAGACGGTGCGCGAGATCATCGATGCGGTTCGGGAGCGCGGAGGCGCCGCGGTTCGGGATTATTCCGAGCGGCTGGATCGGTGGAGCCCGGAGAGCTTTCGTGTGTCGCGGGAGCAAATCGAGCTCGCTTTCGACCAGGTCGGCGAGCAAGGGGTTCGCGACATCAAGTTCTTGCACGATCAGGTTGCCAGTTTTGCTCGCGTCCAGTTGGGCGCGCTCGAAGCGGTGGAAGTCGAGCCGCATCCGGGGATCACGCTCGGGCACCGGCTGATTCCGATCGACTCGGTTGGCTGCTACGTACCTGGTGGGCTGTACCCGCTGATCGCCTCGGTGCACATGCAGGTCACCACTGCCAAGGTTGCCGGCGTCAGGCGCGTGATCACATGCGCCCCGCCTCGCGGCGAAGGCATCTGGCCGGCGACGCTGGTCGCGATGGACGTGTGTGGCGCGGACGAGATCTATGCGCTCGGCGGAGTCCAGGCTTTGGCGGCGATGGCCTACGGAACCGACGAGATCGCGGCGGTGGACATGATCACGGGGCCAGGAAACGCGTACGTCGCCGAGGCCAAGCGCCAGTTGTTCGGCGCCGTAGGCATCGACCTTCTCGCCGGGCCGACTGAGATCCTGGTCATCGCCGATGACACGGCCGATCCGGACATCGTCGCCGCCGACCTCCTGGCTCAGGCCGAGCACGGTCCGACGTCGCCGGCGCACCTGGTCACTGACAGCGCAGCGCTCGCGGATGCGGTGGGTGAAGCGGTGGAATCACGTCTGAAGGACCTTCCCACCCACGACGTTGCAGGCAAGGCATGGCGCTCACGAGGGGCGATCGCCTTGGTCAAGGATCGCGCGGAGATGGTCGCCTACTCCGACTGGATGGCGCCCGAGCACCTGGAGGTGATCACCGCAGATCCCGGGTGGTTCCACGAGAGACTGCGCAACTACGGATCGATCTTCCTCGGTGAGCCCGCCACTGTCGCCTACTCAGACAAAGCGGTCGGGACCAACCACACCCTCCCAACCGGCCGGGCCGCGCGCTATACGGGAGGCCTGTGGGCGGGCAAGTTCATCAAGATCGTCACCTACCAGCGACTCACTGAAGGGGGCAGCGACCTTATCGGCCCGTACGCGAGCCGCATCGCCCAGATGGAAGGCATGATCGGCCACAGCGTCAGTGCCGAGGTGCGGCTGCGGAAGTACGTAAGGCGCGTTTGAAGCGCACGCTTTCGATCAAGTTCATGTGGCCAGACCTGAGCCTGGGTGATCGCGTTCGCCGCGCCGCAGAGCACGGATTCGATGGGGTCGAGCTGTGGGATTGGCGAAACGAGGACATCGAGGGATGCGCCGCGGCCTGCAGACAGACAGGGCTCGAGCTGACGGCCTTCTTCGGCCACAGCCGCGGCGGCCTTGCCGATCCGGCCCAGATCGAGGAGGTGGAATCGTCGCTCTGCGAGTCCATCGCGGTGGCGCGCGAGGTGGGAGCGCGACAGCTGTTCATGTTCTCGGACGAGCTGACGGCCGAAGGGGAGATGCGGCGAAGGCCGCCCCCGCTGCTCCGGGCTCGGAGGATGCGGGCAATGCTCGACGGACTGCGCAGGTGCGCGGCGTTGGTGGACGGCCTGGACATCGAGCTGGTGGTCGAAGCGGTGAACGACTACTCAGTTCCGGGGTACTTCCTGAACAGAACCAAGGATGCGATCGATCTGGTCCGCCTGGTCGATCATCCAAAAGTCCGGCTTGTCATCGATACCTTCCATCACCAGATGGCGAGCGGCCGTCTCGCCGACCACATCGTCGAAGGCTTGCCACAGCTGGCTTCATTGCACATATCCGACCTGCCCGATCGACGCCCGCCCGGCTGGGGCGAGATCAATTTCGCCGCGGTCAGGCAAACCCTGCACGACCACGGATTCGACGGCCAGCTGACGTTCGAGATCAAGCCCGTCGGGGGTGACTCCGACGCTGCGATTCAGGCCGTCAACGCGGCCTTTCCTCTCTAGCGCGCCTGCTGCATCAGACCGCTCGACCAACTCGCGCCTCCGACCACACCTGAGGTGATGTTGTCGAAGTCTTCGGGCACGGCATTGGCACACCAGCCAATTCGGGACAGTTCGAGTTGGACTTCCGGCCATAGACACTCGCCAGGCGTCACGCGACCTTATATCCGCTCCACCTGCCCGGCGCTCCGATCATTGCTTGGGGTCGCCTGGCGCCAATCGGGAGGTTTCGTGCGAACAGAGAGGCTGAGGATGCGACCGTGTCGGTGACGACCGACACCGAATGGGCGGCGGCGAAGTCAGGGCCGATCGGGGCTCTTGGCTATCACGATCTGAACGACAGGCCAGGCTTCAAGCTGGCCCTGCACTCCGATGGAGGCAAGAGGTACCTGTACGTCGCCCACCTCTGGCACCGGGGTTGGTCGGTGCTGGACGTCACCGACCCGCGACGTCCAGAGATGGTCAACTTCATAGAAGGGCCACCCAACACGTGGACCCTGCAGGTCACGATTCGCGGCGGCCTTATGGCCACGTCGCTGGAGCCCATCCCGGATGGCTGGGGCGGCAACCGCGGTGGTTTCGAAGAGGGGGCCATCCTCTGGGATCTCAAGAATCCGCGAGAGCCTCGACGGCGCGGAGTCTTCAGGACCGGGTTCAGAGGCACGCACCGCAATGGGTTCGGCTCAGACGGCCTGCTTCATCTCAGTGCCAGGATGCCTGGGTACAGCGGAGCCATCCTGGTCCTGGTCGATGTGTCGAACCCCGATCAGCCGCGGGAGGTTGGCCGGTTTCACATGCAGGGGCAACACGCGGACGCCGGCGAGCACAGCACCCGCGAATGGTTCGATCTCCACGGCCCCTCGATCCAGCACGGTCACCTGGCGTATCTGCCGTATGCCGGAGCCGGACTCGCGATCGTCGACCTGTCCAAGATCGAGAGTCCCCGGCTCGTCGGCCATCTCGACGTGCACCCGCCCCTGGGCAGCGGTATCGCCGTCCACACGGTCGTGCCCCTGAAGGATCGCCCGCTGGCGCTGCTCAATTCCGAGGCGCTGGCCGAGCGCTGCCAGGAGCCGGTCGGCTACGCCGGCGTGGTCGACGTGGCAAACCCGAGCGAGCCATCACTGATCTCGCTCTTCCCAACTCCGCTCCCCCCCGCGGATGCCGAGTACACGTCATTTTGTGCGCGGGGAGGGCGATTCGGCCCTCACAATCAGCACATGCCCTCAGACGACCCGATCCTCTTCCACGATGAGCGAGTTTGCTTTCTGACCTATTTCAACGCCGGATTGAGGGTGTTCGACGTTTCCGACCAGTATCACGTGCGCGAGATCGCGTACATGATTCCGAAGGATCCCAAGAGGCGGTTCGGGCCCCTGCCCACGGACCTGGTGACCCAGGTCGAGGACGTCCTGGTTGATGCCCGCGGAGTGGTCTACTTCACGGAGAAGAACAGCGGACTCTACATAGCCGAGTGGCAGGCATGAAGGCTCACTTCGACGTCCAACCGGCCGACCCGGATCCGCCGCCGAGATCGCCGGGACGGCAGGGACGAGGTTCAACCAGCGAGGACCGGCTGCAGCGCCTCACGACTCTCCTCGAGGTGGCCCGGATGCTGACCGCTGAGCTGGATCTTTCCGAGATAGTTCGGCAAGTTCTGGTGCGGGCGATCGCGGTCATTCCAGCCGCCGACGCCGGGACGCTCTACCTGCTTGATTCCGTGACCGGCAAGCTCGTGGCGACTGACTCCGTCGGCTTCGGACCGAGCATTTTCAAGATCGCGCTCGAACCTGGAGAAGGAGCCGCGGGCCGGGCCTACCTCCGCGGCCATGGCGAGATCTTCAACGACCCCGAGGCGGTGCGATCCGCGCTGTCAGAGGCGAGCTCCGAAACGCTCAAGTATTTTCAAGAGGCCAGTCGGGGGCTGCGGTCACTCCATGCCGCGATGTCGGCGCCGCTGGTTTTCAAGGGGCAATTGCTCGGAGTCCTTGTGGTCGATTCCATGCAGACGGAGCACGATTTCACACAGTCAGACTTGACGATGCTGGAAGACTTCGCCCAGATCTCCGCCATCGCTCTAGTCAACGCCAGGCTTTATGGCACCGAGCACACCAGCCGGATCCGCCTCGAAGTCCTGAACGATGAGATCACCCGGCAGCGCGACCAGCTGGATCGACAGCTTCGAGCGCTTGACTCGATGGCGCAGATTGCGCGGGAGGGCCCTGGCCTCCAGGGCCTGAGCGCAAGGCTCGCAGACCTGTGCTCCGGGCGTGTGTGCATCCTCGACGGTCTCGGTCGTCTGCGTTTTGCCGAACCGCCGCAGACAGGCGACCAACTCTTGGCGACACCCGAGCTGAC
>CAZXGB010000001.1:0-13161 GCA_964640005.1 uncultured Actinomycetes bacterium | reverse complement strand
GTCGATCTGGTGCAGAGGCTTCTCGTGGGCGACGTGCCGAGGAGCGCGGCGTCGTTTCGGCCCCTGCCTCCGCCTCTTCGATTGGCGATCGGCAACCTGTGCAAGCCCTCGGCGGGAACCCCGGAGCGAGTCGGCGAGACGAACCTGATGCGCGAGGTCAGGACGCTCGCCGAACAGCTCCTTCGAAACTCGACGTTCGCAACCGCTGCCGTGGTCAAGGGCGAGTATCTGGTCCTGGCATGGTCGGTTCCGTCTCCGGAATCCCGCTTCAACCCTCACGAGAAACTGGCCTCGATTGCGAAGGCGATCAAAGCGTCGACCGGCTGGGGCGTCAGGTTTGCGCTCACCGAGACGATCTCCGATCCGGGGGTCGTATCTCAAGCATTCCAGGAAGCTCGTCTGGCCATTGAGATCAGACCGTGGTCTGATGACCCGGTGATCGAAATCGGCCGGCTGGGGGCTTACCGACTCATCATCGGCGCGACCTCAGGCGCGGCGGCCATGGAGTTCAGCCGGCAATCCCTCGCCCGCGTCATCGAGCACGACGAGAAGCACAAGACCCGCCTGCTGGCAACGTTGCGAACCTACTTCAACACCGGCGGCAGCCTGTCCGGGACAGCCAAAGCGCTCAAGGTGCATGTCCACACCGTCCAGTACCGGCTGGCGCGAGTTGAAGAGTTGACGCAGCTCAAGCTGCATCACAGTGAGGAGAGGCTCACGGCCGAATTGGCCTTGAGAATCCTCGATCTGGCCCGCCCCGCCTCCCATCGAGACTGACCACACCCGCCAAACCCCCGCAGGGCATTTTGGCAACGTTGCCATAGACGGAGCTATCCCCAGGTGATAGCCATATCGGCGTTGCAGACGGCAGCAGATCACCAGAGGCGCCGCGCGCGTTTTTTGCGCCGCATGGCACAGGAGGGAGGCCTATGAAGGTATTGGACGGTGTTCGTCGTTTAGCAAGCCTCGGCGTGTTGGCGGCCATGGCCGCCGGCTTGGCTGCGGGATGCTCGTCTTCCAGTGGCGGCAGCGGCGGGACCGTAGCGTGTCCCGCCTTCAACGCCGATGTCCTCAATCCACGGCCCCTGGCCGCAGACCTCAATCCGACCGAGGCGATGCCGCCGATCCAGTCCATGCCCAGCACCTCGTCTTCGCTGGGTACCCAGGAGGCTCTCAAGCCGACGTGGTATACGGAGCTCAAGGTCACGCCCGAGCAGCAGCAGGCGATTTGCGCCAAGCACCTGACCGGCGTCTATCTTGACTGGAGCGGTGTGCCCTTCAACCAGGCCATTCGCGAAGGGATCAAGGACGTCTTCGCCGCACTGGGCATCAAGCTGCTCCGTATCACCGACTACAGCTTCAACCCGTCGGGCTTCACCGGCGATCTGGCGGCCGTCCTGCCGCTTCACCCGAACATCGTCATGACCGGAGGGGCGATCAGCCCAGAGCAATTCGCAACGATCATGCAGCCGGCGGTCAACCAGGGTGCGATTGTCACGACATGGGGACTGGGAGCCCGACAGTGGAAAACCGGTCCGGGCCAGCCTCTGAAGACGGTGGTCGGGTATGACTTCTACCACCTGGGAACGCAGCTTGCCGACGCCATCCACGCTGCTTACCCGGACGGAACCAACCTGGGCTACATCCACTGGGTGAACAACTCGCTTGCGATTCACGATCGCGAGCAAGGGATGCTCGACGAGCTCAAGAAATATTCCAACATCAAGGTCATCACCAACGGCACGGCGAGCCCCGACGAACCCGCTTCCGGGTACACCGACTTCAACGCATCGCAGGCTTACACGGTCGCGTTTCTGAAGGCGCATCCGGATGTCAACGTGTTGTTTGCACCGTGGGAGGACCCGCCCGCGATCGGTGAGTCGGCCGCGATCACAGCCCTGCACCTGGAGAACACGGTCCACATCGCGACCATGGATCTCGGCACCCAGGGGGCGACCGAGCTCGTAAAGGGTGGGGTCATCAACATCGACATGGCTCAGGGGATGTACGACGGTGGGCGCTCAATGGCGCTGTCGGCAGCCCTATCTGCGATCGATGGAAAGATCTACCCCTACATCATCGTGCCCACGGCTCCAGCGACGAAGGACAACGTCAACGACGCATGGGTGTTCATGCATGGGCCAAACCTTCCGATCGGTTGATCCTCACGGGGGTCCGGCCTTCAACGGCCGGACCCTCTTCCTTTTGTGCCGAAGGGATCCAACGGAGCCAAGATGGGACTAGCTGAACCCGCGATCGAAAGCGCACTCGAGATCAAGCAAGTCTCGATGCGCTTCGGTGATGTCTGGGTGCTGAACGATGTCAACCTGAAGCTGCCTCCAGGGGCCATCCACGCGATCGTGGGCCACAACGGCGCGGGCAAGTCAACGCTGATGAAGATCGCACTCGGCGTCCACCAGCCCACTCGAGGCGAGGTCTGGATTGCCGGCCGACGTCTCACCTACAACCGTCCGGCCGGAGCCCGAGACCTCGGGCTCGGCATGGTCTTCCAGGAGCGCAGCCTGATCCCGACCCTGAATGGGCTGGACAACCTCTTCCTCAACTCCGAACCGCTTGATCAGCTGCACCTCGTAAACCAGGACAGAGAGGCCCAGGAGGCTGCGGCCCTTCTCGAGCAGCTGGGCATACCGCGCTCCTTGCTTCGTTTTCGGGTGTCGGAGATGAGCACCATCGAGCAAGAGCTGCTCGAGATCGCAAAGGCTCTAAGGCTCAGCGATAAGGTGCTCGTCCTCGACGAGCCCACCGCGCCGCTCGGCCGGGCCGAGATCAATCGCCTGTTTGCTTTCATTCGCACGGTGGCCGCCCGCGGCACCGGGATCGTCCTGATCACCCATCACCTGGCCGAGGTGTTTGGCATCAGCGACCAGGTCACCTGTCTGAGGGAAGGCCGGGTCGTTCTCTCGTCGCCGACGAAGGACACATCCATGAGTGAGCTGATCAGAGCCATGCTCGGGCATTCGTCGGTGGCGGCGCGACCGGAGGAGCCACCTGGATCGCAGCGCCCGGAGGAGGAGCGGCCCGAACAGCCCGTGCGTCTCTCGGTGAATCACCTCCGCGTCGGCGACAAGCTGCTCGACGTGTCTTTCGAAGTCCAGCGTGGGGAAATTGTCGGGGTGGCGGGCGTGGTCGGGAGCGGACGTTCGACGCTGCTGCGGACCTTGTTTGGAGACATTCGGGCGACGGCGGGCGAAATGAAGCTCGACGACAGGACGTATCGCGTCAGCAGCCCGGAGTCGGCAATTGCGGACGGAGTGTTCCTGATCCCCGAGGACAGAGCGGTGTTCGGAGTCGTGCTGACCAAGTCGATCAACGAAAACATCGCACTACCGGTGCTTTCCAGGTTCGTCAACCGAATCCGGCTGCTGTGCATGTCAGAAGGTCGCGCGCTGAGCCGTGAGTTGATGTCCAGGCTGGACGTGCGCGCACGCAATATCGACCAGGTGATCGGCGAGCTGTCCGGTGGCAATCAGCAGAAGGTGGTTCTGGCCAAAGCAATCGCCGTCGGAGCCAGGCTGATGCTGCTCGACGAGCCCACGTTCGGCGTCGACATCGGCGCTGTAAAGGAGATCGTGCGTCAAGTGCGTGAGATGGCCCTGCAGGGAACTGCGGTGCTTTGGGCGACGTCGGATGTTCGAGAGATGCTGGAGGTCGCCGACCGGGTGATCATCCTGCGAGACGGCATCATCGCGCGATCGATCCGGCGCGGTGAACCGGAGTTCGCTGAAGAGTTCGTTTTCTCGAACATGCAGAGGATCCAGTACGTCCAGACTGCCGTGCTGGCGGAGGCTCGGGATGCCGGAAATTAGGCCTGGTGCTCCGCGGTCACCGCTGGCCGCCATCTGGGTTCCCGTGGCAAGGAGCGCCGGACGGAGTGCCTGGCGCGCCTACACGGGCGAGAACTCGGGCATTCTGTTCACCGCCCTGCTGATCGTCGTGGCCATCTTCGGGTTCCTGCTTCGTGATCAAGGCTTTCTCACGATCGACAACATGCTCAACATCGTCAGGTTGTCGGCCACGATCACGGTGATGGCCGTCGCCACCGTGTTCGTGATCTCCGCGGGCGAGATCGATCTCTCCATCGCCGCCGTGATTCCGGTCGCCGCCTTGATCGCCGCCGTTCTCATGGCCGCTCACTGGCCGTTCCTGATTGCGGTTCTGGTCGCTGTGGCATTCGGTGCTTTGGCCGGCCTGATCAACGGCCTGATCACCGTCGGCTTCGGCATCCCGTCGTTCGTGGTCACGCTGGGCATGATGGGCATCCTTCAGGGCCTATCCCAAAAGATCACAAACACCGTCACGATATCCATCTCGAGCGATGCCTTCCTGTTCTGGTTCGGGATCGGGCAGATCGGCCCAATTCCGATCCTGGACATCTGGTCCCTCGCCGCGTTCATCGTCGGTGCGGTCCTGCTATCGCGGACCGCCCTGGGTCGAAGGGTCCTCGCAACGGGCGCCAACCGAAGCGCCGCCCGTTTCTCGGGGATCAGGACAGGACGTATCCGCATCGGCGTCTTGCTGTTCAGCGGCGTCGCGGGAGCGATCGCGGGCCTGCTCTATGACGGACAGTTCGGCGCTGCCGAGTTCACCACCGGATCAAGTGACCTGCTCACAGTCATCGCGGCCGCAATCATCGGAGGGACTTCGCTCGCGGGCGGCAAGGGCAGCGTGCTGGGGGCGGTCATCGGGTCGCTGTTGATGGCGCTCCTCAACAACGCGCTGATCCTCATCAACCTTGGAGCGCCAGAGCAGCTGATCGTGCGCGGCGTCATCATCGTGATCGCTGTCATCGTCAGCTCGCGTCAGGCGGGAAGGCGCGACGTATGGCGCTGGCTCGCCGCGCTCGAAGCCGATCCGTCGGCGGCGCCGGTTCGGAGCGGCGGGACCGTACAAGCTGTATCGACTCCAAATCCAAAGAGAGAGGGACGATGACCAACTCGAAACCGAAGTACGCCATCTGCGAACTCGCCTTTCCGGACACGACCCTGGAAGAGGACATCGACATCGCCCGGCAGTCAGGCGCCACCGGATTGAGCATCGATGAGGCGAAGCTGGGAGACCGCGATCCCGCCGAGGTCAAAGAGGCCCTGCGCGCGGCTGGACTGCGAGCGGCCGGGTGCATTCCGGCGGTGATGTCGTTCATGCCCGGGCCCTGGATCAATGGTCCGGACGATATCGACCAGAGGATCGAGCTGATGCGCGACGGCGTCAGACGGCTCGCCCAGCTCGAGCCTACATCCATCCTGTGCCTGACGGGACCGCGCGGTTCGCTGTCGCCGGAACAAGCCCGCCGGCGAGCCATCGAAGGCCTCCGCGCGGTTGCGGATGCCGCCGATGAAGTCGGCGTTCCTCTGAGCTTCGAAACATTCAGGTACGCAGAACCGCAGAACTTCTCCATCGTCTTCGGACTCGACGAGGCGGTCGACTTCCTCGAAGAGGCCGGCCGGCCGGACGTCGGGCTCTGTTATGACATCTGGCATGTGTGGGACTCGAGCGATCGAATCCTCGAGTTGACTCAGGAGCTTGCGCCACGGATCAATCTGGTGCATCTCGACGATTACCGGCAACCAACTCGTGCATGGGCTGACCGGGTCTTACCTGGAGATGGTGTCGTCGATCTGCCTGGGATCATCGCTGCGCTGCGGAAGGGCGGCTATGACTCGTGGTACGACCTCGAAGTCTTCTCGGAAATGGACTTTCCAGACTCTGTCTGGCGCCTGTCGTGGCTCGAGCAGGCCCAGCGAGGCCATGCGGGATTGATGCGAGCTTATGAAGCGTCCCTCAGACTGGCCTAGCGGAGCACAGGTGGAGATCCGCATCCTCGGCCCAAGCGGACTCCGCGTATCGCGGCTGTGTCTGGGCACGGCGACATTCGGAAACCGCGACTGGGGCTGTGACGAGAGCGAAGCCGGGAGCATCCTGGATCGCTACGCCGATGCCGGCGGGAACTTTCTCGACTGCGCAAATAAGTACGCTGACGGCGAGAGTGAGGTCGTCCTCGGCAAGCTGCTTCGCGGCAAGCGCGGCCGCTTCGTGTTGGGAACGAAGTACACCGGCACGCTCGACGACACCGATCCCAACGCCGGCGGCAACCACCGGAAGAGCCTGGTCAGGTCGCTGGATCTGAGCCTGAAGAATCTTCAAACCGACTACGTCGACATCCTGTGGGTCCATGCGTGGGACGGAGTCACTCCGATCGATGTATTGATGCGCGCTCTTGATGACCAGGTCCGCGCGGGCAAGGTTCTCAGCATCGGGATCTCCAATGCACCCGCATGGATGATCTCTTTCGGCCAGGCGATCGCTGGAGTACGTGGCTGGTCCTCGTTCGTCGCGATACAGAATGAGTACAGCCTCCTGCAGCGCGGCGCGGAACGCGAGCTGCTGCCGATGAGCTCCTACCTGGGGCTTGGCTATCTAGCCTGGGCACCTTTCGCGCAAGGAAGGTTGACTGGAAAGTACCGATCAGGGTCAAGCGAGCGGAGGCGTCTCAGCCACGAAGAGGCTGACATGACCGAGGCGAAACACGCGATCGTCGAAGCGGCGCTGGCGGTAGCGGGCGAAATGGACGCGCCACCGACGGCGGTTGCTTTGCGCTGGATGATGCAGCACCAACCCCAGATCATTCCGATCGTCGGCGCGAGGACGGCCGAGCAGCTCATCGCGAGCATGAGATCGCTCGAAATCGAGCTGTCGGACCCTCAGATGGACCGGCTGAACTCAGCGTCGACGATCGACCCCGGAAGCCCGGCCGCCTTCATGCGCACCGAGTCCGGACAGGACTTCATGTGGGGCAGGGCCAGAACCGTCCCCGGTACCACTCCCCAACCGACGCGTCCATGGTGGGAGCTGTAACCGAGGAGTAGCAGACGGCCGCTCCGACAAGAGGAGGCCGTCTCTTTTGGCAAGGTTGCCATGGACCGGTCAAAGCATCGGTGATATTCGTACGCACGACACCCGCTGGTTTGTGGCGGATGCAATAACAAGGGGAGGCTATCGCTTATGAGATTGAGGGTTCAACGGCGGTCAATTCGAGGCCGGCTCCAGTCACTTCTGGTGGCCGGCATGCTTCTCATGACCGCCGGCTGTGCCGGCTCGTCACAGGCGACGCCAACAACTGCCGATTTCGTGCTCAACGGCTGGCAAGCCCCGAGCTGGCTCAAGGTGCCGGCGATCTCGGACCTGAGCAACTATCCTGGCAACCTCCCCGACTACTACGCACCCTACACGCCGACCAACTATTCCGACATCAAGATCACCCAGGCCGATGTAGATGCCATTCGAGCCAAGCACTGGAGAGCGGTGTTCCTGAACTGGAGCGGTGTCCCCTACAACCAATCCTTCACTTTTGGCATGAAGCAGGCCTTCTCCGAGCTTGGCATCAACCTCGTCGCAACCACCGACTTCGAATTTGACGCCGTGCAAGCCAATGCCCAGGTCCAGGACGTGTTGCCTCTGAACCCGGATATTTTGATCACCGGCGTGCTCGATCCGACGCAGTGGCCTGGCATTCTTCAGCCGGCCGTCCAGCGCGGCATGACGATCACAATGTGGAGCCAAGGGGTCCAGGGTTGGCAGGTCGGGCCAGGAAAGCAGCTGTGCAACATAACCTCCTATGACCCGGCGTACCTGGGCGTCACGGTTGCCGACGAGATCCACAAGCAGTATCCGAATGGCGCGAACGTCGGCGTCATCCGCTGGACCTTCAATCATCCGGTGGTCAAGGGACGCGACGCCGGATTCCTGAATGAGCTGGCCAAGTACCCCAATCTGAAAATCGTCGCCGACGTGCCCATGCCCGACCCGAACCACGCCGACGTGGTGGCTTCGGCGCTGATCACCAAATACCCGCAGGTGAACGTGATTTACGGCCCGTGGGACAGTCCTCCGTCCGAAGGCATCGAGGCGGCGGTTCGCGCTTCGGGCCGGTCAGATATCAAGATCGCGACCATGGACCTCGGTTTCACCGGCGCCCATGACATCGCTCACCAGGGCACCATCTTCTCGGACAGCGGAGAAGCCGTCTTCGAGGGCGGGCGGACGATGGCCATCGCCTCGGCGCTCTGCCGGCTCGGCAAATCAGTGCCACCCTTCACGATCGTTCCAACTTTCGGAGTCGACAAGACGAACCTCGACAGTGCCTGGTTGTACATGCACGGACCGGACGTTCCGCTTCCAACCGCGGATCAGCTTCAGGGCACCTAGAGCGGTTACCAGCGAATGTCACCCGGCCTGTTTCTCGACACAGGTCGGGTGACTCTCTTTCGGAGGGATTGACCGGATTGGCCGCCGCCGAGTTCGCTCTTGACATGACCGACATCAGCAAGACGTTCGGGCAGAGCAAGGTGTTGGAGAACGTCACATTTCGTGTGCGCAAAGGCTCGGTTCACGGCCTTGTGGGGCACAACGGCGCCGGAAAATCGACATTGATGAAGATCGCGCTCGGGGGCGTCGCTCCCACTCGCGGCACCGTCACCATCGCCGAGACCCAGCTCTCCTTCTCGAGACCTGCGGAGGCCCGCGCCGCCGGAGTCGGCATGGTTCTTCAGGAGCTCAGCTTGATACCAACCCTGTCTGTGGTCGACAACATATTTCTCAACGCCGAACGGACCACCGCGGTAAAGACCATCAATGCCCGGTCGGAGCGCCGTGAAGCGCAGTCGCTGCTGCGGGAACTCGGTATCACCGGCGTCTCGTCAAGCCAGATGATCAGCGAGCTGAGCATCGCCGAGCAGCAGATGATCGAGATCGCGAAGGCCTTCCGACTCGGGCGACGATTGCTGATTCTGGATGAGCCTACAGCTCCGCTCTCGCGGCGCGAGGTCATGCGCCTGTTCGAGCTCGTTCGCCGGGCTTCCAGTCTCGGCACGGGAATCGTCTTCATCACCCATCACCTGCGCGAGGTCTTTGAGATCTGCGACGAGATCACGGTCCTGCGTGAGGGACGCACCGTGCTGACCAGGCCATCGGATCAGACGACGCTGAAGGAGGTCGTCTCGGCGATCGTCGGTCGCGAACTGTCGATCGCGGAGCTTCCCGAGAGCAAACAGGTGATCGGCGTCGGAAAGTCGATCCTCGCGGTCAAGGACCTCGCCGTCAAGGGCAAGCTCAGCGACATCACTTTCACCTTGGGCCAAGGCGAGATCGTGGGGGTGGCGGGCCTTGCGGGAAGCGGCCGCTCCACCCTGCTTCGAGCGTTGATGGGGGTCGTCCAGCCAGACCGCGGATCGGTGCTGATCCGCGGTAAGCGCTACCGGCCGGGATCGCCGGCCGGTGCCATCAAGCGCGGTGTGTACCTCGTGCCTGAAGACAGGCACGTCCACGGGGTGATTCTCACCCACACGATCGAGCAGAACATGGTCTTGCCAGTGCTTGGGCGCGTATCTCGGCTTTTCCTCTACCTGCCGTGGGTCGCACGAGTGGCGGTTGACCGCATGCTGAAGGCGCTGGACGTGAAGACGACGGGACGACATCAGGTGATGCAGGAACTGTCGGGCGGTAACCAGCAAAAGGTCGTGTTCGCCAAGGCATTCCTTTCCCAGCCGACTGTGTTCTTACTCGATGAGCCGACGTTCGGGGTTGACGTCCACACCGCCGCCGACGTCATTCACAGAATGCGCGATGAGGTCCAGGCCGGCGCCGCGGTGCTGTGGGTCTCTTCCGACTTGCAGGAGCTCCTGACCGTGTCGGACAGAGTGCTCGTGCTGGCCGATGGAACGATCAGGCGCGTCGTCAGCCGCGGCGATGCAGGGTTCAACGAGGAGGCGATGCTGCAGGCGATCCAGCGCGCCGGGGCGGCGCCGGCTGCAGAGCCGCCGACGGGATGATGGCCGAACGGGCCCCGGAAACGCCGGCTGACGGGAAGGCTCAGAGCGCGCAGGCCGCTGCGGCCGATGTGCGCGTCTGGCTGGGTGAAACCTGGCGGCACGCATACCGAGGAGAGAACTCGGCGATTCTCATCGTCGCCATGCTCGTGACCATCGGCATTTTCTCGGTCCTTCTTCAGGGGACCGGCTATCTGAGCTATGACAACTTCATCGGCATCGTCCGCCAGACGACGGTGATCTCGATCATGGCGATCGCCACCGTGTTCGTGATCTCGGCGGGCGAGATCGACCTCTCGATCGCGGCGGTGATTCCCGTGGGCGGCTACGCGGTTGGTTTGCTGCTGCCGAAATACGGCGAACTCCCCGCCATCCTGATTGCGCTCGGTTGTGGCGCCGTCGTCGGGCTCGCGAACGGCCTCATCACGGTCCGGCTGCACATGCCCTCGTTCGTGGTCACGCTGGGCATGCTCGGCCTGCTGCAGGGCGTAGCTCAGCTTCCGACGAACACGCTCGCCGTGATCGTCGATAACCCGCAATTCGATTTTGCCTTCGGTTCGGGTAGCGTCGGCCAGCTTCCAGTCCTTGTCCTCTGGACCGTGGGCGCGGCAGTTGTCGGCTACCTCGTCCTCGGTTGGACTCCGGCCGGCAAGGCCGTCCTGGCGACAGGTGCCAATGCGGGCGCGGCCCGCTTTTCCGGAATCCGCACCGACTTTGTGAAGGTCGCCGTGCTCGTGGTCAGCGGGATTGCCGGCGCCCTTGGCGGACTTCTCTACGTCGGCCAGTATCACGGGGCCCGCTACGACCTCGGCTCGTCAGACCTCTTGACCGTCATAGCGGCGGCGATCATCGGTGGAACGTCGCTTGCCGGTGGAAAGGGAAGCGTTGTGGGAGCGGTCGTCGGCTCCCTTCTTCTTGGAGCTGTGAACAACGGCCTGATCATCCTTGGGCTCAGCGTTCCCCAACAGCTCATCTTCCGTGGATTGATCATCATCGCGGCCGTGGTGCTGAGCTCGCGGTCACGAAGCCGCCGAGCATGAAGAGCAGAGCATTTTGATCGCAGTTGTGACTCGAAGGAGGAACCGACCATGAAGGCACTCCGTTTCCACGGCCACAAGGACATCCGGCTCGAGGACGTCGAGGAACCGAAGCCGGTTCCAGGATGGTCCATCGTGGAAGTCGAATGGGCTTCCATTTGCGCCAGCGATGTGAAGGAATACCTGGGTCCTCTCTATATCTCCGACCGGCCCAATCCGTTGACCGGGGTGTCGATTCCCGTAACACTCGGGCACGAGTTCGCCGGCCGCATCGTCCAGACTGACGGCAGCCGCCCTGATCTGAAGGTTGGCGATCCGGTCGCGGCGGATGGATGCATCAAGGACGGTACCTGCTGGTATTGCCGGCACGGGAACTATGTGCTTTGCGACAACCTGGCCATCCTGGGTTTCGACGCACATGGAGGGTTCGCCGAGCGGGTCGCGGTGCCCAACTACTCACTTCACAAGCTGCCTGACACGGTCAATACCGAGGCGGGTGCCGTGATCGAGCCATTGTCCGTCGTCGTCCATGGTGTTCGGCGGGGACGTGTGACGCCAGGAGACGTTGTGGTCGTCGTCGGCGCCGGCATGATCGGGCTTGGGGTTCTGTCCGTTGCGCGGGCGGCGGGCGCATCGCAGGTCTACGTGGTGGAGCGGCTTCCGCTGCGCCGCAAGCGGGCCATGGAAATGGGAGCCAAGGCGGTCATCGATCCGGCGGCGGGAGATCCGATCGCGCAGCTCAACGAGCTCACCGGAGGGTACGGCGCGGATATCGCATTCGATTGCGTCGGAACCCAGGATTCGCTCAATTCGGCCATTCACCTCGCGCGGAAGGGAGGCCGGATAGTCATCATCGGAGTGTTCAAGGCGCAGCCGACGGTTGACATCAACATGGTCGTGCTGCAGGAGCGGGAGATCATTGGATGCCTTGCCTACGTCGACGACTTCCCGCGCGCGATTGCTCTGGCCGCGGACAACCGGGTCAATGCCGAGCACTTCATCACCGATCGGATTGCGCTTCGAGACATCGTCTCAGAAGGCTTCCAGAAGCTGATCGACGAACCGGACAAGCACGTCCGGATCATCGTGAACACCCGGGAAGTCTGAAGGGAGTCGCGCAGGCTGGAACCGACGGCAAGGCGTCCCCAGCTCTCAGCCGGCGAGCTCAGGTACGAATGGCTCGAAGCGTGGGCGGGGATGCCGGATCTCGACGCCAGCCGCCGCGGGTGGGCGCACACCACCTTCGCCATTGCCCCGGATGGCAGGCTGTTCACAGGCGACCCCGGCATGCCGCGGGTGCTGGTCTTCGAGCCCGACGGATCGCTGGCTCGATCGTTCGAGGTTCCCGTCACAGAGATCCACGGCATCACTCTGGCCTCGCACCGGGGCCTTGACGTCCTCTGGATCTCAGACCCGGGCAGGAAGAGACGCCCGGAACTGAATTACGAGATCGAGCTTGGGCCGGCGGGTGGGCAGGTAATCGCAGTGGATCTCGAGGGCGAGGTCCTGGCACGGTTGCCGAAACCCAGCCTAGATGCCTACGCCACCGCCCCATTTGCTCCGACGGCTACAGCCGTGGATGAAGGCGCCGACGAGATTTGGGTGGCCGACGGCTATGGCCAGAGCTACGTCCACAAATACGACGGCTCGGGATCGTACGTGGGCACTCTCTCAGGCGAGGAAGAGCTCGCCGGTGGGCGCTTCAGCTGTCCCCACTGCGTCCATCTGGATCACCGCAGGCCGGTGCCGGAGCTGTACGTCGGGGATCGCTCCAACCACCGGATCCAGGTCTACGCCACCTCAGGCCAGTTCAGACGTGACTTCGGGACGGAATTACTGGTCGCACCGACGGACATCAGAGGCGACGAAGACCGGTTGCTCATTGCCGAGTTCAAGGGATCGCGGATCGCGGTTCTAGATTCAACTGACAGTCTGATCGGCTACCTCGGCGAAAACCCGGCCGCCGACCAACGCCCGGGTTGGCCGAACAGCCTCTTGCCGGACGGCACGATCGTCAGGAACGATTCGCTCGAGCCAGGAAAGTTCATGAGCCCGCACGGCGTGGCGGTGGACGGCGACGGCAACCTCTTCGTGACCGAGTACCTGATCGGCGGGCGAGTCACGAAACTTCAGCGGCTTCGCTCGGAGCCGGCGCCCGCGCCCTGAACCGGCTTGCGAGCGCCGCCAGGCTTCGGGCTTTACGACCCACCGTTCCGTGGGATGTGCGAGATCGCCCAAATCTGAGCGACAAGCAGATCGGGGTACGGCTGTTCATCTGGGGG